>URCY01000005.1 GCA_900546415.1 uncultured Eubacteriales bacterium
ATTTGGAACAAAATCCCTCGCTGACCACTCTTGCGATTTAATCAGAGCTTCCCTAGTATAACCGGATCAAGCAGCGCCGTCACGAATAGCAGTCAGCCTCCGACTCGACGGCCGGAGGCTGACTGCTTCAATCTGAAAAGGGAGTCGGCGCCTGTGCGTCGACTCCCTTGATTTTTATCCCAGCTCCGAAACGCAGGCGGAGAGCACCGCGCTGACGACGGGCGCACAGGCGCCGCTGCCCGAGCCGCCGCCCTCGACGATCACGACGAACGCCAGCGGATAGCTGTCGTCCATCGAAAAGCCGACCATCAGAGCATCTGCGGCCTGCCCGTCCGAGCGCTCGGCCGTTCCGGTCTTCGCGCCGCAATAAAGCCCTGCGAAGTTCCACTCGCCGTAGGTGCGCACGACTGCCGTGTGCATCATCTCGGCAATCGCGTCGGCCGTGTCCGCGTCGATCAGCCGCCCGGTCGATTCGGTCGAGGCGCTGTACTTCGTGGAGCTGCCGTAGGTCACGCAGTCAACGATGTGCGGAAGCGCCGCCTTGCCGCCGTTCGCGATCGCACCCAGATAGGTCATATACTGGCAGGGATTGATCTGGTCGGTATACTGGCCAATCGCACCCCAGGCCGTCTCGTACGTGCCCGCAGCGGAGAGGTCAAAGTGACCCTTTTTCGTCGTGATGCCGTCAAATTCGACGGAATCCGTGATGCCGATTTTTTTTGCGTATTCCGTCAGCGTCCCCGCGCCCAGCTCCTCGGAGAGCTGCGCGAACACGACATTGCAGGAATGCGCGATTGCGCCCTCGAGATCCAGCTCGCCGTGGACGCCGTTGCAGACGACCACCTCGCCTGCAAGGTCATATGTCCCGTAGCAGGTGAAGGTGCGGTTCTGCACATCCGGAATATTCTCCAGTGCGGCCGCCGCCGTGACAAGCTTGAAGGTCGAGCCGGGCGAATAGGTCGCATAGAGGAAGCGGTTGACATAGACGCCGTCATAGTCCGAGCTGTTCTCGATCGTCTCGCTGTCGGGCTGATTTTCCGGGTCAAAGGTCGGTGAGGAGACCATGCAGAGCACCTCGCCGGTCTTATAATTATACACGCCGACCGTGCCCTTCCGGCCGCCGAGCGCGTTGAGCGCCGCCGCCTGCACGTCTGCACTCAGCGTGAGCCGGATGCGCCCCGTGCTCTCGCCGACATGATAGGTGCCGTTGAAGCGGTCATAGCCCATCAGCTCGTCGCCGTATTCGTTGAGGATCGCGGAATTGATATAGCCGTTGCTGTCGCCGAGCAGGTGCAGCATCGAGCGGCGCACGGTTTCGCTGTCGGCATAGGTGCGGCCGTCCTCAAGATTGAGCAGCATCTCGCCGTCGCGGTCAAGCACCTGCCCGCCGCCGGGCGTGCCGCCTGTGTGATAGATATACGGCGAGCGCGAGAACGCCGCCCATTGCTCGGCGTAGATCGTGTAGCGCACAAGGATGCCCAGCAGGCCGACGATCAGCATACCCGATAGCACAACGGTGAACCACGAGCGTTTTGCGATTCTATTCAAGAGGCTCCACCTCCTCCGCCTTGAGCGTCTGCACGGCAAGGCTCGCGTTCTGGCGCGTGTCGGCCGCCTTGATAAAGGCCAGCAGCCCCCACGAGCAGAGCATACTTGAGCCGCCGTTGGAAAGGAACGGGAAGGTCACGCCCGTCAGCGGGAGCAGATCCATCGTGCCGAAGACATTCAGGATCGTCTGCGTCATCAGGATCGCCACGGCTGCGCAGGCGCCGATCGTGTAGAAGCTGCTGCGGCCGACCGCGCTCGAGCGCAGGACGAACAGGCCGAGCACGATGATCGCCGCGACGGCCAGCACGCCGATGATCAGCCCCCATTCCTCGCAGAGGAAGGCGAACACATAGTCCGTATCGGCCGCGAGAATGTGCTGCAATTTAAAAATACCCTTCCCTGCGCCGACGCCGAACAGGCCGCCGCAGGCCACGCACATCATGGCTCGTGACTGGTCAAAGCCGCCGCCCTGCGTGTCCTCCCAGACGTGTCCCCAGTTGGAGAAGCGCTTGAGGATATGCGGGCGCAGGCGGATGGCCATCAGGCCGGCGATGCCCGTCGCCGAGCAAGCCAGCGCAACGGTCGCAAAGCTGCCGGAGCGCAGGAACGCAATGACCAGAAAGGTGACAAAGAAGATCAGTGCCGCGCCGAAGTCATTCATAAACGCCAGACAGCCGCAGATCACGGCCGAATAAATGATGAACGTGATGAGGTTGCGCTTGGTGACGATGCGGTCCATCGTCGATGCGCCGACATAGACGAAGCACAGCTTCACCAGCTCGGCCGGCTGCACGGACAGGCTGCCGATATAGATCCAGCCGCGCGCGCCGTAAACCTCCGTGCCGAATACGAGCGTCGCCGCCAGCAGCGCAAAGCCGCCGACCGCCGCCACATAACGGAATTTTTTTGCACGGTTCAGGTCGCGCAGCGACCACGCGATGATGAGATAGATCGCGATGCCGCCGACGATGCAGACAAGCTGCCGCGTGATCTCCTTCGGACTGGAGGACGCAATGACCGCGAGGCCGAGTGTCGAGAGGAAAAACGCCAGCGTTTCGACCTCAAAGCCGCTGCGCCTGAGGATCTTCAGCGTGACAAAGAAGACCCACTGCACCGCGCAGAGCAGGACGAAGCCCATCACGATCGTGCGGGCATATTCGGCGTCGCTGTTCATCCAGAACTGCACCGCCGTGAAAATCTGAAACAGGCTCAGCAGGAAAAGCGTCAGTCCCGGCAGGGACTGGTCGCTCGGCCGCGTGCGGTAATAATTCTGCTCCTCGACCTCCTGCGCCGTGATCGGCACGAGCTTCATCTCAACGCCGCTCAGCGAGATCACGTCGCCGTATTCCAGCGCGCAGGCCTCCACCTGCTTGCCGTTGACCCATACCTCGCCGCGCGCGCCGATGTCCGTGATCGACCAGCTGCCGTCGTCATAGCGTGTCAGAACGGCGTGATTGCGCGCAAGGTCGGGGTGGTTGATGACCAGATCGCAGCCCTTGCCGCGACCGAGGATATTCTCCCAGTGCGTGACCGGGAACTGCTGCCCGTCCGGCATGGCCAGATAGGCCCAGATCTCCGGCTCACGCCGGAAATTCAGCAGCGGTGCGGCGGCGCGCCAGATGATGAGAATCGCCAGCAGCGGCGCGGCATAGCGCCAGACCGCGCTGAAGACCGTCACGATCCCCGCGCCGTCCGTCTGAAAAAACTCACAAACGGATTGAAAGAATGCGTCCAAGCACGCACCCCCTTTTCTTATTTGTCGTCGTCCGACCCGGCTCGCTCCGCGTCGACGGCATTCGTGTCATAATTCGGAGCCGGCGCGGCATGTGTCTCGCTGGTCTCCGGCTCGCGCGGCAGCTCCTCGACGCATTGCAGCGTGTAATACAGCTCGCCCTCGGTCGGCAGATGCTTGCTGCGCAGCCGACGGTTGATGTGGTCGGCGATCAGGGAATAGATCACCACGAAAACCGGCACACCCAGCAGCATTCCCACGATGCCGAAGACGCCGCCGAAGAGCAGGATCGCCACGAGCACCCAGAAATCCGAGATGCCGAGCTTTTCGCCGAGGATTCGGTTTTCGATGATGTTGCCGTCGATCTGCTGCAAAATCAGGCTGAAAATGATGAAGATCAGCGCATTGACCGGCTTATCCAGCAGCAGCAGGAGCGCCGACGGCACCATGCCGATCAGCGGCCCGAAGAACGGGATCACGTTCGTCACGCCCACGAGCGCCGAGACCAGCGCCGCATAGGGCAGGTTTGCGATCAGCATGAAGATGTATGTAATCACGCCGACGATCAGCGCGTCGATGAGCTTTCCGATCACATAGCCGCCGAAAATACGGTTCGTGCGGCGCGCCAGCTCGAACAGCCGGTTCGCGCGCTCGGGACTGAACCACGCGACGACGATTTTCTTCGACTGCCAGCACAGCTCCTTTTTGAAGATCAGGATATAGACCGCCGCGATGATGCCGAGCAGGAAGCTGAAAACGCCCATCACAACGCTATAGACCGACGAGGTCAGGTCGACCACGAACGAGCCGAGGTCGATCTCGCGGAGCTTGTCCGTGATAAACGTGAGCAAATCGTTCAGATTGTCGTGGAACCACGTCTCCACCGGTGTGCCGGTAAAGGTGCGGTTGATCCAGTCGCTGATCGTGTTGTAATAGGATTCCAGTCGATCCTTTTGCAGCAGGCTCTCGATGCTGTCGATCACGTTCGGAACGATCATGGCAATCAGGGCGTAGATCAGCATCAGAAACACCAGCACTGCGGTAACTAAGCCGCCGATGAAGCTGACGCGGCGCACAGTCTTTTCCTGAAGCTGCCGCTTGCGCGTGGTCAGGAATTTTTCAAGCAGGGCGCGCGTGCGCTCCATAATCGGGTTCATCAGATAGGCAAACAGACAGCCGTATAGAATCGGTGAAAGAATGTCGAAAAGGCTCAGCAGGGCGTTGTAAAACCCTGTCAGATTGGAGAAGATCAGCCAGAACAGGCCGCCGGCGACGATCACCAAAAAGGCCGTCAGTCCCCATTTTACATATTCGCTGTTGCGGTGCAGCTTCACGGCGTTGCCCCCTTCCGCATTTTACTTTTCTATAGAATACCACGAACCGCGAAAAACGTCAAGGCAGAAAACGCAGCCGCAAAGCCTTGGCTTTGCGGCTGCTTGATGCTTATTCTCTTCTGAGCGCTTCGATCGGGTTCAGCTTGGAGGCCTTGACGGCCGGGAAGAAGCCGAAAATGATGCCGATGAAGATCGAGAAAATCGAGGCAAACAGAATCGCTGGCAGGCTGAGGGAGGTCGGTGTGTCGGCAAATTTCGAGATCAAGGCCGACATGCCAATCCCGCCGAGCACGCCGAGCAGACCGCCGATACCCGTCAGAACGGCCGCCTCCGTCAGGAACTGGCCGAGAATTCTGCGGCGCTTTGCGCCGATGGCCTTTTTCAGGCCGATCTCGCCGGTTCGCTCCGTGACGGTGACGAGCATGATGTTCATCACGCCGACGCCACCGACGAGCAGCGAGATGCTGGCGATCCAGATGAGCTGGTTGTTCGTCGTGCTGCTCATCTCCTGCAGCTGCTCGGCCTGCTTGAGCAGGTCGTTGCTGCGATAGGAGAAGCCCGCCTTGTTCACGGATTCGGCAATCTGGTGCTCGGTGAGATAGTCCGCCGCCGCCTTGCCGGCCGCGGCCATGTCGTCGGTCGAATTCGTCTGAAGCCCAACGGTCTGCGGCTCGTCAAAGGAATAGACGATCGGCCACGCGCCCGCCGGCATCAGAATTTTGCCGCTGTTGGACTGGGCATAGACGTTATAGTCCTCCACTGAGTTGATGACCGGCTCGAAGCCGCTTTCCAGCGCGATCACGCCGATCACGGTGAACGGCTCGCCCTTCAGCTCCATGATTCTTCCGATCGGATTCTCGCTGCCGAACAGCGTCTTGGCCGCCGTCTCGTCGATCAGGAGGTTCTTGCGCGGCGTGCTGTAATCCGCCTTGCTGAAGCCCCGGCCGGACTGGATGCGATAGCCGTTGATGCCGAGATAGGTGTCGTCGATGCCGTAGACCGCGCCGTTGAAGGCCGTGTTTTCATAGTACACATTCTCGGCGTAGTTGCGGGAATAGAAAAAGCTGACATCCTTCACGCCGTCGAGCTTGCGCAGCTCGTCGCGCTGGGAGTCCTCGAGCACCTTCACGCCCGCCGGAGCCTGATTCCACGTGAGGTCATAGGCATAATCATCCTGATAGAGCTGAACGGTGACGATGTTGTTGCCTGCACCGATCAGGTTTTCCTTGATCTGCTCGTTCGTACCCTTGATCGTGGAGATGATCGTGATGATGGAGGCGATACCGATGATGATACCGAGCATCGTCAGAAACGAGCGCAGCTTATGCGTCAGGATGCCCTGAATCGCTTGGGATACACTGTCAAACATACTGCGGCCTCCTTATCCGACGTTGCCGTTCTCATCGTGGACGGTCTTTGCGCCCTCCTTCACCTGCTTGCCGTAGGGGAAGGCGATCCAATCCTCTTCGCTCAGACCGTCGTAGACAGCGGTATAGGAATTCCAGAGCGTGCCGCCGGTGCGGACGTAGGTCTTGACCAGCTTGCCGTTCTCGTCCTCCTTCATGATATAAGAACCGGTGGAATCCGAGCGGATATACATATTTTCGAGGTAAAGCGCCGAGTCGGATTCCGCGCCCTGAAGCTGGACGCTGACATAGTCGTTGACCGTCAGCATTGCGTCGCCCGAGACGGAAACCGTCGCCTGATAAAGCGTGACGTTCGGGTTGCCCGAGCCCCAGTACTGGCCGCTCGAGGGCGTCTGCGCGATCGACTCGATCACGCCCGTCAGGCTCTCTCCGGTCGTCCATGACTGGATCTGCACCTCCGAGCCGACCGGATAGAGGTCGCGGTCATACTCGCCGATGTCGAACTTGACATAGTAGCACCCGCCGCCGGAGACGACGAGGAAGGGCGTTCCGGTGTCGACGTCGGTCTGCTGGTCGCCCAGATGCGTGACCACGCCGTCGACGGTCGCCTTCAGCGTGCCGCCCTGCGCCTCCTCCTGCATCCGGCGGTATTGCACCTGAGCCTTGCGCCATTCGAGATCCAGATCGCGGATCTCTCTCTGCTTCTCTAGCTTCATCGCCGCGATCTCCGCAGCGGTGTAGCCCGAGCTGGTGTCGACCCATTCGGTCTCCGTGGGCGTCGGTGTGGGATCGGGCGTCAGATCCGTGATGGTCGGAACAAAAAAGCTGTAGCTCAGCGTGCCGGTGTTGCTCGGCGCGGTCGTCTCGGAGGTCTCGGACGTCTCATCCGTTGCGTCCGTCGCCGGCGTCTGCGCCTTCACGCGCTGCACATGAATGCCGATGGCGCTCAGCAGTTCGCCGTAGCGCGAGTTGCTCTCGCGCATCTCGACCGTGATCCAGACCTCGTCCTTCGTGCCGAGATACTGGTTAATCAGATCGTCATAGGGCTTCGAGCCTTCGATCCAGAGCACACGGAAGGGCTTGCTCTCCGTGCCGTCGCCGCTCAGAAGCAGCGGCTCCGTCTCCGGTGTCAGCAACGCGGTCGTCGGCGCGGTGGTCGCGCGCGTCGCAGGAGGTCCGGTATAGGGCTTCATTGCGTTGATGCGGTTCAGATCCTTCTTAGCCTGCTCCACGCGGAGCTGCGCCTGCTGCACGGCAAGATTCTGCCGTTCAAGCTGAATATCCGTCAGGGTTGTGTCATATTTCAGCAGGGCGTCGCCCTTTGCGACCCGCTGCCCCTCCTTGACCATGACCTGCGTCACGGTCTGCGTGCTGCTGAGGGTCACGGTCTGCAAATTATCCGCAGTAACATAGCCCTCGTAGGACTGGCTGTTAAAATCGCCGCTCGTGATATGCCACGAGGCAGGGACGACACTGACCGGATCGGTGCTGCGGCCGAAGAACCAGACCGCTCCGATGATGATCGCCACGACCAGCACGATGCTGACCATGGAGATGATTGCGACCTTGAGCTCTTTACGCATGATCGTCCACCGTCCCTTCCCCGCCATAGAGCAGGTTATGCAGCAGCTGCTCCTCCGTAAGCGTTATCGGCTCCTTTTTCGGACGCGGCGGCTCGACCGCCGGGCGGTCGCTGAGGATGCCATCGCGGATATAGGCAATTTTGCGGGCGCGGTCGGCGATCTCCTGCTCGTGCGTGATCATAACGATCGTCGTGCCCGCCTGATTCAGCTCGTCAAAAATATCCATGATCTGCTGACCGGAGGCCGTATCCAGCGCGCCGGTCGGCTCGTCGGCCAGCAGCAGCTTCGGCTCGCCGACAATGGCGCGCGCGATCGCGATGCGCTGGCACTGACCGCCGGAGAGCTGATTCGGCCGGAAGGTCAGACGGTTGCCCAGCCCCATACGGCGCAGGGCGTCCTTCGCCAGCTCACGGCGCTCGTTTTTGCCCACGCCGCGATAGAGCAGCGGCAGGGCGACGTTATCCACGGCGCTCAGCTTCGGCAGCAGATAAAAGCTCTGGAACACGAAGCCCAGCAGCCGGTTGCGCACCTCGGCGAGGTGATTGAAGCTCGCGTTGCGCAGATCCTCGCCGTTGAGCAGGAATTCTCCGCTTGTCGGCACGTCCAGACAGCCGATCAGGTTCATCAGCGTCGTCTTGCCCGAGCCGGACGGACCCATGATCGCAAGGTAATCCCCTTCGGCGACCTCAAGATTGATGTTCTTGAGGATGTGGACAAAGTCCTTGCCCTGCGGGTAATCCTTGCAGATGTCTCTCATCTCAACCAGCATCAGCCGACAGCCCCCTCCCTGGTGCTCTCACCGGTTGTAATGTCCTCCGGGAGCTGCAAGGTCGGCAGCGTTTCATCACTCTGTGCCGTATTTTCCGTCGTTTCGCCGGTCACGAGGTCGTCGCCGTCCCTCGGATCGACAACGGCGTTGTTGTCATGGTCGTCGGGATAGACGTCGGGATCGTCGATCGGGCCGTCGTTCGGAAGCGTCTCGATGTCGCCGTTGCCGGTCGTATCGTCCGTGGCATCCGTCTCAACCGGCGTGTCGGAGACGGGCTGCCCCTCCTCGAGCGTATCCTCCGGCCATGCAATGCGGTCGGTCAGCGTCAGCCCGTCGAGGATCTCATATTGGCCAAGCGTCTCGTTATATTCTCCGACGGTCACGGAGCGCTTTTCCAGCTCGTCCTTGTCGTTGGCCGCCCAGACAAAGTAGCCGCCGTCGTCGGCAGCGACGACATAGCTCTCGTCGAGCCAGATGCCGCCGTCATCGGTCTCGCCGCCGGACGGCTCGATATAGACATGCTGGCCGAGCATCAGACCCTCCGGCGTGTCCAGATCGATGTAGAACGGATAGTTGCTGGAGGTCGTCATCTCGTCGTTGCTGCCGCCGTAGGAAATCATGCCGGAGCTTTGGGACGACTCGGGGTTGGAATCGATCTCCGCGATCGTTCCGCTCCAGGTCATGGTCTTGTCCGCGCGGGAGCGGATCGTTACGGTCTGCCCCTCGCGGTATTCGTTGCGGTTCAGTTCATTGATACGTCCCTTGACGCGATAAGCGCCGCTCTGCACCAGCGTGATAAAGGCGTCGGAGCTGTCCGAGCCGTCATTGCTGCTGGCCGCGTTTCCGCTCTGGTTGTTGACGGACTTGACGATGCCGTCGATCGGGGACGTCACCTGACCGGTTCCGTTCTCGTTCTTGAGCGCGTCAAGCTCCTGCTGCTTGACCTGGATGTTATACTGCGCTTCCTTATTCTCCGTCTCAAGCGCCTGAATCTGCACGGAGTAGGACAGCTTGTCGGATTCCGACGCCTTATCCTGCGCCTTCTTCAGCTCGGCGATCTTGGCAGTGTTGTCCGTCACGGTGTTGCGGAGCTGCTCGATCTCCAGCGATTTCTGGTCGATCGTGAGCTGCATCTGCTGCGTGTCATAGGTGAACAGCACCTGTCCGGTCGTGACCTGCTGGCCAACCTCGACTTTGACCTCGGAAACCGTGCGGTTGTCGTCCTTCTTGATCTTCACCTCGTTCTGCGCCACGACCACACCGGCGCAGACGTTGCTGCTGCCGGGCATGCCGTAGCCCATGATCTCGGCGACGGTCTGCACATACACCGCCTGCTTCTTGCTGCCGCAGCCCGCAAACAGGCCAAGCAGCAGCACAAGCGCCAGTATGACCGACAAATACTTTGTTTTCATTGCGTACCTCCGAATTCTGAGCCTTCCGAGCCGCGCGGCTCGGTGTGTTGTTCGTTTGACGTCGCGTTCCGGAAACCGTTCCGCAGATTTTTTTGAACAAATAATGAATTATCCGATCTTTTTGACCGCCTCGGCCAGCTCCTCGGTGGGCAGCGTCTCGGCCTTGCCCACATCGCAGGCGGCGGCGACCGCCGGATCGATCGGCAGGCGCGCCAGAACCGGGATGTTGTGTTCCTTTGCGACCTGATCGATGTGACTCTCACCAAAGATCGCGTGCTTTTTGCCGCAGTCGGGGCACTGATAGTAGCTGTAGTTCTCGACCAGGCCGAGCACGGGGATGTTCATCATGTCGGCCATCTTGACGGCCTTGTTGACGATCATGGAGACCAGCTCCTGCGGCGAGGTGACGATGATCACGCCGTCGACCGGCAGCGACTGGAAGACCGTCAGCGCCACGTCGCCCGTTCCGGGAGGCATATCGACAAACAGGTAGTCCACGTCGTCCCAGAGGACGTCCGTCCAGAACTGCTTGACCGCGCCGCCGATCACGGGGCCGCGCCAGAGCACCGGGTCGGTCTCGTTTTCGAGCAGCAGGTTGATGCTCATGATCTGAATGCCGCTCCCGGTCTTGGCCGGGATGAGCATATCGTCCATGGCGTTGCAGCCGCTGACGCCGAATGCCTTCGGGATCGACGGGCCGGTGATGTCCGCATCGAGGATGCCGACGTGCTTGCCCGCACGCTGCATGGCCGTGGCCAGCAGGCCGGTCACGGTGCTCTTGCCGACGCCGCCCTTGCCGGAAATGACCGCGATGACCTTTCCGACGCGGGATTTTTCATTCAGCTTTGCAATCAGGCTCTCTGCCTTGCGCTCCGAGCAGTTTTCACCGCACGTGGAGCAGCTTCCGCTGCATTGTTCGCTCATAATACTGGGTTCTCCTTTGTTTTTTGTTGTTGATACATTATATCACGACTCCAGCTCAGATGCAAGCGCTTCCCAGCGCTCCATCATTTCGTCAAGCCTTTTTTCTTCCGCCTCGCGCTCGGCCGTCAGGCGAACCAGCTCCTGGTAATCGCTCGAGGCCGCCGCAAGCGCCCCGTCGAGCGCCTGAAGCTTTTGCTCCTGCGCGTCGATCTCGCGCTCGAGCCGCCGCACCTGCTTTTCCAGCTCCCGCGCGCCGCCGACCGGCTTGGGCTTCTTCTCCCTCTGCCTTGGCTGCGGGACGCGCTGCATGGCCTCGTGCTCGAGAATGGAGCGGTATTTCGCATAGCCGCAGGGGAAATCACGAATCGTGCCGTCCTGAAGCAGCCAGATGCGCGTAGCGAATTTTTCGATGAAATAGCGGTCATGCGAGACGAAGAGGAGCGTGCCCTCATATTCGTCGATCGCGCACTCGACCCATTCGCGGCTGGCCACATCCAGATGGTTCGTCGGCTCGTCGAGGATCAGCAGGTTGATCTTCTCGTCCATGAGCATACACAGCCGCAGGCGCGACTGCTCGCCGCCGGAGAGCGTCCCGACGGTCTTGAACACGTCCTCGCCGGAGAACAGGAACGCGCCCAAGCGGTCGCGCGCGGTCTGCGGCGTGCAGTTCTTTTCATAGAGCATCGTGTCGTATAGCGTGCGCTCGGGATGGGCAAAATGGATCACCTGCGGCAGATAGGCCCATTTGACCGACGGGCCGAATTTCACCGCGCCCTCGCAGGGCAGCTCGCCGAGCAGACACTGCAAAAAGGTGGTCTTGCCCGTTCCGTTGTCGCCGAGCAGCGCGATGCGCTCGCCGCCGCGCACAAGCAGATCGATGTCCGAGAACAGCTGCCGCTCGCCGAAGCGCTTGCCGAAATGCTTCAGCGTGAACACCTCGTCGCCGTGGAATTCCTTCTCGCCGAAGCGCGTGCGCAGCGTCTTTTCCTTCGTCGGACGGTCGGTTTTTTCGAGGCGCTCCATGCGGTGCTGGATGGACATTGCGCGGCGATAAAGCACGCGGTTGTTGATGCCCCAGCCCTTCATGCGCTCGAGTGTATAGCCGAGCTGACGCAGCTTGGCCTGCTCCTGCTCATACTGCTTGAGCTGGCGGTTGAAGCGCTCCTGCTTCTCTTGCAGATAGAATGTGTAGTTTCCGCTGTAAAATTCCGCCTTGCCGCCGGAAATCTCGATGATGCGCTGCACGACCTGATCGAGGAAATATCGGTCGTGCGAAATGGTCAGAACCGTGCCCTTGAAATGGCGGATATAATTCTCAAGCCATTCGACGCTGCGCAGATCGAGGTGGTTCGTCGGCTCGTCGAGCAGCAGGATGTCCGTTTTTTCCAGCAGCAGGCGCGCCAGATTCACGCGCGTCTTTTCGCCGCCCGAGAGCCGCGCGAACTCCTGCCCGCGCATGGTCTGCGGGATGCCGAGGCCGTTGCAGACCTTGTCGACCTCCGTGTCCTGCTCGTAGCCGCCGCCCACATGATAGGCGTTGCTCAGGCGGTCGTATTCGGTCAGAAGCGCCTGCGGCGCGTTGGCCGTGAGCTTTTGTGTCAGCTCCTCGAGCTTGCGCGCGATGCGCTCCAGCTCGGAAAAGGCCGTGCGCAGCACCAGCTCGACCGTGTAGCCCTCCGGATAGACCGGGATCTGCGAGATCAGACCCAGCTTTTTTCCGGGGGCGATGAAAATTTCTCCTTCATCCGGGGACAGCTCGCCCGTCAGGAGGCGAAACAGCGTGGTCTTGCCGCAGCCGTTGCGCCCCATGATGCCGACGCACTCTCCCTCGTGGATCTCGAAGCTCAGCCCGTCGAGCAGCGTGCTGCCGACCTCAAAGGACTTGACCAGATCCCGTACCGAAATATCTACCATTGTGTTCTCCCGTTTGATCGTTTACGGTTGGATGTTATATTCCCGAAAAAGCGCCTCGCGCGTCATCAGCAGATTCAGCGCGTCGAGAAAGGCGTTTGCGCCGAGATGCTCCGGAAGCTCCAGCCGCCGCATCAGCTCGGCGCGGCGTCTGGCGCTCCCGGCGCCGCCGGAAAGTCCGCATAAGAACAGATCCGTCTTGGTGATCTGCGGGCGTTCGTCCGTCCGCTCGCGCACACCGGCGCGCTCGAGCGCCTGCAGCAGCACCTCCGGCCGCATTCCCTCCACGCCGAGCTTGCCCTCCTTGCCGGGCTTGTCCTTGCGGCGCTCCTTTCCGGGAACGTCCGGAATATAGGCGTGAAAGACGCCCTGCTTCGGCAGGACGCTTTTGAGATAATTGCGGATCACGAAGCCCGCGCCGTCGCTGTCCGTCAGGACGATCAGGCCGCGCGTCCCGGCCGCCCGGCGCAGCAGCGCCACGAGCGCCCGATCCTTCATCACGCCGAAGCCGTTCGTCTCGAAGATCGGCGCGTCGACAAGCTGGCTGAGCGTGTTTTTGTCGTATTTTCCCTCCACGACGATGGCCTGCTCAAGCTTAATCACGGCGCGCCTCCTCGGCAAGCCGAAGGATCAGCTCCTCCACGGCCCGCTGCGGATCCTCGGCCGAGGACTTCAGCCGCAGGTCGGTCTGGCAGCAGAGCAGCACGCCCTGCTCGCAGAAGCGCTCGGAGAGTCGGCGCGCCTGCGTGACGAGCTTCCCTGCGGCGAAGGGCTTGATGCTGCAGAGCTGCGCAAGGCCGCTCTCGCCGACGCCCTGCGTCTGAAGCAGCTTTGCCGCGCGCAGACGGCGCATCTGCGCCCCGATGGCCGCAACGACGGCGATCGGGCTTTCCTGCATCTTGAGCACCGTGTTCAGGTATTCCAGCGCCGCATCAAAGCGCCCCTGCCCCAGCGCATCCGTGATCTGAAAGACCACGGCCTCAAGCGTCGGCTCGACGACCGCGTCGATATCCGCGCGGACGATCTCCTCTGCGCCGGAAAATGCGCAGATCTTGCCGATCTCAAGATCGAGCTGCGTCATGGAGAGGCCGCAGAGACTCAGCAGATAGGTGCAAAGCTGCGGCGTGATCGATTTGCCCGCCGCGCGGAAATGCCGCGCGATCCATGCGCGCAGATCCGTCTCGCTCTGATAGCGGAATTCGACGAGAACGGCGTTCTGCTCGAGCGCCGCCCAGAGCTTTTTCATGCGCTTATCGGGCGCGAAGCTCTGCATGGAGAGGATGAGGCAGCAATGCTCCGGCAGGTCGCTGAGCAGCCCCGCCGCGGCATTGCGCCCGGCCTCGTCGAGCGCGAACAGGTCGACGTCCTCGACGAGCACGAGCGACCGCTCGGCCATCATCGGCAGCGCCTCGAGGCTGTCAGCCAGAAGCTGCAAGGTAAAGTTCTCCGGATTCATCCGGTGAAAATTGAAATCGGCCGTCAGATCGTCGAGCAGGAGCTTCTGCATCTGCTGCAAATAGTAGCGGCGCAGATAATCCTCCTCGCCGTAAAGCACATAGCAGCGGCCGAGCCGCCTCTGCTTCAGATCGGTTTTGAGCTGTTGAAGGCCGGCCGATGTCTCGGCTGGTTTTTTTGCCATGTTCGTTACCTCGAAACGGAAATATTCCCCACCTGATCGGTGCGATAGACCGCCGCGCCGATCGCGGCAATGCGGTCAAGCGTCTCCTGCGTGGGATGTCCATAGGAATTTTCTCCGACGGAGATGAGCACCGTCTCCGGCCGCAGTGCGGTCAGAAGCTCCTCCCCGGTGGCGTATTTGGAGCCGTGGTGTCCGGCAACCAAAACCTCAATATCCGGCAGGGCATGGGTTTCCAGCAGACGGTGCTCCGCCTTCAGATCCATGTCTCCCGTGATCAGGATGTCATAGGTGTCAACGGACAGCAGCACCGCCAGTCCGTCGTTATCCGCACCGCTGCCCGTCGGGGCGTAAAGCTGCAGCGCGCCGCCGGTCAGGGCAAGGCGCTCGTCCTCGGTCACAAAGTGAAAGGCGATGCCGTATTCCTGCGCAAGCGAAAGCAGCTCCGCCTGATTGTTCGCATCGTCGGCCTCTGCGGGCGCGTAGATGCACGCGACGGTGACGCGCTGCAGGAGCTGCGCCGTGCCGCAGGTGTGATCGGAGTCATAATGCGTCAGGATGAGCGCATCGAGCGTCCGGATGCCCTGCGTGAGCAGAGAACGCGCCACGTCCTCGCCGTTCTGCGCACCGTCGTCACCGCCGCAGTCGACCAAATAGCGCCGCTCCCCGGCGCTGAGCAGGATGCACTGCCCCTGCCCAACGTCGAAAACCGTCGCACCGGCGCTCTGCGTCTCCGGAAGCGCTCCGAACGCGACTGCGATCAGCAGCGTAAGGGCGGTCAGAGCCGCCAGAGCGCGCAGACTGCGCGGCTTGTTCCTCCACCGCAAAAACAGATAGACGCCGAAGCCCAGGTAGGCCGCCGCCAGCCAGAGGCAGATATAACGGCTGTTCGTGTAGACCGCCGCATACGGCAGACGGCTCAGCAGCTCCGCCACGCGCTGCACCCAGCGCAGCGGCCACGCATCGAGCCACGCCAGCGCGGCGCCGAGCGGCCTGCAGATCAGCCCCAGAAGTGCGGAGAGGATCGCCCCGCAAAAGCCGACGCTCACAATTTGCAGCGTCAGCAGGTTGGTCAGCGGCGCGACCAGAGAAAGCGTTCCAAGCCGCAGCGCGACGACCGGCGTCGTGAACACGATCGCGCTGAGCGTCGTGGAGCAGGACGCCGCCACGAAGCGCCAGAGCGCCCCGCCGACGCGCGTTACGGGCTGCAAAAGCGCGCCGATCCTCCGCCCGAGCGGCAGGTTGAAGCACGAAATGCCCGCGATGGACAAGAACGAAAGCTGAAGCGAGAGCGAGGCGATCGCCCACGGATTGGCCAGCAGCAGCACCAGCAGGGCGAAGCCCAGCGCCGTCGGCGGGTCGTTCTCGCGGTTCAGAAGCGGCGCGAGCAGAAGCATCGTCTCCATGACCACTGCCCGCGTGACAGACGGCGAAAAGCCGAGCATCGCCGCAAAAAGGAGCATACACGGGATCGCGACCGCTGCCGCAAGCCGTCTGCGCCGCAGGCAGAGCGCCATGAGCACGCCGACGAGCAGCGAAACGTGCAGGCCGGAGACGGCGACCGTGTGCGAAATGCCCGTGATCGCCAGTCGGTTCCGCTCGGCAAAGTCCATCTGGCTCTTGTCGCCCGTGACGAGCGCGCGGGCAAACCCGGCCGTGTCCTGCGGGAAAATGTCGGAGAGGACCTCGCGCAGGGCGTGCGCCGCCGCCTTGGGATAGGCCCAGACGGGCAGGCGCTCGGCCTTTTGCACGGAAAGCTCCCCCTTCGGGAACACCAGAAGCGAGATCTCCCGCGCCTGAAAGGACAGGTTATCCGTCTCATCCGCGCCGGAGACGTCCTTCACCTCGGCCGCCAGCGTCACGCGGTCGCCGGGGCGAAGCGCGCAGTCCTCTCCGCGCAGATAGAGCATCACGCGGCCGTGCCCGAGCCGCGCCTCGACGCGGAAGCCGTCGTCGCGTGCCTCGGGATAGTCCGAGACGGTCAGCGTGACCGCGCGCTGCAGCCCGACGTAGCTCCGAAGCGGCGCAATACGCAGCGCCTCATAGCCCCGGCACCAGAGCAGCGCAAAGGCCACGCCGAGCGCGCCGATGCGCACCGCCCGGAGTCGGTCTTTTCCGCTCAGGCGGAGCAGCAAAACAGAGAGCGCCAGCGCCGCGCTGAGCAGCAGCGCAAGCGGACGGGGCAGCAGCCAGACATAGGCTGCCGCTGCCGCCGCAAACGCAAACGAAAAAATCGCCAGCTTCCGCACGGTACCGCGCTCCCCTCTTATTGATCTTGAAAAGTGAGGCTCAGTTGAAGCTTCCGAGCTGCTTGCCGCCCAGAACGTGGAAATGCAGATGCTGCACCGTCTGACCGGCGTCCGCGCCGCAGTTTGTCACGACGCGGTAGCCGTCGGAAAAGCCCATCACGCTGACCAGATTGGCGATCACGCTGAAAATATGCCCGACAACGGCCTCGTTTTCCGGCTTGATGCGGTTGGCCGCGGCGATATGCTGCTTGGGAACGACCAGGAAATGCTGCGGCGCCAGCGGCGCGATGTCATAGAACGCAAGGCACTGCTCGTCCTCATAAATTTTCTTGGTCGGGATCTCCCCGGCGATGATCTTGCAGAAAATGCAGTCGTCCATGCTTGTTCTCCTTCTTTTATTGATTCACGTGCGCCGCGACGAACTCGTCGACCAGCGCCAGCGCATTGTCCAGCTTGAGGATATCCTTGCCGCCGCCCATTGCAGAGTCGGGCTTGCCGCCGCCGCTGCCGCCGCAGGCCGTGCAGACCTCCTTGACCAGCGCGCCGGCCTTGACGCCGCGCTCAACGGCGTGCTTGCCGCAGACCGCCAGAATGCTGATTTTGTCGCCCTGCGTTCCGGCGATGACCGCCACGGCGTTCGGCTCGCGGTCGCGGATCTGGTCGCCCATCCTGCGAAGGTCGTTCGGCGTGACGTCGTTGCGCACCGTCGTGAGCACCTTGAGCCCCTCGACGTTCTTCGCCGAGAACAGGAAGCGCTCGATCTCGCCGCTGAAGAGCTTGTCCTTCATCTGGTCGACGCGCTGCTTCATTTCCCTCATCTCGTTCATCATGTTCGCCGCACGGTCGAGCAGCTCCTTCGGGGAGGTCTTGAGCACCTCCGACGCCTTGAGCAGGACGCGGTTCATCTCATCCATCTGTTCGATCACGCGCTTGCCGGTGTAGGCCTCGATGCGTCGCACGCCGGAGGCCACGGACGCCTCGCCCATGATGCGGAACGGGCCGACCTTTGCGGTGTTGTCCAGATGCGTGCCGCCGCAGAATTCGAGCGAATACTCGCCCATTCTGACCACGCGCACGGTCTCGCCGTATTTTTCGCCGAAGAGTGCCGTTGCGCCGAGCTTCTGCGCCTCGGCGATCGGGAGCACCTGCGTCGTGATGTCCACGCCCTGCAAGACCATATCCATCACGGCGGACGACACCTTCGCCAGCTCCTCGGGCGTCACGGCCGAGAAATGCGTAAAGTCAAAGCGCAGATGATCCGGCTCGACCAGCGAACCGGCCTGATGGCAGTGGTCGCCGAGCACGCGCTCAAGCGCGGCCTGCAGCAGATGCGTCGCGGAGTGCGCGCGGCTGATCGCGCGGCGGCGCTCGGCGTCGACGGAGGCGTGCACGCTCTGGCCAAGCTCCAGCGCACCGGACTTCATCACGCCGTAGTGCATATATTTTCCGCCCTTGTTCTTCTGGACGTCGTTGACGGTGAATTCGCCGTTTTTCGTCGCGATCACGCCCCGGTCGCCCACCTGACCGCCCATCTCGGCGTACATCGGGCTGCGGTCGAGGACGACAATGGCCTCCATGCCCTCGCTGACGGAGCCGCAAAGCTCCTCGTTCGCGATCAGCGCGACGATCTTGCCGTCGGCCTCCAGCCGGTCATAGCCGACGAACTCCGTCTCGGGGATCTCCTTGCCAAACTCGATGCCCGCCCAGCCGAGGTCGCCGAGCGCCTTGCGCGCTTCGCGGGCACGCTGCTTCTGTTCCTTCATCTGCCGGGCAAACTCGTCCTCGTCGACGCTCATGCCCTCCTCGCGCACCATTTCGACCGTCAGGTCGATCGGGAAGCCGTAGGTATCATAGAGCTTGAAGGCGTCCGCGCCGGAGAAGCGCGTCTCGCCCTTCTCCTTATGCCCGGCGAGCATCTCGGCGAAGATCTTCATGCCGCCGTCGATGGTCTTGCAGAAATTCTCCTCCTCGGTCTGGATGACCTTGGTGATATAGGACTGCTTCTCGCGCAGCTCGGGATACTGGCACTCATTCTCGTGAACGACGGTGTCGACCACCTGATACAGGAAGGGCTTATTGACGCCGAGCAGCTTGCCGTGGCGCGCCGCGCGGCGCAGCAGACGGCGCAGGACGTAGCCGCGCCCCTCGTTCGACGGCAGCACGCCGTCGCAGATCAGGAAGGTCGCCGCGCGGATATGATCGGTGATGACGCGCAGGGAGACGTCCATCTTTTCGGACTTACCGTAGGACGCGCCGGTCAGCTCGGTGACCTTGTTCGTGATATTCATGACCGTGTCGACGTCAAACAGGCTCTTGACATCCTGACAGACGACCGCAAGACGCTCCAGACCCATGCCTGTGTCGATGTTCTTCTGCTTCAGCTCGGTATAGTTGCCCTTACCGTCGTTGTTGAACTGGGAGAATACGTTGTTCCAGATCTCGATATAGCGGTCGCACTCGCAGCCGACCTTGCAATCGGGCTTGCCGCAGCCGTATTGCGCGCCACGGTCATAATAGACCTCGGAGCACGGGCCGCACGGGCCGGAGCCATGCTCCCAGAAGTTGTCCTCCTTGCCGAAGCGCGAGATGCGCTCGGCAGGCACGCCAAGCTCCTTCGTCCAGATGTCGAAGGCCTCGTCGTCGTTCTCATAGATCGACGGATAGAGCCGGTTCTCGTCCAGACCGACGACCTTCGTCAAAAATTCCCAGCACCACGACAGAGCCTCGCGCTTGAAATAATCGCCGAACGAGAAGTTGCCGAGCATTTCAAAATAGGTTCCGTGGCGGTCGGTGTGGCCGATGTTGTCGATGTCGCCGGTGCGGATGCACTTCTGGCAGGTGCAGACGCGGTGGCGCGGCGGCTCCTCCTCACCGGTGAAATAGGGCTTCATCGGCGTCATGCCTGCGTTGATGAGCAGGATCGACTTGTCATGCTGCGGCACCAGCGGGAAGCTGGGCAGACGCAGATGCCCCTTGCTCTCAAAGAACGAAAGGTACATCTCGCGCAGCTCGTTCAGACCGTATTTCTTTTGCATGTTTCTTTCCTCCAAGCATGGTTTTCCGTTTTTGCGGGCGGCCGAAAAAAACAGACCTCACCCCCGTATAGGGGCGAGGCTCTCTCGCGGTACCACCCTAATTGCCGAACGCTCGGCATCTTTCGTCATCCGATAACGGGGATGAACCGTACCGCTCGTCGCAGTCGGCTCGGAAGTGGCGGTCTGCCCGGTTCGCCGCGGAGCTTGCACCGGCTCTCCGCTCGCTGGATGCGTTTTGGGGCAGATTGGCTTCCTCAGCGCCATTTTGGCTTATACGCCGATATTTTACCAGCAAGGCGGAAAAATGTCAACCGCGTTTGCGCAATTTCCGCTTTTTTTCTGACGCAAACCGCAAAAATGTTCGGAAGACAAGCAACTCGCGGCCGTCGGCGTACATAGGTACGACAGGTCGCGAGTTGCGCAGCACCCGCAAGGGGCACGCCGCATCCGCAGCGCATCAAAAGCCTTGCGCAGCAAGTAAAAAACGTCTCAATTTCGTGTCATTGCGAGGCCGCAGCGCGGCCGTGGCAATCTTAAAGCTGAAGGTATGGCATCCCGTGGCGAAGCACGGGAGCACGTAGCAAAAAGGAATACTTATAACAAAAAACATAAGATCTGCTGCGACGTTCCGCCCTACCATATTTCGTTTCGGGATGACAAATCGCATCGTTAAAGATTGCCGCGTCGGGCGCACGCGCCCTCCTCGCAATGACAGAATCGGTAGGCTTGATCGAAAATACGAAACGCAAAATCCAATCTTCCGATTCCGTAAAACGTTTCTTATTTGTTGGACTGATTTTGACGGTTCCGGACTTTTTTGACAGTCTGAAAGGGTGCAGGGAAAATCCCTGCACCCTTTGCTTTGTGATTCGCTCGTGATCAGGCGATCACGTTCTGCAGACGCATGATGATGGTCGCAAACTCCGCACGGGTCGCCGTGTTCTTCGGAGCGATACGGCCGTCGATGCCGTTGATGATGCCGTTATCGACGCACCACGTCATGGCATTGCGCGCATAGTAGGTCACGTCGCCGCCATCCGGGAAGCCGCTGAGGTCGCCCTTCGGGGTGACGTCGAGCTTCTGGACGTTCTCGGCATAACGGACGAGCATGGTGGTCATCTGCTCACGGGTCACGTCAGCGTCCGGATCAAAGGTCGTCGCGGAGGTACCCTTGACGACGCCGTTCGCGGCAGCCCATGCGACCGCGTTGCTGTACCACTTGCCGGCCGGAACATCCGTGAACGGGCTGGTGGAAGTAACAGCGGGCGAACCGGCCATACGGTAGAGAACCGTCGCGACCATTGCACGGCTGAGCGTGCCGTTCGGATCGAACTTGTTGTCGCCGACGCCGTTCAGGAGGCCCTTCTCATAGGCATTCTTGACGGCTGCCAGATACCATGCGTTCGGGCTGAGATCGGTGAAGACATCGGTGATCTCGGCTTCCGTGCTGAGGATCTTGATCTCGGAACGGTCGCGGACACGCAGACGCGCGAAGATCTTCTGCTCAACGCTGGTCTCATCGACGTCGCGGGAGCCGATGCCGGTGCCCTCGATCTTCATGCCGACGGCCAGCTCATCCAGCCCGGTGTAGTCCTTCGTGATATAGCCGTTGATGAAGAGGCAGGCCTCGCCGGAGTTGTCGCGAACCGTGATCTTGTCGATGACGCCCTCGGTCTTGTGGATGTCGGTGACGATGCCGGTGACCTTCATCAGGTTGCCGATCGCCGCGTCGGACATTGCCGTCGCGCAGTCAACCGCCGCAGGCTGGATCTTGTTGATCTCGTCGGAGATGATGCGGATGGAGCCGTTGTAGTCCGTGCTGAGGTTCAGCTCGATCTCGCCGCAGTAGAAGGTCACGCCGCCGTGGCAGCGGACGTTCATGCCGACGGCAAAGTTGCCGGCGACCGGGAAGACGTTCAGGCCGTTGCCGTTCTTATCCTGCACATAGATGCAGTCGAAGAACGCGGTGTCCTTGTCGTAGCCGGAAGCATTGGAGGTCACGAAGCCCTCGATGGTGTATTCACCCTCGGTCTTGGTCTTGACCTCGTTGATCGGGGTGACGACGTCGCCGTCCTCCATGTGCGTCAGCTCACGCAGGATGTTCTGGAGGATGAAGCGGTTGGCGTAATCCTGATCGCTCTTGATGTCGTAGTTGGAGAAGAAGGTCACGCCGGAGGTGATGATCCAGCCGCCGGCAGCGGTGTCTTCGTAGGTCATGATGTTGACGTTATCCTTTTCGACAACGACCTGATCCTTGTTCTCGTAATCCGGGACGAAGGAGCCGCCGTCGAAGTAGCCGTCATAGTGGGTCGCCCAGGTGCTCTGGAAGCCGCGAACCAGCGTCTGAACCTTGCCCGCACCGGTGCCCTCGCAGCCGTCCATGATGAGGACCGGAGCGCCGTTGTAGACCTGGAAGCCGGTCTGGTTGTCGGCCGCGGGCTTGGTGCCGAACGCGTTGGAGGAGGTGTAGGCGCCCTTGGTGAAGCGATGCTCGGTGTTGAAGCAGGCCTTATCGGAGAAGTAGATACGGTATGCCTCGTTGGCCTTCAGCTCGTTATCAACAATGATGCCGTTGGCAATGCGGCTGTGCGCGCCGATCGCCTCGAGGAGCTTGTTGGTGTTCTCCGCGCAGTTGTCGAACTTGTTGTCGCGGTCGGACTTGGAGCAGATGATGAGCTTGCCGCCGTTGGCCATGAATTCCTTCAGGGCAGCGATCTCTTCATCGGTGTAATCCTTGGCCTTCGCCGTGTTGCGGCGATAGTTGACGGTGATGACAAGCGTGGTGTACTTGCTCAGGGTCTCCTTGGTGAACTGACCCTCGAGGATGTACTCGCACTTGACGTTGTTGTTCGCGCAGAACTCGATGAAGTTGCCCGCCGAGCCTGCGTAGTCGCCGGAGATGTAGTAGTTGTCGTGGCCGTAGTCAACGGCGACGCGCTCCATATCCTGAGAGTGGACGTAGAGCTTCATGGTTGCCTGGCACTTGAAGGACTTGCCGTTGTAGGTGCCGGCGTACTCAACAAGGACGGTGACATGCTTGCCGACGTACTTGCTGGCCGGAGTCCAGGAGACGGTGGTCGTTCTGGCGGTGCCCGCAGCGACGGTCGTGCCTTCCTGCGTGTTGTTGAAGAGGACGGTCTCGATCTTGTCATAGATGCCGTCGCTCAGGACATAGAACGCAGCCTTCTTGACTTCGTAGTTCTCGGTCGCCTCGTTGTTCAGGACGGAGGTCAGGTTCTGAGCCTCGCCCTCAACGGACAGAGCAACGTCGTTCTTGAGGTTGCAGGTGATCGGGGTGGCGTTGCCGACCCAGACAGGAGCGGTGACCGCGATGTCGCCGTCGGCCTGCGTGACCTTGATGTAGTAATACGGCTCGGTGTTCTTGAGGGTCTCGTCCAGCTCGAAGGTCGCGCCGGTGGCCTCATAGGACTTCAGGGAGATGCCGTTCGCGCCGATGATCTCGACCGTGCCGAGCGTTTCGTTGTCGGGGTCGGAGATGCTGGCGGTGATGTGGACCGTATCGACCGTGGAATCACCGGTGTCGATGATGGAGCCCATGATGCTGTCGTTCAGGTAGTAGTAGATGCGGAGGTTCTGGTCCTCGGTCGCGTAAACCTGACGGTTCGCCATGGCCTTGTACAGGCCGGCCTCCGTGAAGTTATCGGTCACGATGACGTCGCGGCAGGTGTTGGCATCGCCCCACTTGCCCTTGTGGTTATCCTGGTTGTTGGTCGGAGCGACGTGCCAGCCCTTGGCAAGGCAGATGTCGTATTCCGAATAGCTCGGCCAGTAGGAGGAGCCGCCGACGGCGCCCTCGCCGTTGCCGACCTCGATCAGGTTGAGGATGGCGTCACGGGCAGGCGTATAGCCGGCATAAGTGTCGAACGTGCCGAAGGTCGTGCCGGGGTGGTTGAACTGGGAGACGACCGGAGCGTCGTCAATGGCCTTGGTCTTCACGCCCTCGGCGACCGGCTTGCCGTCAACGTCGAGACCCTTGTCCGCGTTGACCATCAGGTCGTTATACAGGTGCATACCGGCATAGCTGTTGGTCTTCTCGTTCAGCTTGGCGTTGTTACGGGAGACCGGGCCGTAGGTATTGAAGGTGTTGGTGTGGCCGGGGCCGCCGGACCACGTCATCTCGTAGCCGTAAGCCGCGATGAAGTCGGTGGACTTCGCGTTGTACTCGGCTGCGGTCGCCTTTGCCTCTTCCCACTTGGTCGTCGAGCCGATCTTGGTCAGGCTGCTCAGATCATAGTAGCTGGAGGTGGTGGCGCTGTTGGTGGTGTCGAAATAGTTGGAGTGGTCGGTGACGATCAGGAAGTCCACGTCCTTTGCCTCCATGGCGTGCTCATAAGCATCCTCCAGCGTACCGGCGCCGTCGGAATACTCCGCCGTGTGGGAGTGGATCTGACCGAAGTAGAGGCTCATGCCCTCTTCGCCGACGAAGAACGACCAGGTCATCTCCGCGACCTTGCCGTCTGCACGGGTGATCGTGAGGGCGACGGTGTGGCGGTCGTCGGTCATCTTATCGGCGGACTTGTAGCTGACCTTGCTGTCGGTCACGGTGGGCTGCACGGCAACGCCGTCGACCGTCATGACGACCGTCGGGTTCGCGCCGCAGTTGGCGATCACGGCAGCGATCTCAGGCTGCTTGTCGTCCTTGGTCGCCGCATTGGGCAGCGGAGAGACGGAGACGATCATCGGCTCGTCGTTGATCGCGACCGTCGCGGTTTTGCCGTATTCCATGCCGTGCTCATTCTTCGCGTTGACCGTGACGGTCAGGGAGGACTTGCCGGCAAGCTCCGCGCTCGGGATGGTGACGGAGTACTTCTGGTCGCCCAGCTCGGTGTAGGAGACGTCCTTCGCAGCGCCGCCGTCGACGCTGTAGCTCGCCTTGAGGTCGGTGAGCTTGGTCAGCTCGTCGACGACGAAGGAGAAGGTGTAGTCCACGCCGAGGTTCGCATCACCGGCGGTGATGGCGACGGACGGGTTGAGGACGAAGCCGAGGCCGTAGGGATCGGTCACGGGGACGAACTTCATGGCGAACAGGTTGGTCGAGCCGTTGAAGGTCCAGCCGCTGAACGCGTTGCTGAAATGCTCGATGCAGACGGAGTTGCTGCCGTACTTGGCGATCTTGTTATACATGATGTAGCCGCCGGTGCACTTCTCAAGTCTCCAGAGGGTGTAGTCGCTCTGCGTCTCTTCGAAGAAGATCGTCTCGGCGTTGGAGATCTTTCCGTCGACCTTCTCGTTCTTCGAGCAGCTCAGGTACTTCGTCGTGCCGTTCTGGGTGACGGCGAAGGTGTAGTAGCCGCCGGCCTCGGTCACGGTGAAGATGGAAGCGCCGTTGCCGGGGACCAGCTTGCCGTTCGCATCCATAGCAGAGGCGACCGGGTTGATGGACGGGGCGACCGCATCGTCGGACTGCATACCGAAGCAGGCAGCGCCGTATTCATTATAAATGACATACTGCGAGCCGGAGACGGGCAGGTCGCCGGATTCAGCCTTGGTGCCGATATAGCCGTCGCCGTTGGGATCGGCCGTGGCCTCGTCGATCGCCCAGAACTGCAGGGTGTAGATCTCGGTGACCTTGTTGTCCTTGCCGAGCGTCCACGCCTTGAAGGAGTTGTAGTACTCGATGTAGATCTCATACTTGTCGTTGTACTTCACTTCGGCGTTGGAGATCGAATAGCCGCCGAACTCGGCGACCTCGCGGATGTTCCACTTCGTGCCCGTGATGGCGGTGTCCTGCAGGGACAGCTTCTCAGCGGAGTCGGTGGCGAGATATTTGCCGCCGCAGGTGATGTAATAGGTGCCGTCGGCGTTTTTCGTCAGCTTATAGACGCCGGCGCCCTCTCCTGCGCGCAGGTCTTCAGCCGCAATTGCACCGATGGAGCCGCCGTCGGCGCTGCCTGCGAATATGCCGGAGGCGGGGGCGCTGTAAATCACAACGGCCTGTCCGTCTGCGGGAATCGCATCTAGCTTTGTGATGGGATAGCTCTCGCCCGCCGCAAACGCGATGGTCGGAAGCATTGCGAGAACCATTACCACGACGAGCAGCATGGCAAGGGATCTCTTGAGATGGTTCCTCATGTCTTTTCCTCCTTGAAATTTTGTAGACTCTGCAAAAGGGCGCAATGAGCCTAGTCAGGATAATTTAATCATAGCACAAAAAAACAAAAAATGCTACAGGGAAAGTCCCTGTAGCATTTTATTTTGAATTTTTTGTGAATTTCAACGATTTTTGCTTTTTCCAGCAGTTTCTTTATCGCTTTACGCATCCTGTATATGGCCGAAAATGACCATATACCGTCATTTTCACACTTTTGTGTATTCTGCCGAAATTCACGGCTCTTGCACGCGGATCAGCGTCTGAACGACGTATCCCGCGAGCATCAGACCCGCGCAGGACGGCACCCATGAGACCGAGCCGGGAACGGCTCGGCGGCCCGGAGGCGGCGTCTCACCCTGCTCAAGCTGCGGGAGCGGAAGCTCCTGACTGTAGAGCACGGTGTGACGCCTCACGCCGCGTGCGCGCAGCTCCCGGCGCAGGATGCGCGCCAGATGGCAGCCGCTCGTTTTATAAATGTCCGTCACACAGAACTGCATGGGGTCGAGCTTGTTGCCCGTGCCCATGGCGCTGATGATCGGAACGCCGCGCTCCTGCGCCGTGCAGATCAGGCTGAGCTTGCAGGAGACCAGGTCGATCGCGTCGACGATGAAGTCGAGCGGCTCGGAAAAAAAGCGTTCCTTATGCGCCTCGTCATAATGCGCGGCGAGCGCGGTCACGCGGCAATCTGGCGAAATATCCCGGATGCGCTCGGCCATGACCTCGGCCTTGTTCCGGCCGAGGGTCGAATGCAGCGCGCAGAGCTGGCGGTTCAGGTTGGTCACGCCGACCGTATCGCTGTCGACCAGCGTCAGCGCGCCGACGCCGGCTCGCGCAAGCCCCTCGGCGGCATAGCTGCCCACGCCGCCGATCCCGACGACCATGACGTGCGCCCGCGCGAGGCACTCCATCGCCGCGCGCCCGAGCAGCGTCTGCTCACGCTGAAACGGCTGCTCCATCCTCGGATCAGTTGCTCGTGCCGAGGATGCGGCCGATGTCCGCCTTCATGGCCTTGTCAAGGTCGAAGCCGTTGGCCGCCAGAGCCGCCTCGGTCACGCCGTTGTACCAGTCGGTGCGGAGCTGGTTGGTCACATTGTAATAGCGCAGGGTATGCGCGTTCGTGCCGACGTAATAGACGAAGTAGATCTTGCTGTCGGTCTCAAACTTCTTCCAGTCTCCGGCCTTGCGGGTCTCAAAGGCGCCCCACTTCAGGATCTCGCGATCCATGCTGGCAAGGGAAGCGCGGCCCATGGCCTCGACCGGCTCGGTGCTGGCCTCGGCGTTGTTGTCGAGCATCAGCTTCGCAAAGTTCTCCTGAGAGCCGTCCTCCTTCAGGGAGTTCTCGTAGATCTCGACCTTCTTCGCGGTGGAGACCTCAGCAGTCTCGGACTCGGCGTCGTCGGACGTGTTGCCCTCGGAGGGCTTATCCATGGAGAAGTAGAGCAGATCAAAGGTGTCATAATCGGCCTTGTCGATCAGCTTCAGAACGTAATAGGTGTTGCCGTCCTCGCTGGCGAAGAGCTTCACGTCGCCGGCCTTTGCCGTCTCGAACAGCCACTTCGCGGCATCCTCGGTCGAGGAGCTCTTCACGGTCTCCTGCGTCTGGTCGGCGTTGGCCTTGACCTTCTCGTCAGCCTCGTCAAACTTTTCGGCGAAGGCCTCGGCGGCCTCCTTGGCCTTGTCGCGCTCGGCGTCGGTCGGCTCCGGCGTGCTGGTCGTGCCTTCCTCGTCGGTCGTGGATTCGACATAATCCGAGGCGTTCACGGTGTAGAGATAATAGGTGGCCTTGTCAAAGGTCTCCGGACTTTCGGCATAGCGCGCATCAAGCTCCTCGTCGGAATAGGTCAGGGAGTTCGGATAGGCGCTGGCGATATGCGTGATCTCGAGATACTCGCGGTAGCTCTTCTCGTTGCAGCCCTCGCCGTAGACGCGGGCAAGGAAATCGTTCAGGCTCAGCTCGTTGTTCTTCGCGTAGCCCTTGAAGGTCTCGACCTCCTCGTCGATGTCGGCCTTCGTCTCGTCGTCCAGCTCATAGCCGGCCTTCATCGCCTCTTCATAGACGGCGATCGCGGAGGTCGCATTCTTCTGCGCGACGTCGACCAGCAGGTCGGCCCATGTTGCGTCATAGGTCGTTCCGTCGTTTTCGACATTGCTCAGATAGTCCGTGCTGAGGCCGAACAGCCCCAGATAGCTCACGCTCTCGGTCGAGATCTTCTGCTCGTCGAGCGCGACGGAGCCGTCGATGCCCAGATAGGACTTATAGCCGCTGATGTTGTTGACCAGCGTGGCGTAATAATAGTTGAAATTCTTCACGGAGAGGTCATAGTCGCCGACCGTCAGGACGGTCGCGTTGCGCTCCGCTGCACGGTACGCAAACATGCCGCCGAAAACCAGAACCGTCACGGCGATGACCACAATGGCATAGACCCAGCCTTGGGAAAGCTTTTTCTTTGTCTTCGGCGCTGCGGGAGACTGCTCTACCTCAACGCGCTTTTTTCTTTCACGGGAAGCGCTCATTTTGAACATACCTCTTTCATACGTTTTTCGGATTATACGGAACGTATAACTTGGTCTATTATACAAAGGAACGCATGAAGTTGCAAGCAAAAAGTGTGAAAAAGCGAAAAAATTCCGCCGCTGCATACACGGCGGAAGGTCAGGCGCAAAAAAATCGCGGCAAACAAGCCTGTTTGCCGCGATTTTTTTGAATTTTCGGTGCAAAAGCCAAACCTTATGCTGGCTCCCCGCTATAGCCGTGTAGCCCCATTTATAACCTGCACGATTCGGCAGGTGGGTCGCCTCTCCGCCTCTTTTCAGCTTCCAACGTCCATTCTCGGTCACAGCCGGAACGGGAGGCCTGCACGCCGAGACGGAAGTTCCGGCGTCCCTTATCAAAAATGTGGGTCTAAAAGGGGCTATCACGCACCAAGCAGGGAGGTTCAGACGGTCATAAACGGTCGAAACCGTTAAAATTTAAGAATTAAAAATTAATCCTCCGAGTCGGCGTCCTCGTCCTCGTCCTCATCCTCGTCATAGAGGTTCTCCATCAGAAGGTCATAAACGGTCTCCAGCTCCTCATTGTCGTCGACGACGACCAGGATCGGCTCACCGTGCTCATCCGTCGCGGTCTTGAGGATGTTGACCTCCAGCTCGTCGGTGTCCTCGTCGGCATCGGCCGGGGTCAGCGCAAGATATTCCGCGCCCTTGTAGGTCACGGAGGACAGCACCTCCAGCTCAAATTCCTCGCCTTCCTCGTTCGTGATGGAGATCACGTCGCGCCCGAAGTCCTGATCCATTGTGTTGCCCTCCCGCTGTTTTCTTCCCTTTTATTTTAACCGATTTTCCGCGAAAATCAAGTGGAAATCCGGCGAGAAATCTTCCCGGATTTGCTCCACGCGCCCGCTTTTGCTCCAGAAGGAAGGAAACGGCACTTTTCAAGCGTTTTTCCTCCTTATTTTCCCGGATTTCCGTAAGAAATCCAACGGAAAAATTTTTTATAAGGATTTGACAGACGTGATATAATTATTAAATAGGGAGAATGGGTAATGCACATCTCCGGCGGCGGCGTGCTCCGCCGCATATACATCTGCGTTTTTCCGGCGCTCCGGACGCCGATTACAGAAAGCGAGGTTCAATTCTATGCCAGACAACAACCAACTGTCCGCGAAGCGTCCCAGCCGCGCATGGCGCGTCGTGCAGATCGTCCTGCATGTGCTTGGGCAAATCTGCCTCTGGGCGCTGATCGCCGCCGGGACGGTCGCCGTGATCGCCGTGATCGCCGGGTCGATCTTCATGAATCAGTTCTCGGACTATCTCAAAACCGACGTCATCCCCAAGGCCGAGGACTACGCCGCCTCTCTGGAGCTGGATAACATCTCGCTCGATCAGACCTCCTTTATCTATTATCTCGACCCGGCGACGGGCGAGGCCAAGGAGCTGCAGCAGCTCTATGCCACGCAGAACCGCGTCTGGGTCAGCTATGACGAGATCCCGCAGGATCTTGTCAACGCCGCGATCGCCATTGAGGACAAGCGCTTCCGCGAGCACGACGGCGTCGACTGGCTGCGCACCGTCTCGGCCGTGCGGAACTTCGTCGGCGGCGACTCGTCCTTCGGCGCGTCGACCATCACCCAGCAGCTCATCAAGAACCTCTCCAAGGAGGACAGCGTGACCGTCAACCGCAAGGTGCAGGAGATCTTCCGCGCCCTTGCCGTGGAAAAGCGCTATACCAAGGAGGAGATCATGGAATGGTATCTGAACACGATCTACCTCGGCCAGGGCTGCTACGGCGTGCAGAGCGCGGCGCAGGTCTATTTCGGCAAGGACGTCAGCGAGCTGTCGACGGCCGAATGCGCCTGTATCGTCGGCATCACGAACAACCCGTCGCTCTATGATCCGTACTATTTCCCCAACAACAACCGCAAGCGTCAGACGACCATCCTTGAGGAAATGTACAAGCAGGGCTACATCAAGACCGAGGCCGACCTCGCTGCGGCCGAGGGCGAGGAAATGCTCTTCCACAACGGCCGCTATGACGAGAAGGAATACACCTGCGGCTCGTGCGGCTTCACCGGCCCGCGCAGCGCGTATGTGCACGAGGAGAACGCCTACCTCTGCCCGGAATGCGGCGTGCAGAACTTCTCCGTGGACGACTCGGAGGGCTATTCCTACTTTGTCGACACGGTCTACCGCGACGTGGTCGAGGACTTCCAGGAGGCCTTTGACCTCAGCGCGCAGGCGGCCGAGCGCAAGCTGCTGACCGGCGGCTACCGCATCTATGCCACGATCAATCCCGACATTCAGAATCTGGTCGACCGGGTCTACGGCGACGTCAACAACGTTCCCGGAACCGTCAGCGCCCAGCAGATGCAGTCTGCCATCGCCATCGTCGACAACGCCACGGGCGACCTGATCGCCATCCGCGGCGGTGTCGGCGAGAAGAACGGCAGTCTGACCTATAACCGCGCGGAGGCGGCGCTGCCGACCGGCTCGGCCATCAAGCCCGTCTCGGTCTACGCCCCGGCGCTCGACGCCGGCGTCGTCACGCCCGCGACCGCCCTCTCCGACTCGCCGCTGTTCGACAACTGGCCTCAGAACAACTCCCGCTACTACAGCGGCCAGTGCCTCGTGCTGCGTGGCCTGACCAGCTCGCTGAACACGATCTCGGTCAAGACGCTCGACCGGCTCGGACTGGAAAACAGCTATAATTTCATGACGCAGAAGCTCGGCTTCACCACGCTGGTCGACTCCGTGACGATCGGCGGGCAGGAATACAGTGACATTGCCTATGCCCCGCTGGCGCTGGGCGAGCTGACCTACGGTCTGACCGTGCGCGAGATGACGCAGGCCTACGCAACCTTCCCGAACAACGGCGTGTTCCGCGAGGCGCGGAGCTATTCCCGCGTGGAGGACAGCGAGGGCAACGTCGTTCTGGACAACACGCAGGAGACGCACACCGCCATCGGCGCCAAGGCGGCATACTATACCAACTATATGCTGCGCAGCACCGTCAACTACGGTCTTGCCAGCGGCGCGTATATGAGCGGCATGGACGTCGCCGGCAAGACCGGCACCTCCGGCAACAACCAGACGCGCTGGTTTGCCGGCTACACGCCGTACTACACCGCCGTGGTCTGGTGCGGCTATGACGAGCCGGAGCAGATCATTCTCTCGAGCACGTGGCAGAACCCGGCCATCACGATGTGGAATCAGGTCATGAAGCCCCTGCACGAGTCGCTCGAGGGCGCGACCTTCTATCAGCCCGACGGCGTCGGCTATTATTCCATCTGCGACGACTGCGGCAAGCTGGCCACCGAGGCCTGCGAAAAGGACATCCGCGACGGCAGCGACCGCGTCAGCAGCGTGAACCTGTTCTACGAGGACGCCCCGACGGAGAAATGCACCTGCCATGTTCTGGTGGACATCTGCGGCGCATCGGGCAAATATGCCACCGATGCCTGCCGCGAGGCCGCCGGGAACACGATCTCGCAGGTCGGCCTGATCGTCAAGGACAACAACTTTGAGATGCAGCCGGACTCGGAATATATCTATGACCCGACCGACTCGAACATGTGTCACGTGCACTCCGGCGAGCCGACCGAACCGACCGACCCGACCGACGAGCCGGAGCCGACCGAGCCGACCACCGAGGCGCCGGAGCATGCGGCGCTGCCGCCCACGGAGGCCGAATGGCTGCGCCGTCTGCGGCTGGGGCTTTGAGCACATACATTATTATAATATCGTTAGAAAGAGACTCTGAATTATGTGGAAAGCAGACCAATGGCAGGACTACGAGGTGCTCGACACCTCCGACGGCGAGAAGCTGGAGCGCTGGGGGCGCTATTTTCTTGTTCGCCCCGACCCGCAGGTGATCTGGCGCACGCCGAAGCTCGACCCGCGCTGGCGCAGCTTTGACGCCCGCTATTCCCGCTCGGAGACCGGCGGCGGCCATTGGTCAAAAAACCGCCTGCCCGAGCGCTGGCAGGTGCGCTATCGCGAGCTGACGTTCAACGTCAAGCCCATGAATTTCAAGCACACGGGCGTCTTCCCCGAGCAGGCGGCCAACTGGGATTTTATCGGCGAAAAGATCCGCTCCGCCGGGCGGCCGATCTCCGTTCTGAACCTCTTCGCCTATACCGGCGCGGCCACGCTGGCCGCAGCGTCGGCCGGGGCGAGCGTCTGCCATGTGGACGCCGCGCGCGGCATGGTCGCGTGGGCGCGCGAGAACGCCGCGTCCTCCGGCCTGAGCGACGCGCCGATCCGCTGGATCGTCGACGACTGCGCGAAATTCGTCGAGCGCGAGATCAAGCGCGGCCGCCGCTATGACGCCGTCATTATGGATCCGCCGTCCTACGGGCGCGGCCCGTCCGGCGAGATCTGGAAGCTGGAAAAGGACCTGTTCCCGTTTTTGCAGCTCGTGAGCGGCGTGCTGTCCGACGAGCCGCTGTTCTTCCTCATCAATTCCTACACCACCGGGCTTGCCCCGTCGGTTCTGACCTGTCTGCTCGACAGCCTCATCACGCCGCGCTTCGGCGGGCACAGCGAGGCCGACGAGCTGGGTCTCCCCGTGACGGACTCCGGGCTGGTGCTCCCCTGCGGCGCTTCCGGCCGCTGGACAAAATAAAGGACGCAATATGACAAACAACGCCATCGAGATCGACCGTCTGCGCTGCTCCTACCCCGCGCAGAACGGCGAACCCATCCCCGTCTTTGACGGGCTGAGCCTGAATATCCGCGAGGGCAGCTTTGTGGCCGTGCTCGGCCGCAACGGCTGCGGGAAATCCACCCTCGCCAAGCATATGAACGCGATCCTGCTGCCCGAGGGCGGCAGCGTGCGGGTCTTCGGCATGGACACCTCCACCGAGGAGCTGCTGAACATCCGCCGCACGGTCGGCATGGTCTTCCAGAACCCGGACAACCAAATGGTTGCAAACGTCGTCGAGGAGGACGTCGCCTTTGCCCCGGAGAATCTGGGCGTCCCGCCCGAGGAGATCCGCCGCCGCGTCGACGCCGCTCTGGCCGCCGTCGGCATGAGCGAATACCGCGAGCACGCGCCGCACCTGCTCTCCGGCGGGCAAAAGCAGCGTGTCGCCATTGCCGGCGTCATCGCCATGCAGCCGCGGTGCATCGTCCTTGACGAGCCGACCGCCATGCTCGACCCGCAGGGGCGCGCAGAGGTTCTGAGCACGATCGAGACGCTCAACCGCGAGAAGGGCATCACCGTCGTGCTCATCACGCACCACATGACCGAGGCCGTCCGCGCAGACCGCGTGATCGTGCTGCACGAGGGCGGCGTCCTCGCCGACGGCACGCCCAAGGAGGTCTTTCCGCAGGTCGAGCTGCTGCAAAACGCCGGGCTGGACGTCCCGGCGACCACCCGTTTGCTTTATGAGCTGAATCGTCAGGGTGCTTCCCTGCCCCTTGACGCGCTCTCCACAGAAGAATGTGCGCAGGCACTTTGCCGCTGGGCGAAGGCTTGACCACGCAGGAGGAATTACCCGTTGTCAGCCATTATCGAGGTCAAACACCTCAGTCACACCTATAGCGTCGGCACGCCGTTTGAGCACGTTGCCGTCGAAAACATGGATTTTTCCGTGGAAAAGGGCGAATTTATCGGCATCATCGGCCACACCGGCTCCGGAAAATCCACCCTCATCCAGCACCTGAACGGTCTGCTCAAGCCCACCGAGGGCGACGTCCTGCTCGACGGCGAGAGCATCTGGAAGGACAAGCAGACCACCCACGCCGCGCGCTTCCGCGTCGGGCTGGTGTTCCAATACCCGGAATATCAGCTTTTCGAGGAGACGGTCTTCCGCGACATCGCCTTCGGGCCGAAAAACATGCGTCTGAGCGAGGACGAGGTGCGCCGCCGCGTGCTGCGTGCCGCCGCCTTTTCCGGGGTAGACGAGGCGCTGCTCGAAAGCTCCCCGTTCGAGCTTTCCGGCGGACAGAAGCGCCGCGTGGCCATCGCGGGCGTGATCGCCATGGAGCCGGAGGTCGTCATTTTTGACGAGCCGACCGCCGGGCTTGACCCGGCCGGCTGCCGCTCCCTGCTGAAAAACATCGCCGAATACCGCCGCGCCACCGGCGCGACCGTGCTCATGGTCAGCCACAGCATGGACGACGTCGCGCGGCTGGCCGACCGCCTGTTCGTGCTCAACCACGGACGGCTGGAGCTTTCCGGCACACCCGCCGAGGTCTTTGCGCAGGCCGAGCGGCTGCGCGCGATCGGTCTGACCGTCCCGGAGGTCACGTCGCTCTTCCTGCGGCTGCGCGAGCTGGGGCTGCCGGTCGACCCGGCGACCTACACGCTTGAGGACGCGCTGCGTCAGCTCTCGGCGCTCCGGAAGGGAGGCCGCCCATGCTGAAGGACATCACGCTTGGGCAGTACTTCCCCGGAAACACGCCCATTCACCGCATGGATCCGCGCACGAAGCTGCTGCTGACGATGGTCTATATCGTCGCGCTCTTCCTTTGCAAGGGATTCTTCTCCTACGCCGTCGCGCTGGTCTTTCTGGTCACGGCGGTCGCCGTCTCGCGCATCCGGCTGAAGGCGCTCTTCAAGGGGCTGAAGCCCCTGCTGATCCTGATCGCGTTCACGGCGCTGCTGAATCTGTTTTACACCGACGGCACGGTGCTCGTGCGCTTCTGGATCTTCAAGATCACCCGCGAGGGTGTGCGCAACGCGTGCTTCCTCGTGCTGCGCATCGTCATGCTGGTTGCCGGCACCTTCCTGCTGACCTACACGACCTCGCCGATCTCCCTGACCGACGGACTGGAGTCGCTGCTCTCGCCGCTGAAAAAGATCAAATTCCCGGTGCATGAGCTGTCCATGATGATGAGCATCGCGCTCCGCTTCATCCCCACGCTGATCGAAGAAACAGACAAGATCATCTCCGCGCAGAAGGCGCGCGGCGCCGATTTTGAGACGGGCGGTCTGATCCGCCGCGCCAAGGCGCTGCTGCCGGTGCTCGTGCCGCTGTTCGTCAGCGCGTTCCGCCGCGCCGACGAGCTGGCCGTGGCCATGGAATGCCGCTGCTACCACGGCGGCGAGGGGCGCACCAAGCTGCGCCAGCTCCGCTTCGGGGCGCGCGACGCCGCTGCATTCGCGGCAGGCTTGCTCCTGCTGGGCGGCATCATCACGCTGCGTATTTTCGGCCTGTAACGCTTTGACCATTCGGAGGTGCAGCAATGCGAAACATCGCCCTGTTTTTGCGCTATGACGGCTCGGCCTACCACGGCTGGCAGGTGCAGAGGAACGCCCGAACCGTCGCGCAGACGCTCGAGGAGGCCGCCGCGAAGGTCTGCGGCCACCCGATCCACATGACCGGCTGCGGCCGCACGGACGCAGGCGTCCACGCACGGGTCTACGTCGCCAATTTCCGCACGGATTCCCGCATTCCCACCGAACGCATCCCCTACGCGCTGAACACCCACCTGCCGATGGACATTGCCGTCTATGACGCGCGTGAGGTGCCTGAGCGCTTCAACGCCATCGGCTCGTGCGTCAAAAAGGAATACACCTACCAAATCTACAATTCTCCCATGCGCGACCCGTTTTATGTAAACCGCGCATGGTTCTACCCCAAGCATCTCGACGAGGCGGTTCTACAGGCCGCCGCCGATCAGTTTGTCGGCACGCATGATTTCGCCGCCGTCCGCTCGGTCGGCACGGAGGTCAAATCCACCGTCCGCACCGTCCACCATTTTCAGGTGGAGCGCCGCGGCGACCTGCTGCTCTTCCGCATCTGCGCGAACGGATTTCTCTATAACATGGCGCGCGCCATGACCGGCACGGCCGTCTACGCCGCCGAGGGCAAGCTCCGTCCGCAGGACATCCCCCGTATTCTGGCCGAGGGACGCCGCACGGCGGCCGGGCCGACCGTTCCGGCTGCCGGGCTTGCCATGACGCAGCTCTGGTACGACGACGGGGAGGTGGCCTTCCATGTCGAATAGCGCCGTCTCGCCGCGCAGACTGCTGCCGCTCTTTCTCGGGCTGGTCGTGCTCGTGATCGGCCTGTTCGCGGCCTTCCTGCTGCTGAACACAAACGCCCTGGACGGCGCGAAGCGCCGCGCCACCGGCTCGGACACGATCGTGTTCGACGCCGATGAGCCGTGCACCGCCGCTCTGCTGGGTCAGACGCTCGCCGTCGCAGACCCGGCCGGTCTGCGCCTCTTCAACGCCGACGGCACTGCCGCCGCCGAGCGCTCCGGCAGTCTGGCAGAGCCTGCCCTTCTGACGAACGGCCGCTTCGCGCTGGCCTATGACGTCGGCGGCCCGTGCGCCCTGCTCCTGCGCGACGACGGCAAGACCGCCGCCACGCTCCCGGTCGACACGGCCGTCTATGACGCCGCGCTGACCGCCGACGGCGACGCCGCCCTGCTCCGCGCGGGCGCGGACTGCCTCGCCGTGCTGGAGGTCTATGACCGAACCGGCACGCTGCGCTACCGGCGCAATTCCAACACACAGTATCTCAGCGCCTGCGCGCTCTCCCCGGACGGCGCGCTGCTGGCCGCCGCGACGGCCGGCGAGGCCGACGCCGCGTTTGAGAGCGCGGTCGAGCTTTATCGCACGGGCAAGGAAGAGGTCGTTTTCCGTCTGCCGCTCGGCGCGGAGGTGCTCTGCGATCTGGCCTTTCTCTCCGACGGAACGCTCTGCGCCGTCGGAGAGCGCACGCTCTATTTTCTCTCTGCGGACGGCGCGCTGCTCGGCAGCTACGCTCCCGACGGCGGCCGCCTGCTGCGCTGGAGCTTTTCGGAGGACGGCGTCAGCGTCCTGACCGAGTCGTTCTCCGCTGGAACGGCCTGCTCGCTGCTGCGCCTCGACCGAACCGGCGCCGTGCTGGCCGAGGCCGCGCTGGACGGTGCGCCCCTATCGCTCTCAAGCGCCGGGAGCTACACCGCCGTTTTGACCGAGCGAAAACTGACCGTTTTCGACAAGCAGCTCCGCGTCACCCTTGAAGCCGAACATTCCGGCAGCCGTCTCGTGCTGATGCGCGACGACGGCGTGGCCTACGCCGTGCGAACCGGCGAGGCGCAGCCGTTTAACCCCTGAATTTCCAAGCGAAGGAGGAACTCCATGAAACCGACCCTGTGCAGCCGCTGCAAAAAGAACGTGGCTGTGATCTTTATCACAAAAGTAGAAAACGGCAAGAGCACCAACGAGGGGCTTTGCCTGAAATGCGCCAAGGAGCTTGGCATCAAGCAGGTCGACGAGATCGTCGAACGGATGGGCATCACCGACGAGGATCTCGACAGCCTGAACAGCGAGATGAACCAGCTCATCCAGCCCGAGGACGACGACGAGGACATCGGCAGCCGCACGGCGACCTTCCCGCATATGAACCGCCTGTTCGGCGGCCTCGGCAACGAGCTCAGCCCGACGGACGAGCCGAAGAAGGACGCGCCCTCTGCGCCGTCCGATAAGCCGAAGGCGCCCAAAAAACGCAAGTTTTTGGATCATTACTGCCTGAATCTGACTGCAAAGGCGCGGAAAAATCAGCTCGACCGCATCATCGGCCGCGAGGTCGAGACCGAGCGCGTCGTGCAGATCCTCAACCGCCGCCAGAAAAACAATCCCTGCCTGATCGGCGAGCCGGGCGTCGGCAAGACGGCCATCGCCGAGGGGCTTGCCCAGCGCATCGCCGCCGGGAACGTCCCGTTCAAGCTGCGCGACAAGGAGGTCTATCTGCTCGACCTGACCGCCCTCGTCGCCGGGACACAGTTCCGCGGCCAGTTTGAGGGGCGCATGAAGAGCCTCATCACCGAGGTCAAGGAGTGCGGCAACATCATTCTCGTGATCGACGAGGTGCATAATCTCGTCGGCGCGGGCGACGCCGAAGGCTCGATGAGCGCGGCGAATATCCTCAAGCCCGCGCTCTCGCGCGGCGAGATTCAGGTCATCGGCGCAACCACCTTCGCCGAATACCGCAAATACATCGAAAAGGACTCCGCGCTCGAGCGCCGCTTCCAGCCCGTGACGGTCGCCGAGCCGAGCATCGAGGAGGCCGTGGCGATCATCCGCGGCATCGCGCATTATTACGAGCTGTTCCACGGCGTGCGGGTCACGCCGGAGATCGCGCGGCAGGCGGTCATCCTCTCCGAGCGCTATATCACCGACCGCTTCCTGCCCGACAAGGCCATCGACCTGCTCGACGAGGCCTGCTCCGACCTGAATCTGCACACAAAGTCCATCTCCGACCTTGCCGAGAAGCGCAAGGAGCGCGCGGACTATCAGCTCGAGGAAAAAATGCTCAGCGAGGACACCGAGCACCCCGATTTTGAGCGTCTGGCGACCCTTCGCAGCAACGTCTGCCGTCTCGACGGCGAGATCGCAGCGCTCGAGGCCATCCCCGCCCCCACGCTGACCGTGGAGCATCTGGCGCGCATCATCGAGCTTTGGACGAAGATCCCGGCCAGCAAGATCCGCGCGCAGGAATACGAGCAGCTCCGCGATCTGCCTGAGCGGCTGAAAAAGCACATCATCGGACAGGACGAGGCCATTCGGGCCGTCACCGCCGCCATCCGCCGCAACCGCGTCGGCATCGGCACGAAGCGCCACCCCGTCTCGTTCATCTTCGTCGGCTCGACCGGCGTCGGCAAGACCGAGCTGGTCAAGCGTCTGGCCGACGAGCTGTTCGACTCGGTCGATTCCCTCGTGCGGCTGGATATGTCGGAATACATGGAGCGCCACTCCGTCTCGAAGCTCATCGGCTCGCCTCCGGGCTACGTCGGCTATGACGAGGCCGGGCAGCTCACCGAGAAGATCCGCCGCAAGCCCTATTCCGTCGTCCTCTTCGACGAGCTGGAAAAGGCGCATCCGGACGTGCTGAACATCCTGCTGCAAATTCTCGACGACGGACGCATCACCGACGCGCAGGGGCGCGTGGTCAATTTTGAGAACACGGTCATCGTCATGACCTCCAACGCCGGCTCCGACCGCCGCGACGGCTCCGTCGGCTTTGGCCGCAGCCTCTCCGAGCAGAGCAAGGACAAGGCCATGAAGGCGCTGAGCGAGTTCCTGCGCCCGGAATTCCTGAACCGTGTCGACGAGATCATCTGCTTCAACCGCCTCTCCGAGGAGAATTTCCGCAGCATCGCGGGCATCATGCTCGGCGAGCTGCGCGAGAACCTCGAGGAGCACGGCGTCGCGCTGCGCTGGGACGAGAGCGTGATCGACCGGCTGGTCAAGACGTCCTACTCCGTGACCTACGGCGCGCGCAACCTGCGCCGCACGATCCAGCGCGAGATCGAGGACGGCGTCGCCGAGAAGATCATCGACAGCTTCGAGGCTCCCATTTCGCAGATCGCGCTGACCGCCGCCGACGATAAAATTCAAATCACGGCAAGCTAAGGAGCTTTCCCACCTTATGACAAAGATCAAAGCCGCATTTTTCGACATCGACGGGACACTCGTCTCTTTGAAAACCAAGGTCTACCCTCCCTCTGCCCGCGCCGCCATCGCCCGCCTGCGGGAAAACGGCGTGCAATGCTTCGTTGCAACCGGGCGCTCAAAATTCGAGATCGCCTTGGAGCACCTGCTCGACGGCATCGCCTTTGACGGCTATCTGACCAACAACGGGCAGGACGCCTACAGCGCCGACGGCAAGCTGCTCTACGGCACGCCCCTCGATCCCGGCGACGCGGCGGCACTGCTCGACTGGGTCGAGCGCACGGGCGCGGCCTGCTGGATGGTCAGCGCCGAGCAGAGCCTGCTCAACCGCCTTGACGCGGACGTCGAGGCCGCCATGGTGTCCATCCACACGCGGCCGCCCACGCTCGGCGACCTGCGCCCGATGCTCCAAAAACCGATTTATAAGATCGTGCTCTTTGTTCCGAAGGCCGAGCTGGAGCAGGCGCTCCTGCTCGCGCCGCACAGCCGCACGACGCAGTGGTTTCCCTGCGGACACGACGTGATCTCTGTCGAGGGCGGCAAGCGCAACGCCATGCTCGGCGTTCTGGCGCGCTGCGGCCTGACCGCGCAGGAGGCGATCGCCTTCGGCGATTCGGAGAACGACGTGGAGATGCTCCGCGCCGCCGGGATCGGCGTGGCTATGGCCAACGGAACGCCCGATGCGCTGGCCGCCGCCGACTACGTCGCCCCGGATTGCGACGACGACGGCCTCGCCCGCGCCCTGACGCACTTCGGACTGATTTAAACACAGAGGGCTGCTGCAAAAACGAATTTTGCAGCAGCCCTCTGTCTTTTATACTTCGTAATTCTTTGGGAGACACTGCGGCTCGGGGCGGTCGCAGAGCGTCTTTTCCAGCCAGAGCACGTCGTACCAGCCTCCCTTCTTATAGCCGACATTGCGGAAGCACGCCGCGTCCCGAAAGCCCAGCGCGCGGTGGAAGGCCACGGACGGCGCGTTCGCCGAGGTCACCACGGCGAAGAGCTTGTAGTAGCCCAGCCGCGTCAGAATTTCCTCGATGCGCGCATAGAGCCTGCGCCCGACGCCCCTGCCGCGAAGCTCCGGCGCAAGATAGCACGAGATCTCGGCATTCCAGCCATAGGCCGCGCGCTCGAAGGCGCGCCCGGCGTAGGCGTAGCCCATGACCCTTCCGTTCTCCTCACAGACGAGCCACGGAAAGGCCGCCTGATGCTCCTCCAGCCGCCGCGCGAATTCCGCCTCCGTCGGTACGTCATATTCAAAGCTGACCGCCGTGTGCTCCACGAACGGCGCATAGATCGCCAGCATGGCCGGAACATCCGACCGCCTTGCGTCACGAATCGTCATTCTGCTCACCTCGGGCACTATTTTACGCGTTTTCGCCGCAAAAGTAAAGCACGGGACTTGGCAAAGCCCGATTTTTTTGATATGCTGATAAGAGAAGCGAAAGGAGGGCGCATATGAACCGTCTCTACCCCGGCCCGCGTATGCTCAAGACCGCGCTGGCCGTCGCAATCGCCGTGCTCATCGCGCATTTGCTCACGCAGACCGAGCTATCGCTCTTTTACGCCGGGTTCGGCGCGCTGATCGCCATGGAGACCACGCTCAGCAAGGCGCTGCGGCAAGGGCTTGTCCAGCTCACGGGCGTGTTCTGCGGCACGCTGCTCGGCTATGCCTGCGGCCTGCTGTTCCCGCCCCCCGCGCCCTTCTGGGCCGCCGGGCTGGGCGTGCTGCTCCTGCTCCTGCTGCTGCATAATCTGCACATGGACTACGCCGCCTCGCTGGCCTGCGTGATCTTTCTCTCGGCCAGCCTGATCCCGACGGAAAACCTTGTCGGTGACTCGGTGCAGCGGCTGCTCTGCACGGCGATTGGTCTGGCCACGGCGCTCGTCATCAATATCGCGATCCGCCCCTATAACAACCGCCGCATCGTCGGGATGCTGCACCGGCTGCGGCAGACCGTCGCGGACGATCTGGCGCAGGTCGTGGTGCGCGAATGCTTCCCCGATCTTCAACGGGAAATCACCCTGCTGCGGCAGCTCGACCACGAGCTGGAGCTGTACCACAGCCAGCGCATCCTGCACCGCAGGGGCGACGACGAGGCACTTTTGCGCGGCTGCTTCCGGCTTGCCGAACGCATGACGCAGGAGCTGGAGGCCATCTGCGGCATGGACAGTCTGGGCGACCTCTCGCTGGAGAACGGCGCCAAGCTGCTGGCGCTCGGTCTGCCCATCCCGGAGGCAGGCATTCAGGGGCGCAAATGCACCCGGCAGGATACGCTCGTCATGAATTACCATCTGGAAAAGCTCCTCGCCGCTTACTCCTATCTGGACGAGCTGCTCCGCACATAATCCCGGAATATTCAACACCCCTTCGGAATAGAGTTTTCCGAAGGGGTGTGTGCAATGACGGAGCAATTGGTGAATTTGGCGCTGCGGCGCGCCGGGGCTGCGACGCTCGCGGATTTTCAGCGGGAGAACGGCCTGCCGCAGACCGGGCAGACCGACGAGGCGACCGAGAAACGGCTGCTGCCGCTGCTATTAGGATATGAACGTCATCGCGTGCAGCGCGGTGACACGCTCTGGACGCTGGCAAGGCGCTACGGGACGCGCGTCTGCGCCATCGAGACGGCAAATCCGGGCGTCGATGCAAGTCGGCTGCGCATCGGGCAGACCTTGACGGTTCCGCTCGGCTTTCCGGTCGTGCCGACGGACGTACCGTTCCCCTCGGAGCTGCTGGCGCTGTGTGTGCGCGGTCTGACGGCGCGCTACCCGGCCATCAGCAGCCGCCCGATCGCCGTCACACTGCGCGGGAAGCCCGTCACGCTGCTGAAATTCGGGCAGGGGCCGCGCTCCGTGCTCTATAACGCCAGCCACCACGCCAACGAATGGATCACGACGCCGATCCTGCTGCACTTTTTGGAGCAGTACGCCGACGCCGTTTCCGGCGGCGGCACGATCTTCGGCCGCGACGCACGCGCGCTGTTCCGGCGGACGCAGCTCTACCTCGTGCCCATGGTCAATCCGGACGGCGTTGACCTCGTCACGGGCGCGCTCCGCCCCGACGACCAGTTTTACAGAACCGCCGAGCTGATCGCGGCATATTACCCCGCCATCCGCTTCCCGGACGGCTGGAAGGCCAATCTGAGCGGCGTCGATTTGAACCTGAACTACCCGGCCGAGTGGGAGCAGGCGAAAAAAATCAAAGCGGCGCAGGGCTTTGACGGCCCCGCACCGCGGGATTTTGTCGGCGAAGCGCCGCTCGATCAGCCCGAGTCGCGCGCAATGGCGGCGCTGACGCGGCAGGTCAATCCGCGCCTGACGCTCTCCTATCACAGTCAGGGCGAGGAGATCTATTGGAAATTTCTGGACTTTGCGCCGGCCGGCGCGCAGCTCATCGGCGAGGAATTCGCCCTCGTCAGCGGCTATGCCCTGTGTGACCCGGCGTTTCAATCCTCCTTCGCGGGCTATAAGGACTGGTTTCTTCAGGAGTTCAACCGTCCGGCCTACACGGTCGAGGTCGGGCTGGGCGTGAACCCTCTGCCGATCACGGATTTTCCGTCGATCTACGCCAAAAATCTGGGCATTCTGGCGCTCGGGCTGGAGCGCTGAGCCGCCCGCGTTCAGGCGTCGGCCTCGCACAGAGCCGCAATGCAGCCGCGGCAGACGCGCTTGCCGCCGAATTCGATCAGCCCGTCCGCATTGCCGCAGAACAGGCAGGTCAGCTGGTGCTTGTGCAGGATGATCCGGTCGCCCTCGACAGAGATCTCCACCGGGTCATGCTCCGAAATATCCAGCATCCGCCGCAGCTCAATGGGCAGCACGATGCGCCCCAGCTCGTCGACACGGCGAATGATCCCACTGTTTTTCATGATACTTCCTCCGAAATGCAACAGTTCAACGGAAAACGTGCGCATCAAGATCGCTTGATGCGCACGTTTTGAATGCTTCTTACTTGAGCAGCAGGGCGTTGACCAGCGTCAGCAGCACAAAGGCCGCTGCGATCCACTTGGTCGCGCTTTGCAGCTTGGCATCGAGCGTTGCGCCGCTCTTGCTGAAGTAGTTCTCGGAATTGCCGCCGGTCAGGGCGCTGAGGCCGTCCTCCTTGCTGGACTGGAACATCACGGCAAGCGTCAGGACGACACAGGAAATCAACTGGGCAACCAGAAGGACGATTTGAAGTGCAGACATAGTAAACCTCCCAAAATTGCCGCGCTTACGGCTGGCGGCGGGCCGAATTCAAGTTCAAATGAACGAAGCTTCAAGCAGTAATATTAATTTTAGCACAAATCGCGCTGTTTTTCAAGACTTTTTTAGAAAAAAGTCTTTTTCATTTTGTCACCCATGTGTTCGTGGCAGCGCAGGTCAGATAGGCGTTGATAAAGCCGTCGAGGTTCCCGTCCATGACCGCGTTGATGTTCGTGGATTCATAGCCCGTGCGGGTGTCCTTCACGAGCGTATAGGGCATGAACACATAGTTGCGGATCTGGCTGCCCCACTCGATCTTCATCTGCGCGCCCTTGATGTCGGAGATCTTGTCGAGGTGCTCGCGCTCCTTGATCTCGATCAGCTTCGAGCGCAGCATCCGCATACAGGTCTCCTTGTTCTGGAACTGGTCGCGCTGCGTCTGGCAGGCGACGACGATGCCCGTCGGCTTGTGGATCAGGCGCACGGCCGAGGAGGTCTTGTTGATGTGCTGGCCGCCCGCGCCGGACGAGCGGTAGACCTGCATCTCAATGTCCTCCGGACGGATCTCGACGTCCTTGGAATCGTCCGCGATCTCCGGAATGACCTCGACCGCGGCGAACGAGGTCTGCCGCCGCGCGTTCGCGTCAAACGGGGACACGCGCACCAGTCGGTGCACGCCGTTCTCGCTCTTGAGGAAGCCGTAGGCATTCTCGCCCTCGACGAGGATGCTGGCGGATTTGATCCCGGCCTCGTCGCCGTCGAGGTAGTCCAGAATTTTATAGGTCAGGCCGTGCGACTCGACCCAGCGGGTATACATGCGATAAAGCATCTGCGCCCAGTCCTGCGCTTCCGTGCCGCCCGCACCGGCCTGAAAGGACACGATGGCGTTGTTGCCGTCGTATTCGCCCTTGAGCAGCGTCTCCAGCCGCGCCTCCTCCATATCCTTTTCCAGCGCGTCGTAGCCGTGCTTCAGCTCATCGAGCATGGAGTCGTCGTTCTCCTCGAGCGCCATCTCGCAGATGGTCATCAGGTCGTCCCATGCGGCGGTCATGTGTGCGTATTTGTCACGCTTGCTCTCGAGCGACTTCGTGCGCATCACGGCCTTCTGCGAGCGCGCGGGGTCGTCCCAGAAGCCCGGCGCCTCTGCCATTGCGTGCAGACGCTCCAGCTCGTCGAGCACGCTCTGCGGCAGGAAGGCCGCCTTCAGCTCGACCAGCTTGGGCTTCAGCTCGTTTAATTTCGCTTTATATTCTTCAAATTCGATCATAGCCGTTTCTCCATTACAGATTTTTCCTGCATAAGTATAACCGAAAATCGGCAATAAGTAAAGGCTAATTTTCGAGAATCCCCGATTTTGCAGAAAAACAGGGCGCAGCCGCTCGGGTTGCGCCCTGTTTGGAAAAGAGGCTTACGGATTTTCCGGGAAGATGTTCCAAGGATTCCAGCCGCCCTCCGGCTGGGTCTCCTGCGTCTCCTGCGAGGCCTCGCTCGACGTGTCGGTCGGCTTGGCGTCGAAGGTCACGGTCACGGTGACCGTCTGCCCGCTGCGCTGCACGGTAAATTCCACCGTGTCTCCTGCACGATAGTGCTTCAGTTCACGGGAAAGATCGGTATAGCTCGTGATCTTGGTATCGCCGATCGCGACAATCACGTCCTCGGCCTGCAGGCCGGCCTTCGCGGCCGCCGAGCCGTCCTCAACGCTCGCAATGCGCGCGCCGTCGGTGGAGGTGGTGTCGGCCATGATGCCGAGGTAGGCGCGGTCTACGACCGTGCCGTTCTGGCGCAGGTCGTCAAGAATATCCAGCACGTCGTTGATCGGGATAGCGAAGCCGATGCCCTCAATGGTCGTGCCGCTGTTGGTCGAGCCGGAATACTTTGCCGTCGTGATGCCCACGACCTCGCCGTACATGTTGAACAGCGGGCCGCCGGAGTTGCCGGGGTTGATGGCCGCGTCGATCTGCATCATGTTGATCGGCGAGCCGTCGGTATTGACCGCGCGATCCTTCGCGCTGACATAGCCAACCGTCAGAGAGTAGGTCAGCTCGCCGAGCGGATTGCCGATCGCGGCGACCTGATCGCCCACGCCCAGCTCATTGGAGCTTCCGAGACTGACGGTGGGCAGGTCGGTCGCGTCGATCTTCAGCAGGGCGACGTCGCTGTCAGCCTCATAGCCGACGACCGTCGCGTCATATTGGGTGCCGTCGCTCGTGGTGACGGTCAGGCTCTTCGCATTTTCCACCACATGGTAGTTCGTCAGGATCTCGCCGTCGGAGCTGATGATGAAGCCCGTGCCGCTGCTGGCAGTCTCGGAGACCTGGCCGAAAATGTTATAGCTGGTGCTCTCGTTCGCAATGCCGACGATTGCCGGGACGTTGGCATCGTAGATCTGAGACGGCGTCATCAGGCTGCCGTCGGAATTGACCTTCGCGGCCTGCGTGTGCGACGAGGAGCTGCTGACGGACTGACCGGTCGAGGCGGGCTGCTGCTCGTCCTTATGCAGCACCGCGCCGACGATCGCGCCGCCTGCAAGGCTGCCGATCAGCGCGCAGCACAGGGCAAGCACGGCAATCTTCACGCCAAGACCGTTGTGCTTCTTGGCGCGCTTCGGCTGCTTCGGCGCACCGGCCGGGGCAGCGGCGCGGGGCGGAACGGGCGGTGCGGGCGGCGTCTGCGCCGCATAGCCGCCGTAATTCGGGTAGCTGCTGTACGGCGTGTAGCCCGGGCTGCTCTGCCGACCGTAGTCCGGCTGCTGACAGAACGGCTGTGCCGGTCTGTAATACTGCTCGCCCGCCTGATGCTGCATCGGCTGATCGGCCTGCGCATGGGGCGTCTGCGGCTGCTCCTGCGCGGCAGCGCGCGGGGTCTGCTCGTTTGCCCGCTCCTGCTGCACGCCGGGCACCTGCATCTGCGGGGCGCCGTAGGCCTGCGCCTGCGGCGCCTCTTGAGTCCGCGCCTGTTCCCCGGCGTAAGTCTGCGGCGCGGCCTGCTTCACGGGCTGCTCAAAGGCCGCCCGCTGCGGCTCGGTGTTCTCGTTCTGCGGGACGGTCTGCGCCGTCTCCTGCCCGTTTTCGTTCATTCCATAATCAAAAGGATTCTCGTTCATGACTGTCGCTCCTTTGCTTCATCTTGATGCTATCATCATAAAACCGGAATATTACGAAAATATGTCCGGCGTACAAATGTTTTTTGAACGCGCATAAAAATCGCGCCTCCGCCGTCTGCACGTGCGGGGGCGCGATGAAATTTTCCCATAGGCGGTCATTCCTGCATGATCTCCATGATCGTCGCGTCGGTCTGGCGCATTCCCTGCTGCGCCAGCACGCCGACGTTTGCGATCGTTGCGTCGACCGAGCTGCCGACGATGCCCTCGCCGCGGCAGAATTCGCGGTGGTGCAGGTACATCCGGTAGCCCAATATCCCGGCGTCGACCGCAGCGGCGATCTTGGCCGCGCAGGACGGCTTCGCGCCGTCGCAGATCGTGCCTGAGAGGATCGCCACGGCGTTGACGACCGTGTGCGCCACGGCCTCATAGCCGCCGCCGAGCAGATAGCAGATGCCCGCTCCCGCGCCGACCCCCGCCGAAATCGCCCCGCAATAGGCCGACAGGCGGCCGATGCCGCGCTTCTGATGGACGGTGATGAGGTCGCTGACCAACAGCGCTCGATGCAGCTGCTCGCGCGTCGCGCCGATATGCTCGGCATAGACCACGACGGGCATACAGGCCGTGATGCCCTGATTGCCCGAGCCGGAGAGGATCACGACCGGCTTTTCGCAGCCGCTCATGCGCGCATCCGACCCGGCGGCGGCATAGGCCTTCGCCCGCTGCTTGACGTCGTCGCCGTAATCCTCGAGCAGGATGCGCCCGATCTGCGCGCCCCATGCGCCCGTCAGCCCCTCGCGGGCAATGGCGGAATTATAGGCAATCTGCCGCTCCAAAAGCGGCGCAACAGCCTCAAGCGGCGTCTCGTCCGCGTAATGCAGGATGTCCTCGACGTTCAGCGCGCTGCGATCCGCGCCGCGCTCCTCGGCCGTCTGCGGGAGCGGCTCATCGCGCAGGATCTCGCCGTCACGCTCCAGATAAATGATATTGGTGTGCTGACCGGCGATGCGCACGCGCGCATGATGCGCTCCGGCCGTTGCGGTCAGGTCGATGTCCAGCTTGCAGGGCGAGCCGGAGCAGCGCACCTCGACCGGCGTTCGCTCCAGAAACGCATCCAGCTCGGGCAGGCGTTCGTGCGGCAGGGAGGCAATGACCAGCAGTCCCGCATCCGGGTCGCCCGCAACCATCCCGGCGGCAATCGCCGGTCGGATGCCCTTGCGGCCGTCCGTGTTCGGCACGACAACGCTCTTCACGTTTTTGATGATATTTCCGCTCAGAGCCGCCGTGATTTGCTCCGGCTCACGGCCGAGCAGGCTGCGCAGCTTCGCCGCGCAGAGCGCGATCGCGATCGGCTCAGTGCAGCCCATGGCCGGGATCAGCTCCTCGCGGAGAATGGCGGTGTAGGTTTCCATCAACGACGCATCCATTTTGCAGACCTCTTTTCTTTCGGGAATCTCTCTTTAGGGAACCTCTGATGAAATCGCCGGTGCGGCCAAAGGCCGAATTTCACTGTGCAGCCATTCGGCCGCGCTTATCTCAGAGGCTTCCCCTATTTGGCGTTGCTGTGGGATTGGTGGATCAGGATAAAATAGAGAATGAGCAGGATTTGCAGCACGGCGCAGATGATGAGCAAAAACAGGATCGACCGGAACGGAATGCTCAGCACGATGCTCAGTCCGACGCCCCAGACGATCAGCGACGAGGACAGCGCCTGCAGCAGGTGGTTCCACCACATGGCGCAATAGACCACGCTGATGATGCCGCTGATCGGGATGGCATAGATGAACAGAAGCCACGACGAATGCTCCAGAACCCCCGTGATCTGAGACAGGCAGAACACGACCGTCATGACCAGCCAGGCCAGGCCGATGGACAGCAGGTAGATCAGGATGCGGCGGATGCTCGCCTTCGGCACCTTTTTCTCGCGCAGAAGATCCTGCACGGTGATCTTATAAAGTGCGGCGATTTTGGCTAAAATGTAAATGTCGGGCGTGCCGTCGCCGCGCTCCCATTTTGAGACGGACTTGTCCGAGTAGTTCAGCTTTTCCGCAAGCTCGGCTTGGGTGTCGCCGTTCTGCTTGCGATAATAGGCGATGTTTTCCGCAATCTGCATACGGAGCTGTTCCTCGCTCCGGGGTTCGACCGCGCGCTGCCGGTCGAGTTCTTCAGTCATATTACGTTGCTCCTTCCTGATGGCTCTCCGCCGAGGGGCTTCTCCCCCTCTCGTCGCGGCAAACGTGCCGCGAAGCCTTGATTTTATTGGACTCTACTCACAGTAGAGCCGATTTCTCGCTGCCGTAGAACGGCGGTCTGCGCCCGGTGGAGCGTTCGCTCGCACCGGTAGCGTGACACAAGCCGAAAACTGTGCTAAGCTACGGCTGCAAGGAGGGGATTTCCCATGATGAACAATTTGAAAAAATACTGTGCCAAAGCGATCCGCGTCATCACCACCGCTCCGATCTTCGCAGCGCTGCTGTGCACGCTTTTATATGTGCTCGTTCCGAACAGCTTCGCCTCGCCGCTGCATTTTGTTCTGGCGCTCGGCTATCTTTCCGTTCTGCCGGTTTTGGCCTATCCGATTTCCGCGGTCATCCCGGCGCTGCGCCGCAAGGGACGCGACGGTCAGCGGAATCTTGCAATCGCGCTCTCGATCGTCGGCTATCTCGGCGGCTTCCTGACCGGGCTGCTTTTCGGCGGCACGCCGACGGAATGCGTCCTCTTCGGCACGTATCTCTGCTCCGGCACGCTGCTGGCGCTCTGCACGCTTCTTCATTTCAAGGCCAGCGGCCACGCCTGCGGCTGCTCCGGTCCGAACGCGATGCTCTCGCTCTTCATCAGTCCGTGGTTCATGCTGGGCTATCTGCTGCTGACGCCGATCTATTGGTCGAGCAAGAAGCTCGGCCGTCACTCCATCCCGCAGCTCCTCGTCGGCACGGCTATTCCGGTTCTGGCGCTGTTCGCCAACTACGCGGTGTTCATTCGATGAGTTTGTGCATACAAAATGATTATACTTGATTTTCGTCCTTTTTGCAAGCCCGCAAACTGTGAAACGCTCCCATAAATGGCGGCATTTCCGATCGGGCGTCGGATCAGTCAAACGCCTCCGTGATGCCGTCAATATGAAGCGTGAAATAGGGCGCGGAGCGGAACACGCACTCGTGGAATGCCCCGTCGTAGATTGCCTCGTCCTGATCGGCGATCAGGTCGCCGTCAGTATCCGTCACGAATGCGGACGCTGCCGTCTTGCCGTCGACCGTGAACGCATCCGTCGCAAAAATCTGCAAGGAGCCGTCCTTCAGCCCGTCGATTGCCGTCTTCTGCGCGTCAGCCGTTCCGACCGCCGCCGCATCCCCCGTCTGCGTCAGCCCGACCGCATCCCGGTCAAAGCCGGCCGACCAGTCAGTCGGCAGCGTCTTGCCCGTCCGGAACGCATCGATCAGCTCCGCATAGACCGACGGCCACTTCGCCTGCGCCGCGTTCAGATCCGCAGCGCAGAAGACGTTTGCGCCGTCCTCACGCCGCTCGCTGCAGGCCAGCGCAACGCCGGACGCCGCCGCGTCGCTCCCGAGCACAACACAGCCCGCATCGAGCAGCGCGTTCGCCGCCTCATACTCCGCCGTGTCGCTCTGCCACGCGTTGAGGTAGCGCACCGTCATGGTAAGCTCCTCGCAGACCGAGCGCGCGCCGAGAAAATACGCCGTGTAAGCGGAGATCGCCTCCGCATTGGGGAAGGCAGCCACATAGCCCAGCCGCGACACGCCCTCCTCCGCATTGCCGCCATCCAACTCACCGTTCCCGGCCAGCTCCTTAAGCTTCAGGCCGGCCGCGATCCCGGCAACGTACTGCGCCTCAAACAGCCGCGGCGACATGTTATGCAGGTTCGCAAGCCCCGAGGTCTTCGCCGTATCGCCGCCAACGGCGACGAATTCCGTTTGCGGATTGTTCTGCGCCGCCTGCTCCACAGGGCTCTGACGGCCGGTGTGCGGATTCGTAAAAATCAGATTACACCCTGCGTCCACGCAATCCTGAAGCGCCTCCAGCAGCTCCTGCTCCTCTCCGACTTCGAAGCGCCAGACGACCTGCGTATCCTGCATACCGAGCGACTCGAGCGCCTGCTCTACGCCCTCGCGCTGCGCCTCAGACGCTGCCGCGTCCTCCGCATCGATCAGCACGACGCCGATCTGCACGCGCGTCGGAGGCACGGCAGCCGCCTCGGCGGATTTTTTTGCGCAGCCGGAGCAGCCGCCCAGCAGCAGTGCCGCAAGCAGCATCCCCATCAGGATCTTTTTCATGTTTCTCTCCCCTTGCCTCATGCCGTTGCGGCGTGTTTTTTATATCATACACAAAACCTGCGCCGCGCACAAGTCCCATTTCCCTCTTCCCACGAAAAAAATTTGTGGGATTGAAAAAAAGGATTGACAAACATGGAACTCTGTGGTATGATATTTGAGCAATCGATGCTGATCGATATGCGCGAGTGGTGGAATTGGTAGACTCGCTAGATTCAGGTTCTAGTGTCCACTCCGGACGTGCGGGTTCAAATCCCGCCTCGCGCACCATAAGCCAGTGTGAATCCGTTCACACTGGCTTTTTTCTTTTGCTTTTTTCTTTCGCTCTGCCGATGATCCGGCGGAGTTTTTGCGGTGCCCAGCCGATAATCCGGCAGGGTTTTTGCGGTGCCCCGCCGATAATCCGGCCGAGTTTTTGCGGTGCCCCGCCGGGACGAATTTGAATCTTTTCGTTCCGAAAATTGTTTCGTTTTCCTGCAAAACCTACCAGTTTTGTCATTGCGAGGAGGGCGCAATTTTGCGCCCGACGCGGCAATCTTAAACGGAACGAGACGGCATCCCGGAACGAAGCACGGCAAAGCCCGTGCAATGATATACAGTCGGCGGCTGTATAATGGATGATATGTGCCAGCATATATCACTCAGCAGAAGGCTGGATAACATTGTGAAGCTGCGGCTTTGCAATATGGCCGCAGAGCGTTACAGACAGCAAACGCCCCCGGGGCTCGGATGAGTCCCGGGGGCGCTGTTATTTACGAGGAAAATCGCGCTCAGCCGATTTTCAATTTGAAACGGTTTTTCAGCCAATTTTCCAAGCGACCATGGAATCGCCGTACTTGATCATTTCCTGAACCAGCGTGC
>URCY01000006.1 GCA_900546415.1 uncultured Eubacteriales bacterium
GGCTCGAACTCGCTACCTCCACCTTGGCAAGGTGGCGCTCTACCAGATGAGCTACACCCGCGATTGCGTGGATAATTTTATCATAAGTCTCGGGATTTGTCAAGACTTTTTTTGAATTTTTGCGAATTTTCTGTGTCCGGCCGCAGCCCTTTGCAGCACCGCTGCGCAGACGCTCCGGACGCGCCCGGCGGCAGAAGCCAGGGCAAGCGGCCTATTCCTCCGTGCTCTCCGACGGCTCGGGGTTCGCCGGGAAGTCCTCCTGCTGCCATTCATAGCCCTCGGCCAGCAGCTCGCCCACCGTCAGCAGCGTCAGCTCCTTCTCCCCACGCTCCACGCTGCGCATCAGGTCAACGTAATAATACACGCCGTCCAGACACACCAGATTCCACATATGCTCCGTGCCGCCGCGCGTGCCCTCGACCCAGTAACACTCCACCCCGACCAGTGAGCACTCGGCATAAAACACCGACGCAAAGGACAGACTGTTCGCCTTTCCCTCACAGAGCAGGCTGTAGGCCGGCATGGTCGGCATCTCGTCGGAGACGGTATAGGCAAAGCGCGTGGTCAGAAACCGCACCAGCCGCGCCGCGCGCTCCTGCTCCGTGCCCTTCTTACCGACGTAATTCGCCGCCGAGGTGAAGATCGTGTCGGTCTCGCTCTGATAGGTGCGCAGAACGTCGCGCCCGGCCGGATAAGTAAAGTGCAGCTCGAGAATGCGCGTCTCGCCCGTGTCGGGATAGACCTGCGCGTCGGTCTGCGGGATGGCCGCGACCTGATCGGGGTGCTCGATGCAGTAGCGCCGGACATACTGCTCATAATCCGTGTCCTGATAATCCCGGATGCGCAGAGTCAGCGCCGTCTCCGACGCGGCCAGCGCCCGCTGCACACGCAGCTCGGCCGCCTCGCTGCCGTTGACGGTGATGATCGCGTTGATCTCCTTCTCCGAACGGCGGAACACCAGAGACAGCTCGATCGTTCCGGATTTCGCGTCGCCGCTCAGCTCCGCGTCGGCATAGTCCACCGCGAAGGCGCCGATGGGATCCTCCGCAGTGACGTAGCGCAGCGTCTCCTGCAGGTCGGCGTTGATGTCGCCGTCATAGCCGCGCACGGTCAGTGTGCTGCGCTCCGTCCAATTGCGGATGCACGAGAGCACCGCGCCGCGCAGCTCGTTCCGGTTGCCCACAACGACCAGCTCGTCGGCCGGCTCGGTCTGCTGCGTAGGGAGCGGCTGCTCCTGATGCGTCCCGACGGAGAGATATTCATCTTTCACCCATTGCCCGCAGGCCGACAGACTGACCAGCAGCGCAGTCAGCACCGCCAGGGCGGCAAAACGCTTCATTGTGCAGCCCCCTTTCGCTCACCGTTGATCACAGCTCGTAGCGGTCATAGCGCTTGAAGCCGTCGCCGAGCACCTGCCGCGCATCCTGCAAAATGATGAACGCGCTCGGGTCGATGGAGATGACCAGCTCCTTCAGCTCCGCGAGCTGCTGGCGCTTGACGGCGCTGAGCAGGACGTATTTGTCCTTGCGGCAGTAGAAGCCCTGCCCCTGCAAAAGCGTCACGCCGCGGTCGAGCGTGCCGTCGATCGCCGCCGCAATGTCTTCATACTGATCAGAAATAATCAGCGCGACCTTTGCGTAGTCCATGCTGTAGACGACCTTGTCCACCATCACGGACGAGAGATACAGCGTGATGGCGCTGTAAAGCGTGTTGGTAAACTCGCCGTAGACGAGGCCGGTGGCAACCGCCGTGCAAAGATCCATGATCAGAATGATCTTGCCGATCGGGAAATTACGGAAGCGCAGCTTGAGCAGCCGCGCGACGATGTCGACACCGCCGGTGGAGGCACCCGCGACAAAGACGATCCCGAGCCCCGCGCCGACACACACGCCGCCGATGAGCGCGGCCAGCAGCGGATCCATCGTCGGAACGGGGATGATGCGGGCAAAAAGGTCAAAGCAGACGGAGGTGACCGCCATGCCGAGCAGCGAGCCGAAGAAGAAGCCCTTGCCGATCGCCTTATAGCCGCAGAAGAACAGCGGGATATTGATGAGCGCAGACAGCACGCCGACGGTCAGCCATTTGGTGTCGAAGGCATAGACGATCAGCATCGCAATGCCCGAAACGCCGCCGCAGTTGATGCCGCACGGCTCAAGGAACAGGTCAAAGCCCAGTGCGAACATTGCGCTGCCGACGGTGATCATCAGCACGTTTTTGAGAACCTGCAAGTTTTTCTTTTTCATCCGTTCACAGCTCCAATTCCATCTGTTTTTCCTCCGCATCCTCCGGACGCAGCAGCGCACCGGCGGCCGGGAGCGTGCGGGTTCGATAGCGCGCGGCGTTGACGATGCCGCTCCTCTCCAGCTCAACGGCGCGGCAGAGCGACGCCTTGCGCTTGAGCGTCAGGACGGCGACGCCCTGCGTGGCGCGGGTCGTCTTGGCGGCAAGCTGCGCCGTTGAGAAGACCAGCGCGCGTCCCTCCGTGGAATACAGCGCGAGCTGCACGTCCTCGGTCAGGCGGAAAAGCGCCTTGAGCGGGCTTTTGTCGCTGTAAGCGCCGGTCAGCTTGCGGCGGTTGGATTTGGTCTGATAGGCCGCAAGCTCGACCTTGGCGACCTTTCCGTTTTCAAACACGAAGAGCACGCTGCCGCTGTAATCCCCGGGCATACAGAGCGCGAAGAAATTCTCGCCCTCGTCAAAGCCCAGCTTGCCGGGCAGATAGTCGCCCAGCGCCGAGGCCTTGGTGTCCTCAAAATCGGCGCAGCGCGCCTTGTAGACCTGGCAGCGGTCGGAGAACACCATCAGCTCCGCCGCATTCGTCGTCTCGCAGGAGAACAGCAGGCTGTCGCCCTCCTTGAACTTCTGCTCGTCGGCCATGCGCAGGGATTTCGGCGTGATTTTTTTGAAATAACCCTCGCGGGAGACGAAAACCGAGACCGGATAGTCCGGCGTCTCCGGCTCGTCGTCCGGCTCGTAGCTGACGGAGTCATAGAGGATGCCGGTGCGGCGCGGCTCGCCGTATTTCTCGGCGATCGCGTTCAGCTCCTTGACGATCACGCCGCGCAGCTTCTTCTCGCTTTGCAGCAGGTCGTCCAGCTCGGCGATCTCCCGCTCCAGCTCCTCGACCTCCTGCGTGCGCCGCAGGATATACTCGCGGTTGATGTTGCGCAGCTTGATGTCCGCGACGAACTCGGCCTGCTGACGGTCGATGCCGAAGCCGATCATCAGGTTGGGCACGACCTCGCTCTCAAGCTCCGTCTCGCGGATGATGGCAATGGCCTTGTCGATGTCGAGCAGGATGCGCCGCAGACCCTTGAGCAGATGCAGCTTCTCCTGCTTCTTCTGCCGTTGGAAGAACACGCGCCGCCGCACGCATTCCGTGCGCCACGCCGTCCACTCCTCCAGAATCTCGCGCACGCCCATCACGCGCGGCATTCCGGCGATGAGCAGGTTGAAGTTGCAGCCGAAGCTGTCCATCAGCGGGGTCGCGCGCATGAGCTTCTGCATGAGCTTCTCGGGGTCGACGCCGCGCTTGAGGTCGATCGTCAGCTTCAGGCCGGACAGGTCGGTCTCGTCGCGCATGTCGCTGATCTCGCGCACCTTGCCGGCCTTGATCAGCTCGGAGACCTTGTCGATGATCGCCTCGGTCGTGGTCGTATAGGGGATCTCGTAAATTTCGATCAGGTTGCCCTCTTTGACGTAGCGCCAGCGCGCGCGCAGGCGCACGCTGCCCCGGCCGGTGCTGTAGATGCGCTCCATCTCGGCCGCGTCATAGAGGATCTCGCCGCCGGTGGAGAAATCCGGCGCGGGCAGGTATTCCATCAGGTCGCAGTCGGGGTTTCGGATCCATGCCGCCGTCGCGGCGCAGACCTCGCGCAGGTTGAAGCTGCAAATGTTGCTCGCCATGCCGACCGCGATGCCCATGTTCGCCGAGACGAGCACATTCGGGAAGGCCGTCGGCAGAAGCGTCGGCTCGAGCATCGTGTTGTCGTAGTTGTCGACAAAATCCACGGTCTGGCAGTCGATCTCACGGAATATCTCGTTGCAGATCGGCTCGAGCTTGGCCTCGGTGTAGCGGCTGGCGGCGTAGGCCATGTCGCGCGAATACACCTTGCCGAAGTTGCCCTTGGAATCGACGAAGGGCACGAGCAGCGCCCCGTTTCCGCGCGCAAGGCGCACCATCGTCTCGTAGATCGCGGCGTCGCCGTGCGGGTTCAGGCGCATCGTCTGCCCGACGATGTTCGCCGATTTCGTGCGTCCGCCGGTCAGCAGCCCCATTTTGTACATCGTGTAGAGCAGCTTGCGGTGCGAGGGCTTGAAGCCGTCGATCTCCGGGATCGCGCGCGAGACGATGACGCTCATGGCGTAGGGCATATAGTTGACGGTCAGGGTGTCCGTGATCGGCTGCTCAAGCACCTCGGCGTGCAGCCCCTCGACCTGTAAATCGTCTGTTTTTTTGTGTTCCGGTTCCTTTTTCTTCCGTGCCATAGCTTGTTAACCTCTCAAATGCCTATATGGTATAGATTATACCAATTTCCAGAAAAAAAGTCAAGAAACCGACGTCCGGGGCGCAAAAGAAGCAGCCCGTCTTTCCAAGACGGGCTGCACAGACTTCTTTATTCGTTCCGATCAGGCATTCACGGAAGCCGCAAGGGTCTCGGCCAGCGCGGTGAGCTGCGGGAGCTGCGCCTCCGTCAGCGCCGAGCGCAGCGAGACGGTCTCGTCGAGCAGCGTCGTCTCGGGCAGCGCCGCAAGGAGCTGGCGCATCTGCTTCCCTGCCGTTGCGGCCCAGGAGCCGTTGTCGAGCACGGCGACGGTGCGGCGGCGCAGGTTGTGCGCGACGAGGTCGTGCAGCAGATCCTCCATTTTGACAAAGATCCCGGCGTTATAGGTCGGCGCGGCAAGGACCAGATGGCTGTAACGGAAGGCGGCGGCGATGATCTCGCTGGCTGCGGTGACGGAGACGTCGAAAACGGTCGTTTTCACGCCGCGCTCCCGCAGCATCACGGCCAGCAGGTCGGCGGCATTGGCCGTGTTGCCGTAGATCGAGGCATAGGCGATCGCGACGCCCCGCTCCTCCGGCGTGTAGGTGCTCCAGCGCTGATATTTTTCGACAAAGCGATCAAAATCACGCCGCCAGACGAAGCCGTGCAGCGGGCAGACCGTGTTGAGCGGGACGCCCGTAGCCTTTTTCAGCAGCGCCTGAACCTGATTGCCGTATTTGCCGACGATGTTGCAGTAATAGCGCCGCGCCTCGTCAAGATAATCGCGGAAGAAATCGACCTCGTCGGCGAAGAGCGCGCCGTTCAGCGCGCCGAAGCAGCCGAAGGCGTCGGCGGAGAACAGAATGCCGTCCGTCTTGTCATAGGTCAGCGTGACCTCCGGCCAATGCACCATCGGCGCAGCGAGGAAGGTCAGCTCGTGGCGGCCGGTGCGCAGCACGTCGCCCTCCCTGACCGTGTGCAGCGGATTGCGGACGGGCACGCCGCCCTGAAACTGCGCGATCATGGCCGCAATGCGGTCGGTGCAGACGAGGGTCGTCTCCGGATGGCGCAGCAGCAGCTCGGCAAGCGTGCCGCTGTGATCCGGCTCCATGTGCTGCACGATGAGATAATCCAGCGGACGTCCGTTCAGGCCGTGCGCCACGTTTTCAAAGAAGACCTTGCCGACCGAGGGGTCGACCGTGTCAAGCAGGACGGTTTTTTCGTCCAGCAGCAGATAGGAATTGTAGGAAATGCCGTCCGGAACGGCATAGACGCCCTCAAACAGCGCCAGACGGCGGTCGTTGCCGCCGACCCAGAGCAGGTCGTCCTGAACCTTGCGAATGCAATACATAAAAACCCTCCCGAAAAATGCGGGGCAGACATTTATTTGCCTGCCCCGCGTGGTAATTTGATTACACGAAATATCTCTTGAGCTGCGCGAAGCGCGGCAGACCGTCCTCGAACGGCATATTCGCATCGCCCTGGATCAGCGGCGCGCAGTAGTCGACGAAGTCCTTCGTGACGTTGTTGCCCTCTGCGTTGATCCACGAGGCGGGCACCTTCTGCTCGAAGTTTGCGACCTTTTCGAGGTCGAACAGCTCATAGTGGCAGACGTAGCCGTTCTCACGCTCGCAGCGGAAGCCGACCATCTTGCCGGATTCGCCCGCGATCGCGCTCTCGACGGCGACCTTGCCGGAGTTGAAGCTCTCCTCGATGTCGCGGCCGGAGGCGCAGTGCGCCGCGCAGCGCTGGAGCAGAGAAAGCTCGATGCCGCGCACCTTGGCGCCGGTCGCGGCCTTGACGATGCCGGCCAGACGGGCGGCCAGACCGCCGAGCTGCGCATGGCCGAAGCCGTCGGTGCCGGAGGTCTTCGCCTCGGAGACGAAGGTGCCGTCTGCGTAGTGCACGCCCTCGGAGACGGCGATCAGGCACTCGCCCTTGCGCTTATAGACGGCGATCACGTCGTCGAGGAACTGATCCATGCTGAAGTCGCGCTCCGGCAGATAGATCAGATCCGGGCCGTCGCCCTTTTCTGCGGCGAGGGACGCGGCGGCGGTGAGCCAGCCGGCGTGACGGCCCATGCACTCGACGATCGTGATCATGCCGGTGTCATAGACCTGGCAGTCGCGGCTGACCTCCATGATGGAGGTGGCGATGTACTTCGCTGCCGAGGAGAAGCCGGGGCAGTGATCCGTGCCGAACAGGTCGTTGTCGATCGTCTTCGGCACGCCGAACACGCGGCACTCATAGCCGACGGACTTCAGATAGCGGTTGACCTTGTTGCAGGTGTCCATCGAGTCGTTGCCGCCGTTATAGAAGAAATAGCGGACGTTGTATTTTTTGAAAACCTCGAGAATGCGCTTATAGTCGGTGTCGTCGGCCTCGGGATCGGCGATCTTATAGCGGCAGGAGCCGAGGGCGGACGACGGCGTGTGCAGCAGCAGCTCCAGCTCGGCCGGGTCTTCCTTGCTCATATCCATCAGGCGCTCGTCGAGCACGCCCTTGATGCCGTGGAAGGCACCGTAGACCTCCGTGATGCAGTCGGCCGCAAGGGCGGTCTTGATGACGCCGTAGGCGCTCGCATTGATGACGGCGGACGGGCCGCCGGACTGGCCGATCACGGCAGCGCCGACCAAAGCTTTGTTTTCAGACATAATTTCTGTTCCTCCTTGACGAGACTTCGCGGTTTTTCCGTTTGATCGCGAGCTATTATACCATAGCTGCGGATTGATTGCAAGGAATTTTGTTGCCGTTCGGCAGAAAATCCGGTTGCTTTTTTCCCATATGCATGTTAATATAATATAGATTAACGCTTTTATGGGGAAGCTCCGCCGAATGCCTCAGAATGTTGCGGTCGGGCCTCCCTGCCTCTGGGGGAGAAAACATTGGGCAAAACAGATATTTCCTTGCTGGACATCATGCTGAAGGTCAAAAAGCACCTGATCTGGATCATCGTGGCCGCGCTGCTCGGCGGCGCAGGCGCATACGCGGTGTCCACATGGCTGATGACTCCGGTCTACACGGCCGACGCCTCGATGTGCGTCATTGCAGGCAAGCGCGAAAGCTCCACGCTGACGACAAGCGAGCTGGCAGCCGATAACAGCCTCGCAAACACCTACTGCGTCCTGATGACCAGCCAGCCCGTGATGGAGCAGGTCAGCGAAAAGCTGAACGGCCGCCTGTCAACCTCCGCGCTGACGGGCATGGTTCAGACGAACGTGGCCAACGACGCGCAGATCATTTATTTGCAGGTGAAAAGCTCCGATCCGCAGCTCTCGGTCGACATTGCCGAGGCCGTGCTCGAGGTCGCGCCCGAGGTCGTGCCCGCGCTGGCCGGCGGCGGCAAGGTCAAGGCCGTCAACCATGCGCTCGGTGCGCCCAAGACCGCCCCGAGCACCCGCGGCAACGTCGTTTTGGGCATCTTCATCGGCGCGGTGGCGGCCTTCGCGCTGATCGTTGTGGCCGCGCTGTTCGACACGACGCTCTGGCGCGAGGAGGATCTCGAACGCGCCTTCCAGTACCCCGTGCTTGGCTGTATCCCGTCCATGACCGAGGGCGAGGGCAAGACGCCGCGCAAGAAAGGATAATCGCAGATGCTGTTCAAAAAAAGGAAAAAGAAAACCAACACGCCGAATCCGGTCAAGCCGCGTCTGAACGAAACCAGCTCCTTTGCCGTCAAGGAGGCCTACAACGCGATCCGAACCAAACTGATGTTCTCCGGCAAGGGGGAGACCTGCCCGGTTTTCGCCGTGACGAGCGCTCTGGCGGGCGACGGCAAATCGACCAACGCCGTCAGCATCGCGGTCTCCTTTGCTCTCGCAGGGCAGCGCGTGCTGCTCATCGACGCGGATATGCGCAAGCCCTGCATCCACCGTTATTTCAACATGGAGTCGCGCGGCGGTCTGAGCGAAATTCTGGCCGGACTCACCAGCGAGGTCAAGGTGCGCGCCACGGACTGCAAAAACCTGAGCGTTCTGACGGCCGGTCAGCTCCCACCGAACCCGGCCGAGCTTCTGGCCACGACCCAGATGGACGCTCTGCTGGAATACGTTCGCAAGTATTTTGATTATGTCATCATCGACACGCCGCCGATCAACATCGTCTCCGACGCAGCCGTGTTCGCCGAAAAGATCACCGGCTATATCGTCGTTACGCAGAGCGGCAAGAACCAGCTGCGCGACGTGTCCGACGCCGTGCAATACCTGAAGGAGATGAACGGCAACATCTCCGGCTTTGTGCTCAACGACCCAAACAACCGCGTCGACTCGCACTATTCGCACCGTTACAGCCGGTATTACCGCTATGGCAGCTATCGCTACGGAGAGAACGAAAAATAGTTTTTAGGGAAGCTCTGATTAAATCGCAAGAGTGGTCAGCGAGGGATTTTGTTCCAAATTGAGGTTTGGAAATCGCAGGAATACTTTGTGTATTTCAAGATTTTCAAACCGATAAGTTGGGACGAAAGACCCGCTGAGCGCCGCAGCCGATTTATTCAGAGGTTCCTTAATTTTGCGATGCGTTCGCATAAGAAAAGTCGGGAAACGAGCAGCTCGTTTCCCGACTGAAAATCATGATACTTTCAGAAACAAGACCGCTCAGAATGGGCATGGCAACGCATGCACATGGACATCTCCATGCACATCATCATGTTCATCATGCGGTTGAAGCCGTTTGCCATTTTGAAGGTCTCCTTTCCTCAACGATGGTTCGATTATAGCGGCTGGATGCGCGTTTGTCAACATAAAAATTCAGAAAAGATGAAAAAATTTCAAATACGGGGTATGAAAAAACGGAAATACAGGATTCCATTTTTCGCAATTTTGTGCTATAATTCTCTCAATAAATGCAAAAAGGGGGCACCGCGAATGAATTTTCAGCACATGCGCTATGCCGTTGTGATCGCGGAGACCAAATCGATCAATAAGGCGGCCGAGCTGCTCTATGTCGGCCAGCCGACGCTGAGCCGCGCCATCAAGGAGCTGGAGGCCAACGTCGGCATTACGATCTTCGACCGCAGCGCCAAGGGCATGTTCCTCACGCCCGACGGCGAGATCTTCGTGCGCTATGCGAAGTCCGTTTTGCAGCAGGTCGAGAACATCGAAAATCTCTTCAAAAACCGCGACGCCGGGCGCAAGCGCTTCTCCGTGTCCGTGCCGCGCGCGAGCTATATCGCCGAGGCCTTCGCGCGGTTTTCCCGCGAGCTGGGCAGCGACGGCGAGGCGGAGCTGTTTTACTGCGAGACCGGCGCGATGCAGACCCTGCGCAACCTGCTGCAGGAGGACTATAAGCTCGGCATCCTGCGCTACGCCGAGCAATACGACCGCTCCTATAAATCCATGATGGAGGAGAAGGGGCTGGCCTATGAGCTGGTGACGGAGTTCCGCTATGTGCTGCTGATGAGCGCGGAAGGCCCGCTGGCACGGAAGGCGCGGATCGCGGCCGGGGATCTTACCGATTTGATCGAGATCGCCCACGCCGACCCCTATGTGCCCTCGATCCCGACGGCCGAGGTGCGCCGCGCGGAGCTTCAGGAGGACGTGCGCCGCCGCATCTATGTCTTTGAGCGCGCGAGCCAGTTTGAGCTGCTGTCGCAGAATCCGCAGACCTTTATGTGGGTCTCACCCGTGCCGAAGCGGCTGCTCGAGCGCTACGGGCTGGTGCAGCGCGCGTGCGGGGGAAACGGGCGCGTCTATAAGGACGTGCTGGTGCACCGCAGGGACTATTCCTTCAGCGAGCTGGACCGTCAGTTTATCGAACAGCTCGTGGCGGCGAAGCGCGAGATCATCGCAGCAGCCGGAAGCTGAAAATTTGAATGTTCTGTGAATAAACGCACCAAAAAATTCAAAAAACGGCGGTGTTTCCAAAAGAATCCGGTGAATTGCTGCCTTTCGGTTTAGGAATTATCGATAAATAAAATACCCATATGCAAAAAAGGCAATTCCCAAGCGGAAAACAGCGTGCTATCATGGAATCATAAAAAATAAACAACTGGAGGTATTCTGAAATGGCAAGATTTACACTTCCGCGTGACCTGTATCATGGCAAGGGCGCTCTTGAGGCGCTGAAGACGTTCAAGGGCAAGAGAGCGATCATCTGCGTGGGCGGCGGCTCCATGAAGCGCTTCGGCTTCTTGGACAGAGCCGAGGCTTACCTGAAGGAAGCCGGGATGGAAGTCAAGATTTTTGACGGCATCGAGCCGGATCCCTCCGTTGACACCGTGATGCGCGGCGCGCAGGTCATGATCGACTATCAGCCGGATTGGATCGTCGCCATCGGCGGCGGCTCTCCCATCGACGCTGCCAAGGCAATGTGGATCAAGTACGAATATCCGGACTGCACCTTTGAGGATATGTGCAAGGTGTTCGGCATCCCCGAGCTGCGCAAGAAGGCGCATTTCTGCGCCGTCTCCTCGACCTCCGGCACGGCTACCGAGGTCACTGCATTCTCCATCATCACGGATTATCAGAAGGGCATCAAATACCCGATCGCCGACTTCGAGATCACCCCGGACGTCGCCATCGTCGACCCCGAGCTGGCTGAGACAATGCCCAAGAAGCTCGTCGCGCACACCGGTATGGATGCGATGACCCACGCGATCGAGGCCTATGTCTCCACCGCGAACTGCAACTACACCGATCCGCTGGCCATCCACGCCATCGAGATGATCATGAAGGATCTCGTTCCCTCCTACAACGGCGATATGGCCGCCCGCGACCGGATGCACGACGCGCAGTGCCTGGCCGGTATGGCGTTCTCGAACGCACTGCTCGGCATCGTCCACTCCATGGCGCATAAGACCGGCGCGATCTTCGCCGACTACGGCGCACATATCATCCACGGCGCGGCGAACGCCATGTACCTGCCGAAGGTCATTGCCTTCAACGCGAAGGACGAGACGGCCAAGAAGCGCTACGGCGTGATCGTCGACTACATGGGCATCTGCGACAAGAGCGCCTCCGACGACGAGAAGGTCAAGGCTCTCATCGCCTACCTGCGCAAGATGAACGACGAGCTGAACATCCCGCACTGCATCAAGCACTACGGCGCCGACAGCTATCCCTGCGAGCAGGGCTTCGTCCCCGAGGACGTCTTCCTTGCCCGCGTCCACGACATCGCGGTCAACGCGCTGGCCGATGCCTGCACCGGCTCGAACCCGCGTCAGCCGTCCGTCGAGGAGATGGAAAAGCTGCTCAAGTGCTGCTACTACGACACCGAGGTCGACTTCTGACCGATCGAAACAACTGCATTCATCACTGTAACGGCAGCAGCGCTTGCCGCTGAACCGTGACGCTTTTGCGGCGGCTGCCGGTTTTTACCGGCGGTCGCCGTTTTTTATGAGACATAGGGAACCTCTGAATCAATCGGCTGCGGCGCTCAGCGGGTCTTTTGTCCCAACTGATCGGTTTGAAAATCTTGGGAACCTCTGAATCAATCAACTGCGGCGCTCAGCGGGTCTTTTGTCCCAACTTGTCGGTTTGAAAATTTTGAAATACACAAAGTATTCCTGCAATTTCCAAACCTTAATTTGGAACAAAATCCCTCGCTGACCGCTCTTGCGATTGAATCAGAGCTTCCCAAGCAAAAATAACGTGCAATGTTATGAACTCAGACTCCCGGCATCTGCTTCGCGCAGATGCCGGGGCTTTTTTGGGTATGAAGACTGAAAATTGAAGATTGAAAACGGAAGACTGGAGAATTGCGGTGTCGCTCCGCGACAAATTTGAACCTTATCGTTCTGAAAACCGCCTCGTTTTCCCATAAAACCTCTCGGTCATGTCATTGCGAGGAGCAAAGCGACGCGGCAATCTTTGACGGAACGAACCGGCATCCCGGAACGAAGCATGGGAAAACAGAGCAAAACGGTATGTGTTCTACATTCGGCACCAACACATTCTGCTTCTTGCCTTGTCTCGCCTCGTGCTTGCATGCTTCGTTCCGGGATCCCGTCCCTTCGACTTTAAGATTGCCGCGTCGGGCGCTAAAATGCGCCCTCCTCGCAATGACAAATCTGGTGGGTTTTGCGGGAAAACGGAACAATTTCCGGAACGGAGCATTCGAAAAACGATGCGGAGCGACACCGTGCAAAAAATAACCGCATAAAACAAAAAAACATTTGTTTTCCAAATAAAAACGTCCCGATTTTGTGTCATTGCGAGGCCGCAGCGCGGCCGTGGCAATCTTTAAGCCGAAGGTATGGCATCCCGCAGCGAGGCACGGGAGCGGAAAATGACAAAAATCCCGGAGGACATCCCGAATTTTGCCCCTTCGTGCCTGCCGACGGACGCCGAAATCCTCCTGTTCGGAATAAAAAATCAAAAAAATTCAAATTATCTCTTGCAATTCCGTGAAAATTCTGCTATCATATACAGCGGCGCTTCAAGAGCGCAGGTTATCCGCATGATTTTTGAACTGATAGGAGGTGCAGCAATTGGCAAAGTGCGATATTTGCGGCAAGGGCGTGACGTTCGGCATTAAGGTCTCCCATTCCCACAGACGCTCCAACAGAGCGTGGAAGCCCAATGTTAAGCGCGTGAAAGCAATCGTTGACGGTTCTCCGCGCCATGTCTACGTCTGTACAAGATGCCTCCGTTCCAATAAGGTTGAACGTGCTATCTGATGCAAGCTCACAGGAAGACAAGCAGTCGCTTGTCTTCCTTTTTTGTTTTCCGAACGGCGCAGCTCCCCTGCGGCACTTTTTGCGGGCGGTTTTCGGGCGCGGGACTTCCCTCCTGCGACGAAATATGATATAATCGTCGCAGGAATACCCGGAAACGGAGGGCGATGCATGAAAAAGATCATGGTGGCGCTGTCGGGCGGCGTGGACAGCGCGGCGGCGGCGCTCCTGCTGCGGCAGCAGGGCTATTCCGTCGGCGGCTGCACGCTGCTGCTGCGCGACGGCGGCGAGGCCGAGGCCGAGGACGCCCGCCAGACGGCGCAGACGCTGGGCATCCCCTTCACCCTGCTCGATCTGCGCGCGGAATTCCGGCGCGACGTGATCGATTATTTCACCGCGACCTATCGCTCCGGCGGCACGCCGAACCCGTGCGTGGTCTGCAACCGGACGATCAAATTCGGCCGCCTGCTGGACTACGCCCTTGCGCAGGGCTACGACGGCATGGCCACGGGGCACTATCTGCGGCTGCTGCACGAGAACGGGCGCTATATCCCCGCGACGGCGGAATTTGCCGAAAAGGATCAGACCTATGTCCTCTGCGAGCTGACGCAGGAGCAGCTTGCGCACTGCGTGTTCCCGCTGGGCGAGGTCAAAAGCAAGGACGCCGTGCGCGCGCTGGCCGCGCAGGCCGGTCTGCGCATCGCGAAAAAGCACGACAGTCAGGACATCTGCTTCATCCCCGACGGCGATTATTTCGCCTATCTGACCGCCCACGGGCTGACGCCGCAGCCGGGACACTTCATCCGCCCGGACGGCACGGTGCTCGGCGCGCACCGCGGCATGGAGGCCTATACGGTCGGCCAGCGGCGCGGGCTGGGCATGGCCTTCGGCGCGCGTGCCTATGTGCTGGGCAAGCGCGGCGCGGACGTGGTGGTCGGCGACGGGGCGCTGCTGTTCTCCAAGACGGTCCTCGTCGAGCGCTGCAATTGGTTTCCCTTCGAGCGGCCGGAGACGCCGATGCGCGTGCAGGCCAAGCTGCGCTATACGCCGCGAACCGCTCCGGCGCTGCTCGTGCCGACGCAGACGGGCTGCCGGCTGGAGTTCGACGAGCCGCAGCGGGCGGCGACGCCCGGTCAATTTGCGGTGTGCTATGACGGCGCGCGGCTGCTCGGCGGCGGCGTGATCGTAGAAGAAAATAATTTTAATGTAGAAGAAAATAATTTTAATAAGGAGTAAAACACGATGGGACAGGCAAAGAGCAAGAAAAATCAGAAGAAGGCGCAGCCGAAAAAGCCGCTCTGGCCGTGGCTGACGGCGGCGGGCGTCTGCGTGGCGGTGCTGGCGGGCGTGCTGATCTGGGCGCTGACCTCCGGCAGCGGTTCCGCAGAGAGCGGCAAGCACCATGTGGCCATCACCGTGCGCGATTACGGCACGATCACCGTCGAGCTGGACGCCGACGCCGCGCCGATCACGGTGCAGAATTTCCTCGACCTCGCCGGCTCCGGCTTCTATGACGGGCTGACCTTCCACCGCATCATGGAGGGCTTCATGATCCAGGGCGGCGACCCCGAGGGCACGGGCATGGGCGGCTCGGATAAGACGATCAAGGGCGAATTCTCGGCCAACGGCGTGGAAAATCCGCTCTCGCATACGCGCGGCGCGATCTCCATGGCGCGCTCGAGCGCGATGGACAGCGCCAGCTCGCAGTTCTTCATCGTTCAGAAGGATTCGACCTTCCTCGACGGCCAGTACGCCTGCTTCGGCTATGTCATGAACGGCATGGACGTCGTCGACGCGATTGCTGCCGACGCGCAGCCGACCGACGGTAACGGCACGATCCCGGCCGATCAGCAGCCGGTCATCGAGTCGGTCAAGGTGCTCGACTGATGGCGAAATCACTGGTTCTGGCCGAAAAGCCGTCCGTCGGACGGGAGCTGGCGCGGGTGCTGGGCTGCAAACGCGGCGGCGAGGGCTATCTTGAGGGCGACCGCTACGTCGTGACGTGGGCCTTGGGGCATCTGGTCACGCTGGCCGACCCGGATGTTTACGAAAAAAAGTGGGAAAAATGGGATATGGCCGACCTGCCCATGCTCCCGCAGCAGATGAAGCTCGTCGTCATCCCGCAGACCGGGCGGCAGTTCCGCGTGGTGCAGGGGCTGATGAAGCGCGGCGACCTTGCAGAGCTGATTATCGCCACGGACGCCGGGCGCGAGGGTGAGCTGGTCGCCCGCTGGATCATGGCCAAGGCCGGCTGGAGGAAGCCGACCAAGCGCCTGTGGATCTCGTCGCAGACCGACAAAGCCATCAAGGAGGGCTTTGCCCGTCTGCGCCCGGCGGCGGAATATGACAACCTGTTCCGCTCGGCGCAGGCGCGCAGCGAGGCCGACTGGCTCGTCGGCCTGAACGTCACGCGCGCGCTCACCTGCCGCCACAACGCGCAGCTCTCGGCCGGGCGCGTCCAGACCCCGACGCTGGCGCTCATCGCCGCACGGGAGCAGGAGATCCGCGCCTTCGTGCCGAAGGAATTCTGGGGCGTCCGCCTCAGGGTCGGCGGCTTCAGCGCCGTCTGGCGCGACAAAAACAACAATTCGCGCATGTTCGACCGTGCGCTTGCCGAAAAAATCGCGGCTGCCTGCCAGAACGGCGAGGCCGTGCTGACGCAGGTGCGCAAAATGCGCCGCATGACGCCGCCGCCCGCGGCCTACGACCTGACCGAATTGCAGCGCGACGCGAACAAAAAATACGCCTATTCCGCAAAGGAAACGCTGAATCTCATGCAGGCGCTCTATGAGACGCACAAGCTGCTGACCTATCCGCGCACGGATTCGCGCTACATCTCCGACGACGTCGTGCCGACGCTGCCGGAGCGTCTGCGCGCCGTGATGGTCGGGGACTATAAGCCGCTGGCGCAGAAGCTCATGCGCGAGCGGCCGCTCAAGACGAAATACCTTGTCAACAACGCCAAGGTCACGGATCACCACGCGATCATCCCGACCGAGGAGGCCCCCGACCTCTGGCAGCTGAGCGGCCCGGAGCGCAACGTCTATGACCTCGTGGTGCGGCGGTTTCTGGCCGTGCTGCTGCCGCCGTGCGAATATGAGGAGGTCGAGCTGACGCTCACGGTCGCGGGATATTCCTTCTCGGCCAAGGGCAGGGTCATGCTGGAGCCGGGCTGGCGCGCGGCCTATGACCGCCGCTTTGCCCTCGACGAGGAGGAAGAGGACGTCCAGACATTGCCGCCGCTCACGCAGGGGCAGCGCGTGAAGATCTCCTCGGCGCAGGTCGTCAGCGGCAAGACGCCGCCCCCTGCGCGCTATACCGAGGCGACCCTGCTGACCGCCATGGAGCATCCGCAGGCGCAGGTCGCCGACAAGGAGCTGCGCAGGATCCTTGAGGAGACGAGCGGCCTCGGCACGCCCGCGACCCGCGCGGACATCATCGAAAAGCTCTTCTCGGCGTTTTATATCGAGCGGCGCGGCAAGGAGATCGTGCCGACCTCGAAGGGGCTTCAGCTCGTGGAGCTGGCGCCGCCCGACCTGCGCTCGGCCGCGCTGACGGCCAAGTGGGAGGATCGTCTGGCGCGCATCGCCAAGGGACAGGAGCAGGACAAAAAATTCATCGACGAAATGCGCGCCTATGCCACGCGCCTCGTCGCGGAGGTCAAGGCCAGCGACGCAAAATACACCCACGACAACCAGACCCGCAAGGTCTGCCCCGAATGCGGCAAATATCTGCTGCTCGTCAAGGGCAAGCGCGGCGAGATGCTCGTCTGTCCCGACCGGGAGTGCGGCTACCGCCGCAGCGTCACGCAGGTCACGAACGCCCGCTGCCCGAACTGCTTCAAGAAGATGGAGCTGCGCGGCGAGGGCGAGAACCAGATGTTCGCCTGCGTCTGCGGCTATCGCGAGAAGCTCTCGGCCTTCAAGGAGCGCCGCGCCAAGACCGGCGCGGGCAAGCGCGATGTTGCAAGCTACATGGCAAAGCAAAAAGCCGACCAGCCCGTCAACACCGGCATGGCCGACGCCTTGGCCAAATGGCTGGAGAACCAAGGAAAAACATAAGGAATCCGAACCATGACTGAGAAACTGTATTATGGAAACCAATATCAAACCGAAGGCACGGCAACGGTGCTTGCGTGCCGCCCGGTCGAGGCGAAGCAGAACGCCGCCGCGTGCTGGGAGGTCGTGCTTGACCGGACGGTCTTTTATCCGACCGGCGGCGGCCAGCCCTGCGACCTCGGCACGCTGAACGGCGTGCCGGTGACGGACGTCAGCGAGCGCGGCGAGGAGATCGTGCATCGCGTGACCGCCCCGCTGTCCGTGGGCAGCGAGGCGGTCATGGCGGTGGACTGGGATCGTCGGTTTGATTTGATGCAGCAGCACTCCGGCGAGCATCTGATCTCCGGCGTGATCCACAGCCGCTTCGGCTATGAAAACGTCGGCTTCCACATGGGCGCCGAGGAGATCACGATCGACTACAGCGGCGAGCTGACCCGGCAGCAGATGCAGGAGGTCGAGGACGCGGTCAATCGCCTGATCTGGCGCGACCTGCCCTGCACGGTTTCCGTGCCCGACGCCGAGACGCTCAGAACCATCCCCTACCGCAGCAAAAAGGAGCTGACGGGCGCGGTGCGCATCGTGCGCTTCGAGGACGCGGACATCTGCGCCTGCTGCGGGCTGCATGTGCGCCGCACCGGCGAGATCGGCCTGGTCAAGCTGCTGAGCGTCGAGCGCTTCCACAGCGGATGCCGCATGGAGCTGCTCTGCGGCGGCCGCGCCGTGCGCCGGTTTCAGACCGTGTTCGACCAGAACCGGCAGGTGTCCGGCCTGCTCTCGGCAAAGCCCGACCGGACGGCCGAGGCCGTGCGCACGCTGCGCGCGAATCTTGACGCCGCAAAGCTGCGAGCCGGGGCGCTCGAGGCGCGCCTGTTCGCCCTTCAGGCTGAGTGCTATGCGGGAGCGCCCTTTGTGCTGCTCTTCGAGGACGCGCTCACGCCGGATTCCCTGCGCCGCCTGACCGACGCGCTCGTGAAGCGCGCCGACGGCCTCTGCGCGGTCTTTACCGGCGCGGACGGCGCCTATCAATATGCCCTTGCGAGCAAGACCGGCGACCTGCGGGAGCTGGTCCGCCGCCTCAACGCCGCCTGCCACGGGCGCGGCGGCGGGAAAGCCGGATTCGTGCAAGGCTCCGTGGCAGCCTCTCGTTCCGAGCTGGAGGCATTCTTCGCTTCCGAGGGAAACGGAATGCTCCGATAAGCCGTTCCGGCGGTCAGCTCCGTTCCGGCGCGCCGCGCCAACTCGCTGACGGTCACGAACTCCACACCCCGCGCCTGCAGGGTGTCGATGATCGTCAGCGCCGCGTCGACGCTGGAATCGGACATGTCGTGCAGCAGGATGATGTCTCCGGGCCGCACGACCTCGATCACCTCGGCGGCGATCCCGTCCGCGTCGCTGCGCCGCCAATCCTTCGGATCGACCGACCACAGCACCACGGGCAGGTCGGCGCAGACCGTCTGCGCCAGCCGCTCCGGTTCAAAAACGCCGCCGGGCGGGCGCAGCAGCGTGGGGCGCTGCCCCGCCGCCGTCGTGATGCGCTCCATGGAGCATTCCAGCTCGGAGCACAGCGCCATCTGCGACAGCTCGCGGAACGATTCGTGCGTCTGGCCATGACAGCCGATCTCGTGTCCGTCCGAGGCGATCTGCGCCGTCAGCTCCTGATATTGCTCCACCCGGTAGCCGCAGAGGAAGAACGTCGCCAAGACCCTCCGCTGCGCCAGCTCCTCCAGCAGCCTGCGGGTGAACCGTCCGGACGGCCCGTCGTCAAAGGTCAGCGCCACATAGCAGGGCTGCTCCTGCGCCCGTACTGCCGGCGCCAAAAGCGCCGCAAGCAGCACGGCCGCGAGCAATCGTCTGATCCGCATATGCATTCCCCCTCTGCCCTTATCATTCCGCCCGCGCGCGAACGAATACGTGGAAGAAACTGGTGATTCTTTGAAAAATCTGATCTGCCCGGTCTGCGGCGCGCCGCTGCTGCCGGGCGCGGCCGTCTGGCGCTGCGAAAGCGGACACTGCTTCGACGTTGCGCGGCAGGGTTATGTCAACCTTCTGCCCGTGACGCAGAAGCATTCGCTCCGCCCCGGAGACAGCCGCGAGATGGTGCTTGCGCGGCGGCGTTTTCTCGACGGCGGATATTATGCGCCGATCGCCGAAGCGCTGCGGGAGCTGGTCGATGGGGCGCCCGACGTGCTCGACGCGGGCTGCGGCGAGGGCTATTACCTCGGCGCGCTGCAAAAAACCGTCCCCGAGCGCTGGGGCATCGACATTTCCAAGGAGGCCGTGCGCTGCGCGGCCGGACGCGACAAGACCGCCCGCTGGCTTACGGCCACGGCGGCGCATCTGCCCTTCGCGGGCGGCAGCTTTTCCTGCGTGCTGTCCATGTTCGCCCTGACGGCGGCGGAGGAATTCGCCCGCGTGCTGAAGCCGGACGGCTGCTTTGTGCAGGTCATCGCCGGGCCGGAGCATCTCATGGCGCTCAAGCGCATCGTCTACCCCACCCTGACACACAAGGAAAAAACGCTCCACCCGGCGCTCGCGGGCTTCGCGCTCGAGACGAGCCGCACGCTGGAGTTTGACTTCACGCTCGAGGGCGCGGACGCCGTGCACGACCTGCTGTATATGACGCCGCACGTCCACCGCATCAACGCCGGGGGCGCGGCCGCGCTGGCCGCGACGGAGCGCCTGCATGACCGGGCGCAGGTCATTTTTAACCGATACCGTAGACAAGCGCCGTAAAATCTGATACAATATTACGATCAAAAGGAAAGCGAGGTGACGCCGTTGGACAACGGGATGCTGGACAGGCTCAGGCAGCTTGCGGAAAAGCTGGAGGAGCTGAACGCGCGCATGGAGCGCCCGGATTTTTACGCCGACCCGAAGAAGGCGGCGGCCTTCCTGCGCGAGCAGAAGGAGCTGACGCCCGTTGTTGCGGCGTATCGCGGCTATCTGCGCGCGCAGCGCGATATGAGCGAGGCGGCGGAGCTGATGAACGGTCAGACCGACGCGGAGCTGAGGGCGCTGTGTCAGGAGGAATATTCCGACGCGAAAAAGCGCGGCGAGGTGCTCGAGCAGGAGCTGAAGCTCCTGCTGCTGCCCCATGACCCGAACGATGACAAGAGCGTCATTATGGAGCTGCGCGGCGGCGTCGGCGGCGAGGAGAGCGCGCTGTTTGCCCACAGCCTGTTTCGCATGTATAACCTCTATGCTGCGTCGAAAGGCTGGAGGGTGCAGCTTCTGAACTATTCCGAGACGGAGCTGGGCGGCGTCAAGGAGGCCGACTTTGAAATTCAGGGCGCGGGCGCGTTCTCGCGGCTGAAATTCGAGAGCGGCGTGCACCGCGTGCAGCGCGTGCCCGAGACGGAGTCCGGCGGCCGCGTGCACACCTCCACGGCGACCGTGGCCGTCCTGCCCGAGATGGAGCAGGCCGAGGTCGACCTCCGCCCGGAGGACATCGAGATGCAGGTCTATCGCTCGTCCGGCGCGGGCGGGCAGCACATCAACAAGACCTCCTCGGCCGTGCGCCTGATTCACAGGCCGACGGGCATCGTTGTGTCCTGTCAGGAGGAGCGCAGCCAGTTCCAGAACCGCGAAAAATGTATGCTCATGCTCTCCTCAAAGCTCTATCAGATGGAGCAGGAGCGCATCGAGTCGGCCTATTCGGGTCAACGGAAAAGTCAGGTGGGCAGCGGGATGCGCAACGAAAAGATCCGCACCTATAATTTTCCGCAGAGCCGCGTCACCGATCACCGCATCGGCCTGACGCTTTATAAGCTGGACGCCGTGATGAACGGCGATCTGGACGAGATCATTGACGCACTCGTTGCCGCCGATCAGGCGGAGCGTCTGCGGGAAAGCAGTGACGAAGCATGAAAACGCAGATTTTTGCGGCGGACGATCCCAAGACCCCGGCGCTGGCCGCGCAGATTATTCTGGCCGGCGGCGTGGTCGCCATCCCGACCGAAACGGTCTACGGTCTGGGCGCGAACGCGCTCGACGAGGCCGCCGTGGCCAAGATCTTCGAGGCCAAGGGACGGCCGCAGGATAACCCGCTGATCATTCATATCGCAGAGCCGACCGAGCTGTCGCGCTACTGCCACGACATTCCGCAGGCCGCGTGGGAGCTGGCCAACCGGTTCTGGCCGGGGCCGTTGACGATGGTTCTGCCCGTGCGCGAGCTGGTGCCGCGCCGCACGACGGCCGGGCTGGACACCGTCGCCGTCCGCTGCCCGAAAACGGCGGTCACGCGGGCGCTCATCCGCCGCGCGCGTGTGCCGATCGCCGCGCCGTCGGCGAATCTCTCCGGCAAGCCCTCGACCACGACGGCGCAGCACGTCCTGCACGACTACGGCACGGACGGCAAGATCGACGCCGTGATCGACGGCGGCCCGTGCGAGGTCGGCGTGGAGTCGACCATTGTCGACCTGACCGGGGAGCGGCCGCGCCTGCTCCGTCCGGGCGGCGTGACGCCCGAGGAGCTGACCGAGGTGCTCGGCGAGCTGGACGTGGACAAGGCCGTGCTCGGTCTGATCTCCAACGACGCCGTCGTGCGCGCCCCGGGCATGAAATACAAGCACTATGCGCCCGCGGCGGAGGTCACCGTGGTCGACGGCAGCAACGAGGCCGCCGCGCGCTATATCCGCGCGCGTCTGCGCCCGACGGACGCCGTGCTCTGTTACGAGGAAGAGCTGCCGCTCTATAAGGGCTGTCAGGCGCTGGCCTACGGCCGCGAGGCCGACCCGCACACGCTCTCGGCGGGGCTATTTGCCGCGCTGCGCGCGCTCGACCGGCCGGACATCACCGCGATCTACGCCCGCTGTCCCGAGGGCGGCGGCGTGGCCTATGCGGTCGGCAACCGGCTGAAGAAGGCCGCCGCCTTCCATATTGTGAACGCGGAGGACTGAGCCATGTTCCTTCTGGGCATCACCGGAGGCAGCGGAAGCGGCAAGACGACGCTGCTGCGCGCGGCCGAACGGCTGGGCGCGTGCGCGCTCGACTGCGACGCGATCTACCACGGGCTGCTGCAAAGCGACGCGGCGCTTTTGGAAGCGCTGCGCGCGGCCTTTCCGGCGGCGTTTGCCGGCGGGACGCTGAGCCGCCCGGCGCTGGCCGCCGAGGTTTTTTCCGACCGCGAAAAACTCCTGCGCCTGAACGCGCTCACGCACGGCCACGTCGAGCGCGCCGTGCGCGCCCGATTGAGGCAGGCCGAGGCGGCCGGGACGCGCTTTGCGGCCGTCGACGCCATTGCCCTCTTTGAGAGCGGCCTCAGCCGTCTGTGCGACAAAACCGTCGCCGTGCTCGCCCCGTTGGACGTCCGCGTCGCGCGGCTGACCGCGCGCGACGGCATTTCCGCCGACCGCGCGCTCGCGCGCATCCATGCCCAGCCGTCGGACGGGGAATTTTCCGCAAAGGCCGATTTTATCCTGCAAAATTCCGGCTCAATCGCCGAATTTGACACAAAATGCACCGAATTTCTGAAAGGAGTTTACCCGATGGAAGAAACAAAATACGAAGCGCTGCGCAAAACGCTGCTTGCCGACCCGAAAAACGGCTACGACCGCATCTCCGAGGCCGACCGCGCCGCGATGGAGCCGTACATCCGCGACTATATGGACTTTATTTCGACCTGTAAAATTGAACGCGAGGCCGTCGACTGGACGATCGCCGAGGCCGAGAAGGCCGGCTTCGTCGCCCTCAAGCCCGGCATGAGCCTCAAGCCCGGCGACCGCGTCTACGGCAACAATCGCGGCAAGAGCGTGATCTTCGCCGTCGTCGGCTCCGAGCCGCTCGACAACGGCACGCACATCTGCGCCGCGCACATCGACTCCCCGCGCCTCGATCTCAAGCCGAACCCCCTCTATGAGGACAGCGAGCTGGCCTATTTCAAGACGCATTACTACGGCGGCATCAAGAAATACCAGTGGACGACCACGCCGCTGGCGCTGCACGGCGTCGTGGCCAAGAAGGACGGCACGGTCGTGAAGGTCACGGTCGGCGAGGACGCGAACGACCCGATCTTCTGCGTGACCGATCTGCTGATCCATCTGGCGGCCGACCAGATGAAAAAGACCCTCGCTGAGGGCGTGACCGGCGAAAACCTGAACATTCTGCTCGGCAGCCGCCCGCTCAAGGACGACGAGGGCGCCGACCGCATCAAATTTGCGGTGCTCTGTCTGCTCAACGAGAAATACGGCATCACCGAGGAGGACTTCCTCAGCGCCGAGCTGACGATGGTCCCGGCCGGTCCGGCGCGCGACGTCGGCTTCGACCGCAGCATGATCGCGGCCTACGGCCACGACGACCGCGTCTGCGCCTACGCCGCCTTCCGCCCGATGCTCGAGCTGGGCACGCCGAAAAAGACCGCCGTCTGCGTCCTTGCCGACAAGGAGGAGATCGGCTCGGAGGGCATCTCCGGTATGCAGAGCCATTATTTTGAGACGTTTATGCACGACCTGTGCAAGGCCACCGGCGCCTGCCTGCACCGCTGCTTCGAGCATTCCTTCTGCCTGAGCGCCGACGTCAGCAACGCCTATGACCCGATCTACGGCGAGACCTGCGACAAGCGCAACAACACCCGTATCAACTACGGCACCGGCATCTTCAAGTACACCGGCGCGCGCGGCAAATCCGGCTCGTCCGACGCGGCCGCCGAGGTCATGGGCTATGTGCGCCGCCTGTTCTCCGAGCAGGACGTCATCTGGCAGACCGGCGAGCTGGGCAAGGTCGATCAGGGCGGCGGCGGAACGGTTGCGTGCTACATGGCCAACCGCAACATCGAGACGGTCGACGCGGGCGTGCCCGTGCTGAGTATGCACGCGCCGATGGAGATCGTCTCCAAGCTGGATACTTACATGACCTATAAGGGCATGAAGGTGTTCTATCTCGACTGATAAAACGGATTTTTGCACACCCGTGCTGCGACAGGAGGTGTCGTCATGAATTGTCTGCGCTGCGGACGGCGCATCGACGAGGGCAAGACCTTTTGCCCCGATTGCGAGAAGCTGGTCAGCCAGCCGCTGCCCGACTCGCCGTTCCTTGACCGCCGCATTGTGCTCCCCGAGCGCAAGGCGACGCCGCGTCAGGCCGAAAAGCGCCAGCGCGAGAAGAACGAGCGCCGCGCCGCGCGGCAGGCGCGCGCCGAGAAGCGCCGCAGCCGCGGGAAAAACGTGCTGATCGTCGGGCTGCTGATGCTGCTGGCGGTGAGCACGGCGGGCGGACTGCTCCGCTCGGCGCAGCTCAAGGCGACGCTCCGCAGCAAGGAGGCGTCGCTTCAGGACAACGAGGCGATGATGACGCGCGTGCGCGACCAGCTCACCACGGTGCGCGCGGCTCTGCGCGACCTGCACGATAAGCAGGAGGAGCTGCAAAACGAATACGACGTGCTTGCTCTGGAGCTTGCGGCCGACCGCGAAAAGCTCGCGCAGGACGAGGCCGCGCTGGATTTCATGCGCGAGCATATCGCGCTGTTTGTGCCGGGAAAATCGCGCTATTACCACACCGCCGGCTGCCCGGATTTCGACGAGACCGGCTATTATAACGTCACGCTCGTGACGCAGGCGGTGCGCTGGGGCTATCAGCCCTGCCCGACCTGTCACCCGAAGGAGGGCGCGGAATGAGACCCGTTCGCTATTATGACCTTGCCGTGAAGCTGACGGTCTGCCTCTGCTTCGGCTCGATCGCTATGGCGCTGCTGATGTGCTTCTGCATCGGCTTCGGCCTGCACAGCACGGTCGGCAAGGAGGCACTCTATCTCTGCCGGGTGATCCTCGGCGCGAGCCTCTGGCTCTGCCTGCGCCGGGAGCGCATCCTCGAGCAGCGGGCCGAGCGGCTGCCGCCGCGTGCGAAGCCCATGCGCGTTTTGCGCGTGCTGGCGTTCGGGCTGTGGGGGCTTTCAACGGTGCTGCTCCTGCTCTCGCTCGTGCTTGCGATCTGTCGGCTGGGCTATGGCAGCTTCTGGGTGAAATATCCCTGCGCGATCGGCGCGGCGGCCATGCCGGCCGGATGGTTCGGCCTGATGGTCTGCTTCCACCGCCGCCGTCTGGCGATCGAATGCGCGGCGAAGCCCGTGCGCGGCTGAAAGCGTCCGAAAGAGCTGCGCGCAGCAGCCCGACGAAGCACGGCGGCGCCATGACCGGCAGCGCCATGCCGCGCGGTGAACGGGCAAGCGCCCGCGCGAAACGGCGCCTCCGGGTAAAATGAATACGGAAGACTGAAAAATGAATCATTGCGGTGCCGCTCCGCGACAAATCTCAAGCAGTTCGGAAATAAAAATGGTAGGTTTTTTACGAAAAACCTACCATTTTTCATGTCATTATGAGGTTCGTGCAAAAGCGGGATGTTGATTCTGCTCGAAAACGCCTGCATACAGCCAAGAATGTTTGTTTCTCAAATAAAAGCGTTTCAATTTATGTCATTGCGGAGCTGCTCCTCGACGGATTCAAATATTGTGAACACGAAAACGGTAGGTTTTATGGAAAAACCTACCGTTTTCTACCCTGCTTCATCCATATCATAGAGCTTCTTATATGCTGCTTCAATGATTTAAAGCGATAAACTAATGCAAAAACGTCTCAAGTTCGTGTCATTGCGAGGCCGCATTGCGGCCGTGGCAATCTTAAAGTTTGAGGTATGGCATCCCGCACCGAAGCACGGGAGCACGAAGCAAAAAGAAATTCCTATCACAAAAGACATGGATTCCCTGCTTCATTCTGCTTTCTCGCCCTTTATTTATGGTTCTGTTTCGTTCCGTGCAACCATAGTTCGTTCCGGGATGGCAAATCGTTCCGTCAAAGATTGCCGCGTCGGGCGCACGCGCCCTCCTCGCAATGACACAAAACCGGTAGGTTTTATGAAAAAACCTACCGGTTTCTTAATCGGAATGTTTTAATTTGTCCCGCAGGGACACCGAAACGGCGCTTCTCCCGAAGCGCCGTTTCACGCGGGCGCAAGTCTGCATTTCCCGTGCGCAGCATCTTTCACACGATCAAAGAGCGTATTTCGCGCACAGCCCGACTTCGCTTCCCTCATTCTCTTCTGCGCGAGAACATGCTCAGCAGGCGCAGGAATTGCAGCAGCGAGACGGTCATCGCCGCGACATAGGTCAGCGCGGCGGCGGTCAGGGTCTTGCGCGCGGCGGTGCATTCCTCGTCGTCGAGCAGATGGGTCGTGCGGATGGCCTGCATGGCGCGGCGGCTGGCGTTGAACTCCGTCGGCAGTGTGACAAGCTGGAAGAACACGCACAGGCCGAAGCAGGCAACGCCGGAGAGAGCAATGTAATAAAATACCGTCCGCAGCTCGGCGTAGCGCGTGAAGCTCATGAGCAGCAGACCGATCAGCAGCAGCGGCATGGAGAGCTTCGAGCCGAAGTTGACCGCCGGGACGATGGCCGCGCGAAGCTTGATCGGGCCGTAGCCGACGGCATACTGCACGGCGTGCCCGGCCTCGTGCGCCGCGACGCCGACGGCCGCCGGTGTCGCGGAGTCGTAGACGTCGGCCGACAGGCGGATGACGTTCGAGCGCGGGTCGTAATGGTCGGTCAGCTCGCCGGAGATGCGCTCGATGCGCACGCCGCCGACGCCGTTTGCCGCGAGCACGGCGCGCGCGGCATCCGCGCCGGTCACGCCGCGGCGGTTGTAGACCTGCGAATAGCGGCGGAAGGTCGAGCGCACCTGAATGCTCGTCCAGACGGAGAACAGCACCGCAAGCAGGATCGGAATATAATACCAGTCAAAATAATAACCGTAGCCGAAATACATGGTCGGTTCCTCCTTATCGCATTTTGGGAACCTCTGATTAAATTGCAAGAGCGGTCAGCGAGGGATTTTGTTCCAAATTGAGGTTTGGAAATTGCAGGAATCCTTTACGTATTTCAAGATTTTCAAACCGACAAGTTGGGGCAAAAGACCCGCTGAGCGCCGCAGACGATTTATTCAGAGGTTCCTTAGCTTAAATGGCAGGAGTTGCTTGAAGCATTTTTGACCGCGCATCCGGAAACGCCGGATTCTGCGCGTCGGTTTTTCGAGCATCCCGCAGGAAGCCACGCTTGTGGGAAGCGCACGCGCTCAGCCGAGCTTCTCCAGCAGCGCGGAATAGAATTCTGAGGTCTCGTAGCCGGTCAGCGGGAGCAGCTCCTCGTGATAGTCCCCACCGGCGGGCTGATAAATCTTCCCGCAGAGCCACAGCGCGCCGCTTTCATCCAAAAATGGCACGGCCTCGGCCGCATTTTCTGCGCTGACGGTCTTTTGGAACTGCTCCAGATAGCGCGCGTCCGGCTCCTCCTGCTGCGCAAGCTCCCCGGACAGCCAGACGCAATAGGCGTTGCCGAGCGCGGCGCTCGCCTGTTCTTCAAACGCGGCGGCGGTCAGCCCGGCCTCTGTGAGCACCTCTTCGGGCGTCATGACATGCGCCGTGCTGACGCGGACGGAATAAACGTGATACGTCATAAATTCCAGGCCGGCATCCTCGGTGATCCGCAGGGTGAGCACATCGCCGCAGACATACCAGTCGTAGCTCGTCGCGCCGGTCGGAGCGCCGTCCGCGCCGAGCTGATCGGTGTAAAAGGTTTGGTAGAGCTCGTCGTTCAGCGCGTCGATCTCTGCGCCGGAAAGGGTGACGCGCGGGATGGCGCAGGTGAAAAGCGCGCCCTCGGAATTCTGCCGCGAGCCATTGTAGGCGTCGACGACCATCGGCTGCTCGACCTCGGTGGACGAGTCGCTCGGCGCGGCGGTGGATTGCGGGGTCTCGGTCGACGGCGATGTCCGATTGCCGCAGCCGGTGCAGCACAGCAGCAGGAAAATGGCCAGCAGAGCCGGGAGAATCCGTTTGAACCGCATAGAAATTCCTCCTCTCAAATGTACGGGTGTTCCCATTGCCAGCTTATCATACCACACGCCCTTTGTCAAGTAGACACAAAAAATAATTTGTAGAAAATAACGGACAAAGACCTGTAATCGGAATGCGATTTTGAAATATGGAGAGAATCCGATGCGCTTCAAAAAGCACGGGGGCGGCATAGCCGTCCCCCGTGCATCGTTTTTAATTATTTCGACAGCTTTTCCGCCTCGGCGAGCAGGATGTCCTTTGCGTAGGACGTGCTCCGCGCCACGCTTCCGGGCAGGAAGGGGTTGGAGACGTTCGCGTATTCGAGCGTCTCGAGATAGCTGCGGCTGCCGCCGACGTCGCACAGGCGCAGATAATCCGCCCATGCGGCCTCGCGGTTCTCGGCGTATTTCTTCTTGAATTCCATCGCGCCCATGGTCGTCAGGGTGTAGTTGATATAATACATGGGGTAGTGGAAAATGTGCAGCTTGTGATACCAATAGCCGCCGCGCTCCATGAAGGGGTTCTCGCCATAGCGGCGCCACGGCATATATTTTTCCTCGAGCTTGTGCCACTGCATCGTGCGCTCCTTCGGCGTCAGCTCGGGGTGGGCATAGCAGATGTGCTGGAATTCGTCGACGGCCACGCCGAAGGGCACGAAGGTGATCGCGTCCTGCAGATGCGCAAAGCGGAACTTGTCGGCGTCCTTGCCGAAGAAGCGCTCGGCATAGGGATAGCAGAACTGCTCCATGGACATCGAATGGATCTCGGCAATGTCGGTCGACTCGCCGTAATAAGCCGAGAGCGGCTGGCAGCGCATGGCGCGGTAGCCCGCGAAGGCGTGCCCCAGCTCATGCGTGAGCACCTGCATATCGCCGATCGTGCCGTTGAAGCACGAGAAGACGAACGGCGCCTTGCGCGTCTTGAGGTCGGTCATATAACCGGTGGAGGCCTTGCCGGGGCGGTTCGTCAGATCCATCAGGCCGTGTTCGATCATGAAATCGATGAATGCACCGGTCTCCTTGCTCAGGTCGTGATACATTTTCTGCGCTTCGCTGACTAGGAAGTCGTCGCCGCCGATGGCGTGGGCGTTGCCGTCGGGGAAAATGCGCTCCTCGTCCCAGACCATCACATGCTCAAGACCGAGACGCTTGGCCTGATAGTCATAGAGCTTGCTGCAAAGCGGCACAAGCTCCTTGCGTACCTGCTCGCGGAAGGAGGCGACCTCCTCCTGACCGTAGTCCGTGCGGCCCTGCTGCATATAGGCCAGCGGGATGAAGTTCTCATAGCCGAGGTTGCGTCCCATCTCGTTGCGCACGGCGATCAGCTCGTCCCAGATTGCCTCCATGCGCGGCTCGTTGGCCTCGTAGAAGTCGGAATAGGCCTGCCACGCGCGGCGGCGCGTTTCGCGGTCGTCGTCCTCAAAATGCTTCTGGATGCCGTAGAGGTTGCAGGTCTCGCCGTCAAATTCGATGCTGCACGAGGCCATGAGCTTCTGGTATTCCATGACCAGCTTGTTTTCGCGCTGGGCAAGGGGAATGTTCTTCTCGCAGAAGCTCTTCTTTTGCAGCTCGATCTGCGCGAAGAGCTGACGGCCGAATTCCTGCTCCAGCTCCTTGCGGAAGGACGAGTCGAACAGCGCCTCGTAGCAGGCGACGCTGTACTGCTCCAGCTCGGGCAGCGCGTCGTTCAGATATTCCAGCTCTTTTTCATAGAATTCGTCTGCCGTGTTGAGCGTGTTGCGGATAAAGGCGACGGTGCACTGCTCGTCAAAGGGCATGGTCTCCCGGTCGATCTCGAGCAGAATGCCGCGCACCTCGGCATAATCCTTCGCGTTTTTCACCTGCTCCGTCCATGCCTGATAGCTCCGCTTGGCCTGCTCCACGTCGGGACGCTGATAGGGAATGGAGGCAAATGTCCAGTTTTCCATAGTCGGGTCTCCTTTGCTGTGAATTTCTTCCTTTATCATACCGCAAATACGGGGAGAATACAAGCGGGATTTTCTGTTTGCTTTTTGTGCGGGGATGGATTATACTAAAGGATAAGAACACGGAGGAATTTTAAAATGTATCAGGCTTTATACAGAAAATACAGGCCGCAGACCTTTGACGACGTGGTCGGTCAGCTTGCGGTCACGCAGACGCTGAAAAACCAGATCCTCACCGGCAAGACCAGCCACGCCTACCTGTTTACCGGCACGCGCGGCACGGGCAAGACGACCTGCGCAAAAATTCTGGCCAAGGCCGTCAACTGCGAGCACCCGGTCGACGGCAATCCGTGCAACCGCTGCGCGGCCTGCCGGAGCATCGATTCCGGCGCGTGCATGGACGTGCTGGAGATCGACGCGGCGTCGAACAACGGCGTGGATAACGTGCGCGGCCTGCGCGACGACGCGATCTATACCCCGGCCGAGGTGCGCAAGCGCGTTTATATCATCGACGAGGTGCATATGCTCTCGATGCAGGCGTTCAACGCCCTGCTCAAGATCATCGAGGAGCCGCCGGAGCATCTGCTCTTCATCCTTGCGACGACCGAGCTGCAAAAGGTGCCCGCGACGATCCTCTCGCGCTGTCAGCGCTTCTCCTTCCGGCGCATCCTGCCGCAGGATATTGCCGACCGGCTGAGCTATATTGCCTATCAGGAAAAGATCGATCTGCTGCCCGAGGCGGCGGCCTATCTGGCCCGGCTGGCCGACGGCGGCCTGCGCGACGCAGTCAGTCTGCTCGACCAGTGCGCGTCGGCCTCGACCGGCGAGCTCGGCACCGAGCAGGTCTGCCGCACGCTCGGCCTTGCCGGAACGCGGCAGACCGAGGCCATGCTGCAGGCCATCGCGAAGCACGACAGCGCGGCCGTGCTGAAGCTGTTCGACGGGCAGTATGCCGAGGGCAAGGATCTTGCGGCCATGCTCAACGAGCTTTGCTCGGTGGCGCGCGACCTGCTGATCCTGCGCACCGCGCCCAAGGGCGGCGCGGCGCTGGTTTCCGGCATCTGCACGGAGCAGGAGCTTTCTGCGCTGCTGCCACTGTTTTCGCCGTCGGAGCTGCTCTGGATGACCGAGGAGCTGAGAAAAACGGCGAATGGCTTCAACACCAGCTCCAACCGCCGCATCGACGCCGAGCTGTGCCTGCTGCGGCTGTGCAGCCCGGAGGATGTCGCCACGCCTGCCGCGCTGGCGGCGCGGGTCGGACGGCTGGAGGATCGGCTGGCGGCCGGAGCGGTCGCCGCGGCCAAGCCCGCGCCCGAGCAGAAGCAGACCCCGCAGGAGGCGCCGCCTTGGGACGACGACGAGCCGGAGTCCGCGCCGTGGGAGGAGCTGACCCCGCCGCCCGACCCGTCGGACGAGCCGGTTCCGCCGCGTCCGCAGCTGCCGCAGAAGGCAGCGCCGGAGGGCTTCTGGCCGAAGCTGGTCGAAAAGGCGCGCGCGGCGCTTCAGCCGCCGGCTATGGGGATGTTTGCCGTCCACGCCAATGCGCCGGTGCAGGGCGCGCTGGACGGGGACGTTCTGACGCTTGAATGCGTCGAGTTTGCCTATCCCTTCATCAATGCGCCGGAGGTTTTGCAGCGCGTGGGCGAGTGCGCCTCGGGCATCGCCGGCAGACCGATCCGTGTCCGGGCGGTCAAGGCCGGGCAGACGCCCAAGCCGTCGAACGGCAATTATGACAAGCTCGTGCAGCGCGCGCAGGCGCACCCGGATATTTTTGATGTGGAATGAAAAATGCGCGTCCGCTTTTGCGGGCGCGCAAACGTTTCAGGAGCGCTTGAGCCGATCGAAGAGGGCGACCAGCGGAGGGATGACGACGAGCTGCAGCACGATCCCCGGCCACGCCGTTGCGAAGGCGCCCGTCCAGAACGCAGAGAGGCCGAAGGCCGAGACGTCCAGACCGGTGCAGGCGAAGCGCACCGCGCCCCAGACAAGGCGGCCGGTGAGCATGGCGACGATCAGCGAGACGTAGTCCCAGCCGACCTTTTTCGGCAGCGCGCGGTGCAGCAGCCCCGCAATCGCGCCGTAGGCGGCCAGCTCAAAGGCCATCGAGACGGCCATCGGGAAGAAGGGCGGCATTCCGAGCGTCAGCGAGCGCAGCAGCGGCGCGAGGAAGCCAACGCCAAGCCCCCACTGCCAGCCGCAGACGAAGCCGCAGAGCAGGGCGGGCAGATGCATCGGCAGAAGCATCTTGCCGACGCTCGGGATCTGCCCGGTCAGGAAGGGCAGCACGTAGGCAAGCGCGAGAAAGACGGCGGAATAGATCAGATTTTGCAGGGATTTGGACTGTTTTGCGGTCATAAAAAGCTCCTTTCGGGACGAAAAAAAGACGCCGCCTTCCCTACAGGGAAACGGACACCTTCCGGTCGTCTCATTAAAAATTCGGGGTTGCCGTTCATAAAGGAACTTCTGTTCCGCCGCTGCTCTTCTGAGCAGCGGCAGTATTTTACCATAAAATGACGGATTTCGCAAGACCTATTTCGGCGCAGAACAACGGCGCACAGTCATTTTTGCAGACGCTCGAGCTGTGTCAGCACGTCGGCGAGAAGCGCGGCCGTCGGCTGCTCCGGGACACCGGCGACGAGGTTTTCGCAGCGGTTCATCGGGATCAGAATGCGCACGGCGTCCGCCTGACCGACGGCGACGGCCATGCGCGGCGTGACCTCTCCGAGCATGGAGTCGGCGATCACGATGCCGATCGGCCCGACGATGACGTCGGCTCTGCGGCAGGCCAGCACGACCGGGTTTTCCCCCGTGGCGGCGCGTTTTGCCCCGGCCTTGAGCATGGCGGCCGTCGCCGTGGCGTTCGTGCCGACTGCGGTCAGCTCCGCCTCCGGGAATTTTGCGGCGATGCTGCGCACGAGCTGCGCGCCGAGCTGTCCGCCCTGCCCGTCGATCAAAAGAATTCGCATAGAAACCACTCCCTTGCGCCCATTTTACCCGATTTTGAGGAAAATTGCAAGGGGGATTGACGCGGCGCGTCTCTTGGCGTATACTACAGGCGGATAGGAGGGCGAAGCCATGACGGAAAAGGAAAAAATGCTGAGCGGGCAGCTCTATGACGCGAACGACGCCGCGCTGGCGCGCGAGCGGGATCGAGCCAAGAAGCTCTGCCGGGCGTATAACGAGCTGAGCCGGGAGGACGCGGAGGGACGGCGCGCGCTGCTGGAGGAATTGCTCGGAAGGGTCGGCAAGGCGTGCTGGATCGAGCCGTCGTTCTGGTGCGATTATGGCGGCAGTATTGAGCTGGGCGAGAATTTTTATGCCAATCATAATCTGGTGATCCTCGACGCCGGCGGCGTGCGGATCGGCGAGAACGTGCTGCTCGGGCCAAATTGCGGTCTTTATACCTCGGGGCATCCGCTGGACGCCGCGCGCCGCAACGCCGGCTGGGAATACGCACTGCCGATTGTGATCGGCGACAACGTCTGGATCGGCGGGGGTGCGCAGCTCCTGCCCGGCGTGACGATCGGCAGCAACGTCGTCATCGGTGCGGGCAGCGTGGTCACGCACGACATTCCCGACCACTGCGTCGCCGTCGGCAATCCCTGCCGGGTGCTGCGGCAGCTGCCGGAGGACGGCGAAATTTCTGCGCAAGCTTGCAAAGCGCCGGAGGCTATGGTATAATAATCACATTCAATAATCAATAATAAAAAACTCGAAGGAGAACGGATATGGCAAAGGGCGGTTTCCGCAGCGGTATGGGCGGCGGCATGAACATGAACATGGTGAAGCAGGCGCAGAAGATGCAGCAGGATATGCAGAAGATGCAGGAGGAAATGGAGAGCAAGGAATATGAGGCGACAGTCGGCGGCGGCGTCGTGAAGGCGGTCGTCAACGGCAAGCACGAGGTGCTCTCGATCTCCATTGCGCCCGAGGCGGTCGATCCGGACGACGTTGAGATGCTTCAGGATATGATCGTCGGCGCGGTCAACGAGGCCATGCGCAAGGCGGACACCGAGGCGTCCCAGAACCTCTCGCGCCTGACCGGCGGCCTGAATCTGGGCGGCCTGTTCTGATGCGCTATTTTCCTGCCGCGCTGGAGCGGCTGACCGAGCAATTTGCAAAGCTGCCGGGTATCGGCGGCAAGACGGCGCAGCGGCTGGCGTTTCATCTTCTGAGCCTGCCGCAGGAGGAGGCGCAGGAGTTCGCCGAGACGATCCTTGAGGCGAAGAGAACCGTGCATCTGTGCCCGATGTGTCAAAATCTGACCGATCAGGACATCTGCCCGATCTGCGACGACGAGACGCGCGACCACGGGCTGATCTGCGTCGTGGCAGACCCGAAGGACGTCGTTGCCATGGAGCGCGCGCGGGAGTTCCGCGGCGTCTACCATGTGCTGCACGGCGTGATCTCGCCGCTGAACCACGTCGGCCCGGACGACATCCGCGTGCGGGAGCTTTTGGAGCGCGTCGGAAAGGGCGGCGTCCGGGAGGTCATCATGGCCACGAATCCCGACACCGAGGGAGAGGCGACCGCGATGTACATTTCGCGGCTGCTGCGTCCGCTCGAGGTACGCGTGACGCGTCTTGCCTACGGCATCCCCGTGGGCGGACAGCTGGAATATGCCGACGAGGTAACGCTGCTGCGCGCACTGGAGGGCAGACAGGATATCTGACCAAATTCAAAAAAACAGGCAGCTCGGGCTGCCTGTTTTCGGTCTTTTTAGGACGCATTTTTGGTGCGCGGAAAAAGCGCGAAAAATATGTCGAAGAAAGTCGAAAAACCGGTTGCAAATGCAGGTCATCTATGCTAGACTAAATAAGCTCATCAGGAAGATCGAGGGGTTGCTTGGGCGGCGCGCGGGCGCTGCCCTTTTCCGCACAAAGACGCCCGTCATTTGTAATATAACAAAAAATCCGCCGGAATGCCCGCACCGCGGAGAATGAGGCTTACACTTGAAAAAGAGAAGAATTTATCGGCTGGCAGCCGGTGCTTTGACCATATTCATGGCTCTTTCCGCATTTTCCGGATGCAAACCGAGCGAGGAGGAGCAGCGCTGCTCCGAGGGCGTGGCCTATTTGCAGGCGCTTGAGGCGAAAAGCCCCGAGGCCGTCGAGGAGCAGCTCCGGCAGATCGAGCATCAGCATGTTCTGGCCGAGCGCGAGCAGCGCATCCGGGAGCTGATCGACAACCAGAACGGCGTGTGGAAATACTTTGAAAATTATGTAATTTTAGGGGATTCCCGCGCGGTGGGCTTTTCTTACTTCGGTTTTCTGGACGAATCGCGCGTTCTGGCCGAGAGCGGCGCGACGATCCTGCAGGTTTCGGAGAAGCTCGACGAGCTGGCGGAGCTGAAGCCCTCGACGGTGTACCTCTGCTACGGCCTGAACGACATCGGCATCGGGAAATGGGATCAGCCGTCGGATTACGTCGAGGGCTTTGCGAAGATGATCGAGAGCCTGCGCCGCACGCTGCCGAAGGCAAAGATCGTCGTCAGCTCGATTCTGCCCGCGCGCGAGCCTGCCTTCCAGACGCAGGAGCGCTGGCGCAGGATCCCCGAGTTCAGCGCGGCGATCGAGGAATACTGCAAGGAAAACGGCCTGATCTATGCCGATAACGAGGCGATCTGCGAGGAGCACGCCGACCTCTGGGAGGGCGACGGCATCCATGTCAAAAGCCCGTTCTATCCCTATTGGGCGGCCAATATGATCATCGCGTCGTGGGGGGAGGATACGACCAGTGAATAAGCCGATTCTGCTCAAGCTGGCGCGCTGGCTGGTCGTCCTGCTGGCGGTCGCCTTCCTCTGGCTGAAATTCGCGTCCGACCCGGTCAGCGCGCAGCCCTTTGAGACGGTGAAAAACGCCGTGACCTCTGTCATGAACCTCAGCGCAATGCAGGAGGGCGACAACCAGATGGTGCGCCGCTTTTACGGCCTCGACCCGGCGCAGTTCGAGGACTGCGCGCTGTATTATCCGCTGACGAACATGGAGGCCGAGGAGCTGTTCCTCGTCAAACTGAAGGACACGGCGCAGGCCGACGACGTGCGCGCGGCGGTGGAGAAGCGCCTTGAGGCGCAGAAGGCCGTTTTCGACGGCTACGGCGTGGAGCAATATAACATACTCTGTAATTTCAGCCGCATCGAGGTGCGCGGAAATTATATCCTGTTCGTCGTGGGCGCGCAGGCCGACACGGCCGTCAGCGCCTTCCGCAGCGCGCTGTAGGGGAGGGACGATATGTCGTTTACAAATCTGATCTTCCCCTTCGTCTGGCTGCCGATCAGCCTGCTGCTGTATTATATTCTTCCGAAAAAGGGGCGCAACGCTGCGCTGCTGATCTGCAGCATCCTGTTTTTCGCGTGGGGCACGCCGGAATACCTCCTGCTGATGCTTTGCAGCATCCTTGTGAACTATCTGGCGGCGCTGGAGCTTTCTGCCTATCAGAAAAAGGGGCAGACCGGCCGCGCGCGGCTTGTGCTGACGGTCACGGTGCTCCTGAACCTGCTGCTTCTGGGCTTTTTCAAGTATTACGGCTTCCTGCTGCGCACGCTCAACACGCTTCTGAGCCTGAATCTGCGCGCGCGGGAGCTGCCGCTGCCCATCGGCCTGTCGTTTTATACCTTCACGCTGCTGTCGTATCTGTTTGACGTCTATCGCGGCAAAGCGCCCGTGCAGAAAAATCTCCTCCGCTTCAGCCTCTATGTGACCTTCTTCCCGAAGCTCGTCTCCGGCCCGATCGTCCAATACGCCGATTTCGACCGGCAGGTCGAGCCGCATATGCTCGACCTGACCGCGCTCGGCGCGGGCGCGCGGATGTTCGTCGTGGGCATGGCGAAAAAGGTGCTGCTGTCGAATGCGCTCGGAACGACGTTTTACGCGCTCTCCAACATCGGAGGCGTGAATCTCTCGACCTGCGGCGCGTGGCTCGGCACCCTGTGCTACACGCTGATGCTCTATTTCGACTTCAGCGGCTATTCCGACATGGCCATCGGCGTTTCGCAGATGTTCGGCTTCGAGCTGGCGCCGAACTTCAACTATCCCTATTGCTCGTCGAGCATCACGGAATTCTGGCGCCGCTGGCACATCTCCCTCGGCGCGTGGTTTCGCGACTATGTTTACATCCCGCTCGGCGGCAGCCGCGCCGGTTCGGGCAGAACCATCCGCAACCTGCTCGTCGTCTGGCTGCTCACCGGCCTCTGGCACGGCGCGAGCTGGAGCTTCGTCGTCTGGGGACTGTACTACGGGCTGCTTCTGATCCTGGAAAAGTTCGTGTTTCAGGACATTCTGGCGCATATCCCGCGTGTATTCCGCCACATTCTGACGCTGTTTCTCGTGATGGTCGGCTGGGTGTTTTTCTTCTCCGGCACGATCGGCGACGCAGCCTGCTGGCTGGGGCGGATGTTCTTCGGCGGACACGTCGGCTTCCTCGACGCGGCGGCGAAATACTATTTCGGTCAGTGCTGGCCGCTGCTGCTGATCGGCGGCGTCGCGGCCTTCCCGGTCGGCAAGCTCGCCGGGCAGTATTGCTACCGGCGCGGGCAGCTGCTGGCGGCGCTCTCGGCGCTCTGGTTCGTGCTGCTGTTCGTGCTGAGCGTCGCGGGCATGACCAACGCGACCTATTCCACCTTCCTCTATTTCCAATTCTGACAGGGGGCGATTGCTTTGGAAAATCGCAGCGAACGGATGCTGCAGCGGCGTCAGGCGCGGCAGCTCCGGCGCAAACGCAACCGGGAGCTGCAGGGCGGCTATCTGCTGCTGGCGCTGACGGCCTTTGTGCTGATCTGGGGCATCATCGGCCTCCTGACGCCGGATCGCGCGTTTTCCGACAATGAAAACCGCGTGCTGGCGCAGCGGCCGAAGCTCTCGCTGACGAACCTGCTCGACGGCAGCTTTACGTCGGATCTGGAGGCCTATGACTCCGATCAGTTCGTCGGGCGCGACGGCTGGGTCTCGCTGAAGCTGGCCTACGACAAGCTTTTGGGCGCGAAGGAGGAGAACGGCGTTTACCTCTGCAAGGACGGCTACCTCATGGAGAAGCAGGACGCGCCGGACACGGAGCAGCTGAGCCGGAACGAGCAGGCGATGCGCGATTTCGCGGCGGCCTTTCCGGACGTCAGGATGCACGCGGCGATCATTCCGAACGCCGTGACGGTCTGCGCCGATAAGCTCCCGAAAAACGCACCCGTGACCGACCAGAGGCACCAGCTCAAGGAGCTGAAAAACGCGCTCGAGGGGTTGGATTTCATCGACGTGACCAAGGCGCTCTGCGCCCACGGCGACGAGGAGCTGTTTTACCGCACCGACCACCACTGGACGAGCCTCGGCGCGAAATATGCCTTCGAGGCAATGGCGCCCTCTCTGGGGCTGAAGTCCGCCTCGGCCTCGACGGAATACGACGTTTACCGCGTGAGCAATTCCTTTGAGGGCACGCTGGCCTCGCGCAGCGGCAGCCACGCCGTGCGCGACGCGATCGACATCTACGCGCCGAAGACCGACGTGGACTATGTCGTCTCCATCCCGGACGAGCAGAAGACGAGCTGCTCGATCTATTCCAGCGAGGCGCTCGAGGGCAAGGATCAGTATGCGGTGTTCCTCGGCGGCAACCATCCGCAGGTCGACATCCGTACCACGGCCGACACCGGCAGAACGCTGCTGATCTTCAAGGATTCCTATGCCAACTGCCTGGTGCAGTTCCTCCTGCCCTATTACGACCGCATCATCCTGATCGACGCGCGGTATTATTATGACGGCGCGGCCGCGCTGCTGAACCGCGAGGGCGTGACGGACGTGCTGTATCTTTATAATTTGAACACGTTTCTGACGGATAAGTCGCTGGCCGACGTGCTGACCTCCGGGCTGAACGAGCAGCAGACGGAGCAGCAGACGGCCGAGCCGTAAGTCCCAAAAAATGCCGAGACACAAAAAGACACGGATCTCTTTCAATCGGAAAGAGTCCGTGCCTTTTTGACGTTCCGGGGTCAGGCGTCGGCGGTGTCTGTCCCGAGCGCATGGCGGCGGAACAGGAACGAGATGCACCAAAGACCCGCAAGCCCCACGACGACATAGATGATGCGGCTGACGACGCTTGCCTGACCGCCGAAGAGCCATGCCACGAGGTCAAAACGGAACAGGCCCATCAGCCCCCAGTTGATCGATCCGATAATGCTCACGATGAGCGCAAAAATATCCAATTTGGTTTCCTCCTATCCTTGTGCTGTTGCTAGTATGCACGCGATTTTCGGCACTATGCGCAGTTTCGGCGGTGTTTTTTGTCAAAAATGCCGACAGAAAAGACTGTACAAATCCGGCAATTTCCGCTATAATTATTTCAGTAAACCAAAGGAACCTCTGAATAAATCGTCTGCGGCGCTCAGCGGGCCTTTTGCCCCAACTTATCGGTTTGAAAATCTTGAAATACACAAAGTATTCCTGCGATTTCCAAACCTCAATTTGGAACAAAATCCCTCGCTGACCACTCTTGCGATTTAATCAGAGGTTCCTTAGATCAATTAAAGCCATACCGCAAGAGGTTATGTTGGCGTTTAATGCCGGAAATACGGCAAAAGATGTGAACCTTGATTTGTTCTTAGGCGATGGGACAAACGCTATAATTGAAAACTTGGATGAGCAGGCTATGCGGTCAATCCGAATAATGATTATGGTCGAATACGCAAGGTGTACTTCAACTCCCGGAGAAGTAATCGTGAAATCCTTTGATGGCATGAACTTTAATGTTCCGGTTGCTCCAAATGCAAAGACAAAAGAGGCATATCGGGCAATCAAGGAGATTAAGCAAACACATGAAGAATAACACAGCCAAACAGAGCGCCAAATCCTTTCAGAGGGAGTTTTCAATTTACGGCATTACTTATCCGGCACTCAAAGAAGCTGTTGAAAAGCAAGGTTATACGGTAGTTGAATTCAACCACATCTATAATGAGGAAGCCGTGGCCTGCCGGATAGATGCTTTGAATATCTCCGATGCGGTTCTACGGTCAAGGGGCTTTACTTATGCAGATTGCAACCACAGAGTCGTTTTTATACATGAGGACTTATCTGATGATGAAAAGCTGATGGTTTTGGCTCATGAAGAAGGACACATTTATTGCCGACACATGAACACATCTCCGATTATCGGTCATGATGTGCAGGACGAATATGAGGCCAATGAGTTTGCACATTACCTCTTGAATCCAAGTAGCTCCAGTAAAATTAAGCATATCCTTCATCGCCATAAAAAAGCGGTGCTCATCTCGATTATCGGACTTGCCTTGCTTACTATTGCGGTTGCAGCGCTTTGCTACATCCACAAACAGCAATCGTATTACGGTGACTATTATATAACGGAGTCAGGAAACAAGTATCACAAGAAAGATTGTATTTTCGTGAAGGATAAGACCAATGCCCGCAGGATGATCGAGGAAGAATTTGAAAGCGGCGAATATGAGCCGTGCAGGATTTGTTTACCTTGATGCAGCGGCATCTCAGAATAAATAAAAACTGGAGGCAGAGAAATGGACGAGTATGTTGGCAAGATCTGTCCGTACTGCAAAACGGAGATCAAAGAAGGAGAAGAGGTGAAGGTTTGCCCTGAATGTGGCATTCCTCATCATGCAGCCTGCTGGGAAGAAAACAAGGGCTGCACCACTTTTGGCTGCAAGGAGCAGCATTATGAGGAGCAGCACACCAATCCGACGGATGTGTGCTCCAACTGCGGTGCGCCCTTAGGTGATGGACAGGCATTCTGTCCCAAGTGCGGGACCCCGAAAAATGCCCCTAAGGAAAAAGTTTGCAGTAAGTGCGGTGCCGAACTGGAAGACGGGCAGAATTTTTGCCCGAAGTGTGGTCAAAAGGTTGGGCTTGTAGTCGATGCTGGAGTAAGCGCAGCCATCAATCAGTTTAATGCCGGCGTTCAGAAAAACAAGAGCAAAAAGAAAATTGTCCTACCGATTATTGCTGGCATCGTTGCAGTTGCTGTCATCGTCTTGATTCTTTACCTTAGAGGGCCGTCGGTGGATACGATTACACTTTCTAAATCTTCCCTTGAATTGAAAACCAATAGTTCTACAACAGTTTCTTACACCATCGCCCCGGAAAAGTCCAAAGATGCAAATGTAACATGGAAATCTTCTGACGAATCCGTTGCAACTGTGAGCGATTCTGGCAAGATAACCGCCAAGGGGGATGGTACTTGCACGATAACTATTTCGGCAGGTGGAAAGACAGATAGTTTGACAGTTGTTGTAAAGAGTGGCCCCCGTTTTAAGGCCCTTTATTACCAGTACTGCGACTCAACTTGGGCAGATTACGGATTAGACGGTAGCTATTTGAGCATAGATACTAATCCCTATGATTGGGATGATGATGGGTTGGCCTACCCCGAAGCATATACGGCAATTGCAGCAGTCAATGATGCGCTTGGCTTGCCGAGTTCCTTGTTTAATGATATGGGGCAAACTACTGGTGCCGACGGAAAGCAGTCTGAGACATTTGGGGATGTTACTGTCACATGGAAATACCATCCTGACAAAGGACTTGAAGTGACGTACAAGACAAACTGAAACTGTTTTTATATGGTACATGTGCCACAGCTGATGGTGCTATGCTTTTCATCATACTTATGAGATGAAGTTGAAAGATTCTCATTCTGATTGTATGTGTATAATCAAAAAACATATTTTTAGTAAACTAAATTTAGAATTCAGTATTGTAGTATTATAAAAATTATCTATTTTCCGGGAGCGTGCAGAAAAGAAAAGTAGGCCGTCAAAGAATATTAAAATAAAAAGGAGCTTATTAAAATGGCAAAAGTGAATGTCGTTATCGTCGATGCAACAGGCAATAAGGAGCAAAAAGTCGGTCTGCCCGATGATATTAAATGTGGCATCATCATGGTAAAGCTGGTAGAAAAAATCAAGCTGCCCTCTGTTGGTCCTGACGGCAATCCAATCAGCTATAAGTTTATCCACAAAGTGACTGGCAGACAGCTTCTCGAGTCGCAAACACTTGCCGAGGCTGGCATTAAGGATGGAGATGTCCTTCGCCTTCAGCCTGAGATCACGGCGGGCGGTGTGTTGTAATGGGTGAGAACGCAAACACATTTGAACTGCAAAACTCTGATTTTGAAGAAGATCGCTACAGCCGTCTGCGTCTGATTCCGTGGTGGGATCAAGACCGACTGAAAAATGCTACGATCATGGTAGTAGGTGCAGGTGCAATCGGAAATGAGCTGATCAAGAACCTGACACTTCTCGGAATCGGTCGCATTCTTATCTATGATATGGATGCCATTGAAAGCACGAACCTTACCCGTTCCATTCTCTATCGTGCAAGAGATGTCGGTCGATACAAAGCCGAGGTCGCTGCGGAACGTGCAATGGAAATCAATCCGGATGTTAAAGCGAAGGCATTTGTCGCCAATATCATTGACGATGTTGGCTTGGGTGTCTTTCGCCGGATGAATGTTGTGCTTGGTGGCCTTGACAACCGAGAGGCTCGTCTTGCAATCAACCAGTCCTGTTATAAGGTGAACCGTCCGTGGATCGATGGGGCAATTGAAGCTCTGAACGGTTTTGCAAGAGTGTTTGTTCCGGGCCAGGGGGCTTGCTATGAATGCACCATGACAGAGATGGACTGGCGCCTCATTAACAAGCGCAAATCCTGTGCCCTTCTGACGCACGAGCAAATGGCCGAGGGGAAAATCCCAACTACGCCAACATCTTCTTCAGTTATTGCTGGCATTCAAGTGCAGGAACTGTTGAAACTGCTCCATGCAGATCGGAATCTTCCTACACTCGCCGGCAAAGGATATGTGTTCAACGGCCTCACTCACGATTCCTATGTCGTTGAGTATCAGCGCAAGGACGACTGCATGAGCCACGATACCTATGAGAAAATCATTGAAAAGCCATGGTCTGCACGGACAACCTCTCTCAAAGAAATGCTGGCGGAGATTCGTAGTGAGCTTGGTGAAAAGGCCGTTCTTGATTTTGATCGAGATATTGCGACAACAGCAAAATGCTCCTGCGGAGAGAGGAAAGCTCTGTTTACTCCTGTCCACAAGTTAAAAGGAGAAATGCTGACCTGTCCGAAATGTGGAGCGCAGATGACATTTGACAGCGTCCATTCCATTACGGGGGACGAGAGTTTCTTGGACAAAACACCCATGGAAATCGGCATTCCTTTGCTGCATATCGTCGGAGGCAGAATCGGAATGGATACGACCTACTATGAATTCACCGTTGATGAAGCAGAAGTGTTTGAAAATCTATAAAGGAGACGCAGCCATATGACCGCAAGAATGAGACGACTTGCCTCAGACTACGAGGAAATCAAGAAAACCTTTGCCGGTCACAAGAACATCATTGTAACTCCCATCGGTGACGAGCCACCCGAGAAATACCATGTTACATATTTTGTGAACGGCATCTATCTTCTGCCGGACGGTAGAATTGAAACATTGGGTAGGCATGAAGTAGAAATTACGCTTCATGCAGACTACCCCCGTTACAAGCCCATCTGCAAAATTCTAACTCCGATTTGGCATCCAAACTTCCGTGATGGCCAGATCTGTATCGGTGATATTTGGGGCGCAGGTGAGTCCCTGAGCGACATCATCATCAATATCGGCGACATGATCCAGTATAAATCATGGAACTCCTACAGTCCTTTGTCGGCGGATGCCGCAAAATGGGCGATGGAAAACAAGCACCTATTCCCTGTAGGCAATATCAACCTTCATGTGGCCGACTACGCTTCCTCCAAGGAGCCGGTTGAAATTGATCTGTTTGATGAAGAAGGAAAAACCGTAGATAGTGATGAACCCGCATCAACGGCAAAGCAGGAAAACGACATCGGTGCGCCACCAGTTTCTGAAAAATCAGATGAAAATGATTTTGAAATCACAGCTGAAGAATTGGCCGGAATCGAGTTTGTTCCCACGGCACAAAGAATGCAAACCGTTTCTCACGGTGGCACGGTAAAAGGGAATAAGCTGAATTTCAAAACTGTTTTGGTCAAAGGTCTTCTTTGGGCGTTGATTGGTGCATTTGTAGGGTTTGGAATCTCAGAACTGACCGACAAAAACATCACCAGCGATGTTGCTGCCGCTCGTCTCAGTGGACACTCTGAACTTGTAGACTACTTTGAATACCGTGAAAAAGCAGATGCAGCTTTCGAAAAAGCTTTTGACGAGTTTGAAAGTTACTGCGAAAAAGAAGGCAAAGATTCTGACTCTACCACAGCCTTTAGCACTTGGTATTCTTCCGCTGCATCCTATGCAGCTAAAGATTATTTAGAGGATTATTCGACCTACGATGATAAGGCGGATAACGCACTTTATGATGCCTACAGCGATCAATATGATGGTGACGAAGATAAGCTCAAAGATGCCATTGCTACAGTAACGAGAACCGGAACGGCTTTGTGGTCGGCAGTCATCGCACTTTTTATCGGCCTGTTTTTAGGAATTGGCGAAGGGGTCTACTATGGCTCCAAGGAAAAAGCAGTCAAATATGCTTTAATCGGCGCTGGCGTATCTCTTGCCATCGGTTTTGTGAGTGGCTATCTTGCACAGTGGATGTATTCAAGCCTGTTAGGTGACGAGCCTGCTGAATTTACTGCTGCGTTCGTGCGTGGCTTAGGGTGGGCCATCATGGGACTTGGTATCGGTGTAGCTGTTGGTTTGATCAAACCCGAAAAGAAGAGAATCTTGTTCTGTTCCCTCGGCGGTTTGGTCGGAGCCTTTGTTGGCGGCTTCTTATTCAACTATGTCTGCAAGGTGATTCCTAATGATGTTGTAGCGAGAGGTGTTGCTATCGTTATAATGGGTATCCTGATTGGCGTTGGTGTTGGGTTGCTCGAACAGTTTGCAAAGGCTGCATGGCTTAAGGTTATCCGTGGTGAATTTGAAGGAAAAGAATATCTTGTATTTGCCGGCACTACCAGCATTGGCAACAACGGCAAAAACACGATTGTTCTGTTCAAGGATAAGCTGGTCGGTCCGCATCATTGCGACATTACGCTTGATGGCAGCAAATATGTCTTGACTGACTGTGGAACACCAATGGGGACGATTGTCAACGGTCAGAAAGTTGCACGGCATATTCTGCGTCAGGGCGATGCCATTGCAATCGGAAATTCTGTGCTTGTGTTTAATACAAAATAATGGATTTGGAGGCGAGTAATATCGTGAAGCCAGTCAGAGTGTTACTCTCTTTACTGATGGTGGCGGCGGTATTATTCGCCTCCGCTTCATCTGTAAGCGCTATCGGATTTGATGCCGAAAAAGCATATGAATCAGTTTTTGTTGTCTACTCGGGAACTTCCCTTGGAAGCGGGTTTGCCATAGGCGAGAACTGCGTTATCACAAATGCTCATGTAATTGCTGATCCCAATAATATTGCGATTGCAACCTACGATGGCACCGAGTACGCGGCTTCTCTGCTTGGCATTAACGAAGATGAAGATATTGCCGTTCTTGTAATTGAGAATGCCACCTTCCCGTATTTAATGATGGCGAATTTATCAGCCGTGAAAATCGGTGACGACATTTATACGATTGGTGCTCCAAAAGGAATGGCATATACACTTACCAAGGGAACGATTTCTGCAAAAGAACGGATTATCAGAGAGAAGTCTTATATTCAAATTGATGCTGCAATTAATGAAGGTAACAGCGGTGGCCCACTTCTAAATGATAGCGGCGAAGTTCTTGGAATGAACACCTTGAAAATGATCGATAGTGAAGGAATTGGCTTATCGATACCGACTGACAGAATAGAAAACTACTTGAAATCACTTGGGATTGAAACAGACGAAAAAGGCAACATACCTGATGCGGTGCAGCCACCAAATATAGTTTCTCCGATTGATAATCGATCCGATGTTGACGATAATATTGAGCAGCATGAGAAATACGCTCTGCCGACAGTAACCTATGTTGCGATCGGGATTGCAGCGGCATCGCTGCTCGGAAATATCATTTTAAGCATTTTGCTTATCTATCAAAGGAAGAAAAACATAACCCCAAAGTTCGATCCATCAGAACGGACAGATTTCGATATTGACATATGGGAGTGAGAAAATGGGAAAGCGAGTAAAGAATAGCAAGAAGAAGGCTTTACAACCTGAGTTAACTGAGAATATGCTGCCGCAGAACATGCTTCCTATTGGAGATCGTGTTGAAGAAAATAAAAATATCTACATTCTGCAATCGGTTTACAAGGAAATACACAAGTTCACACAGAACAAGACCACAAACGAAAGCGGCGGAATGCTGATTGGAACGATTCTCGAGGAGTTTGGAAAAACTAATATTATCATCTCCGGATTTATTGAAGCAAAATACTGCGAAGCAACTCCAACCACATTGAAATTCACCCACGAAACTTGGGAATATGTTCACAAAGAAATTGAAAAGAAGCACCCCGGAAAGAAGATTGTTGGTTGGATTCACACACACCCTGATTTTGGTATCTTTCTGTCTGAATATGATAAGTTTATTCACCAAAATTTCTTTAATGAGGACTATCAGGTTGCCTACGTGGTTGACCCCATTCAGAAAATCGAGGGGTTCTATTTTTGGATAAATGAGAAAATAGAAAAATGCAAGGGCTTTTACATTTACGATAAGACCGGAGCAAAAATTACATTTGATGCCGATAAGGAAGAAGCCGCAGTAACAAAGTCCTCTATCTTCAGCATCAGAAATGTTCTTATCGCCGTGCTTGCTGTTGCAGTTATTCTGTTGACATTTTCTAATATTTCAACGAATCAAAAGTTATCAAAGCTTGAAGAACAGCAAAAAACGCTTGCCGAAAGTGCAAACCAAAGCCTTTCCTATATGCAACAGCTCATTTGGAGTCAGGCTGGTGAGATTCAAAAATTGAAAAACGCTTTGACTGAAGCGGGAATTGTTGTTGAGTCAAGTGCTGCAGAGCCGCAAGATACTGTCGGAAATGATGCTTCCGGCAATTCTTCACAAACAGATAACACACCTACGGGAAATGAGCCAAATGACATTGGCAATAGCAGTGTAGAAGGAACCGGCGAGTCGTCATCTCCTCATACACAGTCAAGTAACGGCAATGAACCTTGATTAGAAGTGGAGAATGTCAGAAATATAATTTACGGAGGACAGGCCTGTGAACGATTACACCGGGAAAATATGCCCGTATTGCAAAACTGCATTTAGGCCTGAAGATGAAATCGTCATATGCAGTGAATGTGATATGCCGCACCACAAGGATTGCTGGATCGAAAATCAGGGCTGTACCACCTTCGGCTGCCTCGGAACAATCAAGACAGCTGACAATGACAACAGTTCGGTTACAACCAGAGAAATGAGCTTTGAAGATATTTCGCAGTCTGCCGGAGTAACCGTCTATTGTACAAAATGCGGGGCGCAAAATGAAAGTACATCTTTGTTCTGTTCAAAATGCGGTAACAGATTGTCAACATCGGTGTCTGCTCAAGCACCGGCCTTTCAGCAATCAGATCCTGCAAACACAAATCCGTATGCATATGTGAATCAGCAAGGAGCTGCTTATTACCAAGGAAGCAATACTACTTCTTTTAGCTATAATACCGCAGAAATTGATGCAGACATCCAAATGCTGATTGGAGTAAAATCGGAATATTATATTCCTAAATTCCAAGAGATGAGAGCACAAAACAAGAAAAACTCTTGGAATTGGCCAGCGTTTCTGATTGCGCCATACTGGATGCTCTACCGTAAAATGTATGCTTACGGCGCGGCGGTATTGGGGATTTCTTTTGCCCTTTCTTTACTTGGAACAACGATTGGTTTTTTGCTATCCCTATGCGGTTATACTGCCCTTGGCATTTTCGGGAACGATATCTATATGAATTTCCTTGAGAAGAAGGCAACCCAAGTCAAGGCGATGAATGAACCATATAAAAGGCAGTTTGTCATGCAAAACAGTGGAGTGAATTCTGCTGCGGCGATCTTGACCGCTGTAGGTTATGCTCTCCTTGTAATCATTTTATCGTTGTAAAGAGGAGGCGTTGGATTTGGAAAAAGACTTTGATATAGAAATTCAAGATAGTCATGATGAAAACGAAGCTCATGTGCAGCTCCCTATGAATTTCCTCGCATTTGGGGAAATTGAGCCTGACGATGTTAAAGTGTATATCAAGCAGGATGTTTACCGGGCATTAGAAAAATATGCTTTGGCAGATGTCGAACACGAACGAGGAACAATCCTACTTGGAAATTACTGCGAAGATCTTGGCAAGGTACATGTTATAATCTCAAATTATATTGAAGCGAGATATACGGATGCCTCGGCATCGACGCTGACTTTCACTCACGAAACATGGGACTATGTATATAAAGAACAAGGTGCAAAATATCCTGATAAAAAAATAGTCGGTTGGCAGCACACACACCCAAGCTACGGTATCTTCCTTTCAAATTATGATTTGTTTATTCAAGAGAACTTTTTCAATCTTCCGTTTCAAGTGGCCTATGTGATTGACCCGATTCAGAAGATTCGCGGATTTTTTCAGTGGAAGAATGGGAAAATTGAGAAACTTAAGGGCTATTACATTTATGATGATGTGGGAAAATCTATAAAGATTGAACCCGAAAGAGAGACAACTCGCAAGCAGCCCACGCATCAAAGCGGAAAAGCATTACTAATTCTGTCTGCACTGGCAATTCTTATTGCTGGTATAAGTCTGGTCAGTATGTTCAATATGCGTAGCTCGCTAATTGAGCAGAACCGCAAACTGGAAGATTCCATTCAAACACAGCAGCAAGAGATTGACGCTATTGGGCAAGGGCAACTTTGCGATAATCAAGATGGAAACTCGTTCTCACCTAATGAACTGCTTGAAAAGATTGAATCGCAGCAGATTATCTTGGATAATCAGCAGAGAATTATCGAAGACCTTCAAGCCCAAATTGCTGAAATTCAGGCGGGTCAGACTTCATCCAGTGATTATATTGTCTACACCGTTAAAACAGGAGATACATTAGCGGGAATATGCAAAAGCCTTGGTATCGAGTACCAGGCCAATCGAGAAACAATCTTAAGCTTAAACCACATTGCAAATGAAAATTTAATCTATACTGGACAGGTGTTATTGTTTCCTAAAGACGCTGATGGTAATTTACGATAATCAATTGTTTTAATTAGAATTTAGCATGAATCCACATAATTGAAAACCCCGGAACCATTCAACGCAAAAAAGGTTCCGGGATTTGTGTGCTAATGGCATATATAAAAGCACAAAGTAGTTGAAGAAACCTATCCAGCTGCGCCCTGTAATGCTCTTTATCGTATCAGAGGTCAAGGCGCAAATAGTATCGCAAAGCCGATCTACCGCCTTCTCCAAAGTAGCAAACACTTCATTACGGAAGCCCGTGATTCGAAGTTCTTTCTATGGAACCTTTGATTTAATCCGCACTACCAAAGAGCCCGGATATGGTATAATAACATCATCAAAACGATGGTGGTGCAGGCAATGAAGCAGGAAACATTTACAGACATTGAGTACAGCTGCCGCAAGAAGAAAACGAAGCGAGAAGAGTTTCTGGAAATCATGGACGAAATCATTCCATGGGATGAGTGGGTCAGCGTCATCAGACCCTGCTATCCCATGGGAAAGCGCGGCCGTCCTCCCATGGACATTGAAAAGATGCTGCGGATGTATCTGCTACAGATCTGGTTCAACCTGTCCGATCCGGCTACCGAGGATGCGATCTACGACAGCTATGCCATGCGGAAATTCACGGGCATTGACTTCATGACGGAAGCAGTGCCGGACGAAACGACCCTGTGCAAATTCCGCCATCTTCTGGAAGAAAACGGCCTGAACAAGCTGTTTTTTGACGCGATCAACCGGGTAATGGTGCAAACCGGGCACATGATGAAGGGCGGAACCATCGTGGATGCAACAATCATCAACGCCCCCAGCTCCACCAAAAACGCGGAGAAGAAGCGCGACCCGGAAATGCACCAGACGAAAAAGGGCAATGAGTGGAAATTCGGGATGAAATGCCACATCGGTGTGGATGCAGGCAGCGGGCTGGTGCATACCCTGACGGTCACGGAGGCAAACACACATGACATCACGCAGGCAGCCGCGTTGATTGCGAAGACGATGAAGTGGTGTATGGGGATGCCGGGTATCTGGGAATCCAAAAGCGTCCCGAAATAGCCTGTTACGAGCATTTATCCAGCATAGATTACCGCATGAACCGCCGCCCCGGAAAGCTGCCTCATGTATCTGACAACGCAATTGACTGGGAACGATATATTGAGAACCGCAAGTCTTCGGCGCACTGTAAGGTGGAGCACGCGTTTCGAATTATTAAGCGCCAGTTTGGCTATAAAAAGACGGCGTATCGCGGGCTGAAGAAAAACGAGAATCGGCTGTACGCAATGTTCGCCTGCGCCAACCTATACGTCCTCGCGATCGCCGGGCGAAAACTCTCTGCAACCTGATATAGAGGCAGTCTGCCCTTTTTCGGGAAATAGAGCAAAAAAGGAACGTTATAGTGGCTATTTTGCGCCCAAATCGCCTTAACGAAGCCCAAAAGCGGCTAATAGCCCGAATGGGGACAGAATTAACCCGATTTATTCAGAGATTCCTTAGGGAACCTCTGAATAAATCGACTGCGGCGCTCAGCGGGTCTTTTGCCGCAACTGATCGGTTTGAAAATCTTGAAATACACAAAGGATTCCTGCGATTTTCAAACCTCAATCTGGAACAAAACCCCTCGCTGACCGCTCTTGCAATTTAATCAGAGGTTCCCAAGAAAAAAATTTTGATACCATATATTTGCGCTGCGGCATTCCATGCACTTTGCATACCGCTTCTCTTGGCCTGCGGCTGGGGGCTCATACATGACGCATTATCTACCAATATCGACCAAGGATACCTCTTTTTCAAAAACCTTTATACGCCATGACGGAGGGAAAACATGAAAAAACGTTTGCTTATGATATGCCTGTTGCTCGTGATGGCGTTGGCGGTCGTTTTCGCATACGCGATTGTTCCGGAGCCGGTGAAGGTTGACAATGTCACGCCGGCAAACGAGCTGATCACGAAGGACTATTCCTTAGAACAAACCTACATGCTCGAAGCGGTTTTCGACGTCCGCGACGGCTTTGGCGACGTCCATGTTGAGGATCTGGCCGATGAGGTACACGTCAAGCTGGAGTGCAAGCGTCAGATCGCGCAGGATCGGTTTTATTACATTGTGCAAGGGAACAGACGCCGCTGCTATGTATTTACGGACGCGGAGGGTACGGTGCAAAACATCATCGGCGTAGATCGCAACTTTCCGACGTTGGATGAAATTCGGGCGCTTGAGGACGATGCTGCTGCTTTTTATCCTTCTGCGGCTGCGCCGCTGTCGATGTGTCAGATTGATTCGCTGAATACGATCGCGTATATATGCTGCGAAAACGCAATGAATACCTACCTTTGCATACTTGCGGAGGACGGGGTCGTGATCGAGCAGCGCTTTCCCTTGTCAAGCGGAAAAGTACCGATCTACTATTATTACACCTATGAAGAATGGCCAGCCGCAGACGCCGCTTGGAAGACGGAGCATACTTCGTGGAGCTGTAAGTATATGATCCTGCCGCTCGACTTGAAATGGTAAAGGAGGCTCTGCCGGAAACATACTGCCCACATGGATAGAACGATAAACCCGGAATATATCAAGACGGTTTACCTCCCGTTCGTGATGAACCTTAATAATTGCGCCGGGTGTGGAGGTGAGGCAGTGCGGCGGATCGCGGCATTTCCGCCGCACCC
>URCY01000007.1 GCA_900546415.1 uncultured Eubacteriales bacterium
GGAAGTGCGGCGGTTCGCGGCATTTCCGCCGCACCCCCTCCGCACCCGGTTTTCCAAAGAACAGTCAAAGCTGAGCAGTGGTGGTGTAGCAATTATCACTTTCTGTAATGGGACATTTCAAGATGATTCGGGTAATCCTATAGCAATCAACCTATTTAAGGGCACTCACATGATTGCAGTAACGCTTACTGAATCAGGAATGATATGTATAAATATAATCCTGGCAATCATGCTTTAAAACCGATTGAAATTGGCTGCCGGGAAAAATATGTTAACACGGGAGGGTTCATATGTGGATACTATATTGAAAAATAGACGCGTGATTAGACTGATACCGTTTTTTCTTCTGCTTTTGATTCTTCTGTGTGGCTGCGACCCGTCGTTCGAGAAGATCCCGCCCGATTATCCGAATTCGCGCTGGGTCTGCGAAGACCCGCATATCGAGATCGTCGTGGGCGAGCACGACCGCTATACGGCTGCATTTATAGAAGACGACGGCGAGGAAAGACGATTTGCCCTTGATTTCCTCTATGGCGACAGGGTCGGTGCGTATGTGAATTCGCAGGTTGCGTTTAGTGAAGAAACTCGTCTGTTTCGGGGATATTACAGGGGCACAAAAGATGAATTGACGATTATTCTTCAGGATGGAAAGCTCTGGGATGACGGATATGCAAGGCTGGTTTTTAAACGAGTGGAATAAAGAGATATTTTACGCTGCGATAGGAGGATAACATGAAGCGACTGCTTTGCCTACTGTGTGTTTTTTCAATTTTGGCATTGAACGGATGCTCAATGAACCGTTCAAACGAGACGCTCCAAACGCAAGACGCCGGGTCTGCTGCGGCGACCGGGGACAAGCTCCATGATCCCCAATTCGCCCGGAGACAATACACGGATGAGGAATTGGATGAAATACAAGCTGCTTTTCAGCGATCGCAATACAATCGGGAGGACACCGTTACAAGCTATGATCCGCCGTTTCTCGACAACGGCGCGCAAAATGTGGCCGGTTTCTTTGGCGGGACAAAGCTGCTGCTTTGCTATTTTGGTGCGGACGGGGCGCTGCTTGGCACGCAAGAAAACGAGTATTCCGTGCAAAGCGCAGAATTTGACGCGATCGCGGTCGGCGATTCGCTGCAAGACGTGATCGCGGTGGATCCGAACGGCTCTTATCTGTTTCTACAAACCGGAAGGAACGATCAGCCGCACACCTCCACGCACTACACACCGGACAGGCAAGAAATCGTTATTACATATGACGAGAATGATGCCGTTCAAGAGGTCACGAAAACGCCGTTTACCTAAGAGCGGAGGCTTGCTATGCAGCTCACTTGATTTAAGTTGGCTGCCTATGGTGGATTTTTCTTGCATGTGAAAGCAAGTGAATTGCGTGAAAAATAGCTGAATCCCACTTTGGAATAGTCGGCGGCTGTTTTAAAAGAGAAAGGGGAGCTGCACCGCACGAAGACGCCGGCGCAAGGGAGCTGCTGCAAGTTCCGCGTGACGCGAAGCAAAAGGCCGTAAGGCGCGATCATAGAAGAGCCATTAAAAGAGGGCTTGACAAAAGGCGCAAATTCCGGTACAATAAACAAAACCGAATCGAAAAAGCGATGACGAAGACGGATTTGAAGCACGGCCATACAGAGAGCCGGGGGCGGTGGAAGCCCGGCAGACTGGTTTCAAAATATCCCATCCCTTCTGAGCTGAAGCGCCCCAAAGCACTGCGAGTAGGGGCTTCCGCGTATGCTGCGTGAGTGCATAGGGCTTGCTGGAGTCTGAAAGAGGTGCGGCTTCTGCCGCGCAATTTGAGTGGTACCGCGGGTATTGTGAAAACAAGGCTCGTCTCAAAGCAATTTGAGACGAGCCTTTTTATTTTTTGCCAAAAGAGAGGAAAATGAGATGAAACTTGAAAAAAGAAAGCTCCTTGTGGTCAGTGTGATGCTGTTTGCACTGTTTTTCGGCGCCGGGAATCTGATTTTCCCACCCTTTTTGGGGCAGAACGCCGGGTCGCACACGTTCCCGGCCATGCTTGGATTTTTGGCGACGGCTGTCGTGCTGCCGGTTCTGGGCGTGGTCGTCGTGGCGCGGTTCGACGGGCTGCAGCGGCTTGGACAGCAGGTAGGCAGGCGCTTCGCGCTGGTGTTCACTGTGCTGATCTATCTCTCGATCGGTCCCGAGCTTGGGATTCCGCGCGCGGCGTCCGTTCCGTTCGAGATGGCGGTCGCGCCGTATCTGCCTGACGGTGCGAACGCAGCGGTCTGGATGGCGGCGTATTCGCTCGTGTTTTTCCTCGTGGCGCTATGGCTGTGCCTGAACCCGGGCAAGCTCGTCGACCGCATCGGCCGGGGACTGACGCCCGCGCTGCTCGTGCTGCTGGCGGTGCTGCTCTTCAGCTTCCTGTTCCGGGGCAAAACGCTGATCGCCGCCCCGCAGGAGGCCTATCGGCAGGCGCCCTTCCTCAAGGGCTTTGCGGAGGGCTATAACACGATGGACACGATCGCCGCGCTGAATTTCGGCCTCGTGATCTCCACCACGCTCGGCGCATTTGGCCTGAAGGAAAAGCGCGATAAAATGCGCTGCACGGTGCTGGCAGGCGTCCTTGCGGGAACGATCCTTGTCTTGGTCTATGCGGCGCTGGCGTACATGGGTATGTGCAGCTCCGGGGTCTATGAAATTCAGGAAAACGGCGCATGGACGCTCCGCTGCATTGTCTATCAGGTATTCGGGAAGACCGGCGCGGTGCTGCTGGCGGCGATCTTCACGCTGGCCTGTCTGACGACCTGTGTCGGCCTCATCAACTCGATCTCGCAGTACTTTTCCGTGCTGTTCCGCCGCGTCTCTTACCGCGCTTGGGTGCTGATCATCACGTTTTTCTCCTTCCTCGTGTGCAATCTCGGCCTGAATATGATCCTGAGTATCTCGGTGCCGATCCTGAACGCGATCTATCCGGTCGCCATTGTGTTGATCCTGCTCGGTCTGAGCCACAGGCTTTGGAAAAAGAACCGTTATGCATACCCGATGACCGTAGCGGGGACGGCCGCGGTAAGCATCGTCTATGCGCTCGACGGGGCAGGGGTGCCGCTGGGCTTTTTGGGCAGAGCGTTTGACAAGCTGCCATTGTACGGCATGGGCTTTGGCTGGGTGAGCGTTGCGGGAGGAATGCTGCTGCTCAGCCTTGTGCTGAAGCTTGCCGTGCGGCGGAAAAGCGCGGGGGAATGACGGACGCGGCTTTGCATGAGGACAGCTAAATTCCGACAAAAAATCCTTGGGACGATCTGTCCCAAGGATTTTTTGTCGAATCGGCGGAACTCAGCCGCCGAGATATGCCTTTTTTACGTTCTCGCTATTGGCCAGCTCGACGCCCGTGCCGCTCAGCGTGATCTTGCCGGTCTCAAGCACATAGCCGCGGTCGGCGATCGAGAGCGCCATCTGCGCATTCTGCTCGACGAGCAGAATGGTCGTGCCGTTCCGATGCAGCGTGCGGATGATCTCGAAGATCTGCTCGACCAGGATCGGAGCGAGACCCATAGACGGCTCGTCGAGCATCAGCAGCTTCGGAGAGGACATCAGCGCGCGCCCCATGGCGAGCATCTGCTGCTCACCGCCGGAGAGCGTCCCGCCGATCTGACGGCGGCGCTCCTTCAGGCGCGGAAACTGCTCATAGACCTGCTCGAGCAGGGGCTTGACCGCTTCCTTCTTCTGCGTATAAGCGCCCATTTCCAGATTTTCCTCAACGGTCATTTGCAGGAAGATCCGGCGTCCCTCCGGGACGAGCGCAAGGCCGCGCGAAACGATGCTGTGCGGCGAAACGGAGGCCAGATTCTCGCCCATGAAGCTGACTGAGCCGGACTTCGGATGCAGCAGACCGGCAATGGTGTTCAGCGTGGTGGTTTTGCCCGCGCCGTTCGCGCCGATCAGCGTGACGACCTCACCGGCGTTGACTGTGAAGGAAATGCCCTTGATTGCACGGATCGAGCCGTAAAAAACGGCAATGTTGTTCACATTCAGAATTTCCTGCATGGGTTCACGCCTCCTTTTGCTTGCCGAGATAGGCCTCAATGACGGCCGGATTGGCTTGGATCTCGTTGGCCGTGCCCTTGGCGATGACCTGCCCGAAATTCAGCACACAGATGCCCTCGCAGATGCCCATGACCAGGTTCATGTCGTGCTCGATGAGCATGACGGCAATGTGGAAGGTATCACGGATTTTGACGATGTTCTCCATCAGCTCGGCCGTCTCGGACGGGTTCATGCCGGCGGCCGGCTCGTCGAGCAGCAGCAGCTTCGGGTTCGTTGCGAGAGCGCGGACGATCTCAAGCCTGCGCTGCGCGCCGTAGGGGAGGGAACCGGCTTCATAACCCGCCATATCCTGCATATTGAAGATGGACAGCAGCTCCATGGCTCGCTCATGTGCGCGCTTTTCCTGCTTCCAATAGCGCGGCAGACGCAGAATGGACTCGAGCAGCGTGTAGCTCATGGAATTGTGCAGACCGATCTTGACGTTATCCTCGACGGTCAGCTTGTTGAACAGACGGATGTTCTGGAAGGTACGGGCGATGCCCATGCGGTTGATCTGGACGGTGGACTTGCCCGAGCAGTCCATGCCGTCGACGATGATCGTGCCGCGCGTGGGCTGATAGACGCCGGTCAGCAGGTTGAAGACCGTGGTCTTGCCTGCGCCGTTCGGGCCGATCAGACCTGCGATCTCCGTCCGGCCGATGGTCAGATTAAAGTCGTCCACGGCGCGCAGACCGCCGAAGTCGATGCCGAGATGAATGCACTCGAGGATCGGGTGCTCGCCGATGTCGCGCTCTGGAATGATGGAATTGCTCGGGACGGCGACCATTTTGCCCTTCACGAAGCGATGCTGTTCGCTCATTTTGACTCCTCCTCTCCGACGGATGCCGTCTGCTTGGGCTTCTTGATGCCGCTGACGAGTCTGCCAAGGAAGCCCTTGATGGTCGGGTTGTTCGTTGTCAGCATGACCAGGATCAGCACGATCGCGTAGACCAGCATCCGGTAATCGGCGAACTGACGCAGCGCCTCGGGCAGGATGGTCAACACAGTCGCGGCGATGATCGAGCCGAGCATGTTGCCCTGACCGCCAAGCACGACGAAGACAAGGATCAGGATCGACGCGTTGAAATCGAACTTCGAGGCGATGATGGTGTTCTGCCCGAGACCGAACAGTGCGCCGCCGACGCCTGCAATGGCGGCCGAGATCACGAAGGCCATCATTTTATAGGTCGTGATGTTGATGCCGACGGATTCCACGGCGATGCGGTTATCACGAATCGCCATGATCGCGCGTCCGGCGCGGCTGCGCACCAGATGGAAGATGATGAACAGGGAGAGCAGGATGAGGATCGCGCCCGCGAGGAAGGTCGAGAGCTTCCGGATGCCGGGCACACCCATTGCGCCGCTGAGGATCATACGGCCGCCGGTCTGCAGCTCGATCGTATTTTTCAGGAAGGAGGCGTGCAGGCCGTTGGCGTCGATGCCGATGTACAGATTATTGACGAGGGACTTGATGATCTCGCCGAAGGCGAGGGTCACAATGGCAAGGTAGTCGCCGTTGAGCCGCAGGACCGGGATGCCGATCAGCAGACCGATGATCGCGGCCAGCAGCGCGCCGCTTGTGAGCGCGATGATAAGGATCCAAGTGTCCGGAATGCCGGAGCCGTTGAGCGCGGAGGCGATCACCGTTCCGGTGAAGGCGCCGATGCTCATGAATCCGGCGTGTCCGAGGGAAAGCTCGCCGAGCACGCCGACCGTGAGGTTCAGCGACAGCGCCATGATGACATAGGCGCAGATCGGCACAAGCTGCCCCTTTAAGGTGGAGGACAGGCCGCCGGTGCTGCTCAGGATCTGCATCACAATGAAGGCCGCGAGCACAACGGCATAGGTCAGGTAGTCCTTTTTTGCGGTTTTGCTGAGTTTTCTCGTTTTCATCATGCCGCACCTACACTTTCTCACGGATCTTCTTGCCGAGCAGACCGGTCGGCTTGACGAGCAGGATCACGATCAGAACGGCAAACACAATGGCATTGGAGAGCTCGGTGGAGATATATGCGCTGGAGAGAATCTCGATGATGCCGAGCAGAACGCCGCCGAGCAGTGCGCCGGGGATCGAGCCGATGCCGCCGAACACGGCCGCTGTGAAGGCCTTGATGCCGGGCATGGAGCCGGTGGTCGGCTGTAGGGTCGGATAGGCCGAGCAGAGCAGCACGCCCGCAATGGCGGCCAGCGCCGAGCCGATGGCGAAGGTGACGGAGATCGTCAGATTGACGTTGATGCCCATGAGCTGCGCGGCGCCCTTGTCCTCGGAGCAGGCGCGCATGGCCTTGCCCATTTTCGTCTTGCCGGTGAAGAGGGTCAGCGCGACCATGATGACGATGCAGGCGGCGATCGTGACAAGCGTGGCTACGCGGACGGTCATTTCGCCGTTGAACAGATGAATGGCGGAGTCGCCGAACACGGACGGGAAGACCTTCGGGTTCGACGACCAGAGCAGCTGCGCGGCGTTTTGCAGGAAATAGCTCATGCCGATGGCAGTGATGAGCACGGCCAGAGACGGCGCGGCGCGCAGGGGCTTATAGGCGAGTCGCTCGATGAGAATGCCGAGCGCTGTGCAGACCAGCACGGCCAGCAGGATGCCGACGAGCGGGGGCAGACCGAAGCTGGAGACGGCGAAGAAGCAGATATACGCGCCGACCATGATGATATCGCCGTGGGCAAAGTTCAGCATCTTGGCGATGCCGTAAACCATGGTATAGCCCAGGGCAATGATCGCGTAAACGCTGCCGAGACTCACGCCGTTGATGAGATGGTTCAAAAAACTCACGGGGCTCTCAACTCTCTTTCTTTCGTTCTTTCTTGGAACCTTCTGAATCAATCAGCGCTGATCGCTCTTGCAAGTTCATCAGAGGTTCCCTTGTATTTATGCCGGAAAGGGCTGCCTGCTGGGGGCAGCCCTTTCCGGGAAATCCGCAATGATTTCTGATTCCTGTATCAGTCCATGCCGACGTAAGCGCCGTTCTGGATGACCATGCCCTTCGGCTCCTTGGTGACGGCGCCGGAGGCATCCCACGTCATGTTCTCGCCGGTCAGGCCGCTATACGTGAAGTCCGAAGCGGTGAAGGCAGTCTTGAGTGCCTCGCAGAGCGCGCTTGCATCCATGTCGGGCGTAGCGTTGCTCTTGACGAGCGCATTATAAATCGCATAGATGCAGTCATACGCATCGGCTGCGAACTGGTTCGGAACATCCTTATATTGCTCCTGATATTTTTTCACAAAGCTCTGGGTCTTCTCGTCGGTGGAGTCTGCGTTGAACGGGGTCAGCAGCATGACGCCCTCGGCCAAAGAGGTGTCAAAGCCTTCGATGGTCAGAATGCCGTCCATGCCGTCCACGCCGAAGAAGGTGGGCTTATAGCCGATGTCGTTGGACTGACGCAGGATCAGCGAGGCCGGAGTGTAGTACATCGGCAGGAAGATCAGGTCTGCGCCGTTGTCCTTTGCATCGGCAATCTGCACGGAGAAGTCGTTCTGCGTGTCTTCGGTGAAGGTCGTGGTCGAAACGACACTCAGACCCAGCTCCTTGGCCTTGGTCATGAAGCTGTTATAGATGCCGGTGGAATAGACGTCGTCGTTCTTATAGATGATGGCGATCTTCGTTCCGAGCTTCTTCTCGGAGATGTACTGCGCGGAGGCGGAGCCTTGGTTCGGATCCATGAAGCACATCTGGAAGGTGTTGGCCTTGCGCTCAACGTCGATCGTGCCGGTCAGCGGGTTCTGCACGCCGCCGAGCACGTCGGTGGAGGAGGCGGACGGCGTCAGGCAGAAGATGTTGTCAGCCGAGGATTCGGCGGAGGTCGCCACGCAGGGCGTAGAGGTGACGGAGCCGAGGAAGATCTGCATACCCCAGTCCTTCAGCGTGTTATAGCCGTTGACGGATTTCTCCGCGTCGTGGGCATCGTCCTCGTACCGCAGCTCAAGCTGGATACCGCCCAGCGCGTTGACCTCGTCGACGGCGATCTGCGCGCCGTTTTTAACGGCGTTACCGTAGATCGCCGCGCCGCCGGTCAGCGGGCCGCAGCCGCCGATCTTAAACACGGCAGCGTCGGATTTGTTGCTGTCGTTCTTGCCGCAGCCGGCGAAGACAACGAGCAGCATCGCCATGGCGAGGAGCATCGCAAGCATTTTTTTCATTTTCTTTTTCCCCTTTCACGAGTAATGAATATCATACCGCGCTCGTCCGGAAGAACGATGGCGGAATGTTACGGAAGTGTGCAATCGTTGCTTGTAAGAAAAATTTGTTATACTATACCGTTTTAAAGCGGAAAAGTCAATTGAAAATTTATACGAAGGATTTGAAAAAAGCTGTTTCATACAGGGCAAAATGACGAAAAGCACGGAAAAAAGTGAATAAAAGCTGAATTCAGAGGTTCCTTAGGAGAAAATCCATACCAAAGCCGCGAGAATCGGCTGGTGCAGCAGATAAAGCTCCAGCGAATGCCGGCCGATCAGACAGAGCGCGCGCCGGACGGGGTTCCGCGCCGAAACGCGGGGCAGCAGCGAGGCCTTGCGGCGGTAAAGCGTTTTGCCGAGCGCCGCGCCGATCAGAAACCAGCCGAGATTCGGGAAAACCGGGAAATAATCCGCCCCGAGATAGACGCCGCTTCCGCGCAGCCCGAGCGCGAGCAGAAAGGGCGTTCCCACCGTGAAGCGCTGCATCCACACGCCGAGCGCCAGCGCAGCCGTGCCGAGCAGCAGCAGCGCCCAGAAGGGCAGTCTGCGGAACAGGGGATAGACCAGCATACACAGGCCGAGCAGATGCAGAATGCCGAACCAGATGCCCAGTCCGTAAAAGCCGCCGAGAAATTCGAGCATCAGCGTGACATAGCTGACCAGAAGCCCCGCCCCGAACACGATCAGTCCGCGCCGCACGGTTCGCGTGGCCAGCGTGGCGCAGATGCCGCTGATGAGAATAAACAGAATATGGCCGTATTCCTGCATGAGCCGAAACCATGCCGGGATGGGAAAGTACAGTCCACCGAACACCTGCAAGTCGAAGCAGAGATGGACGGCGATCATGCCGAGCAGGCAGAGACCGCGCAGGGCGTCCAGCTCCCAGATGCGTTCCTTTTTCTCGCTCATGTCGACTCCTCCTGCGCAGCCTCCTCCTCCAGCGCGCGATAGGCGACCTTGCCGACCGCCGTTTTCGGCAGCTCGTCGCGGAAGAGAAGCTCCGTCGGCGCGGCATAGCGCACGATGTGCGCGCGGCAGAAATCGAGCAGCTCGCGCCGCAGCGCCTCGCTGGCCACAACGCCCGGCTTGAGCACAACGTAGGCGCGGACGCGCTGCATTTTATAGGCGTCCCTCACGCCGATCACGCACGAGAGCTGCACGGCCTCGTGCCCGTCAAGCACGTTTTCGACTTGGCTTGGATAGACGTTATAGCCGGAGGTGACGATGATGCGCTTGAGCCGCTGACGGAAATAAAGGAAGCCGTCGGCGTCCATACAGCCGAGGTCGCCGGTGTGCAGCCAGACGCGGCCGTCTGCGTGGCGGCGCAGCGCGTGCGCCGTTTCCTCCGGCTCGTCCAGATAGCCCAGCATCACGCTCGGGCCGGAGAGGCAGATTTCGCCGTCCTGCCCGGCGGCGACCTCCTCGGTCGTACCGACGCGGACGACCTTATAATAGGTGTCGGGGAAGGGAATGCCGATCGAGCCGTCGCGCGCGCCGCGGAGCGGCGTCAGGCAGCTGGCCGTGACGCATTCGGTCGTGCCGTAGCCCTCGCGGATCTGCACGCACGCGCCGTGCTCGGCCAGAAACCGGTCGACGCGGCGCTTCAGCTCGACGGAGAGCGAATCGCCGCCGCAGAAAACGCCCTTCAGGAAGGAGAGCCTGACGTTCTCCAGACCCGGCGCGCGCAGCAGCGCCTCGAACAGCGTCGGCACGCCGGGGATGAAGCTCGGGCGCTTTTTGCGCAGCAGGTCGGCGTAGAGCCTTACGTTGAAGCGCGGCACGAGAATGCAGCGCGCACCGCCGACGAGCGCCGTGTGAATGCCGATGCCGAGACCGAAGCCGTGGAACATCGGCATGACCGAGAGCATCGAGCAGCCCAGCAGCGTCTGGCAGCCGCTGGCGGCGATCGTCTGATAAGCCAACGCGTTAAAGTTGTCGCTCGAGAGGCAGATACCCTTGGTTTTTCCGGTCGTGCCGCCGGAATAGAGGATCACGGCACAGGTGTCGCTTGCCCCGTCGTCGGGCGGAAGAGAGGCAGGCGCCTTGCGCAGCAGGCCGCTCCAGAGGCGATACGGATAGCCCTGCGGAAGCTTGCTGCGCTTTGCAAGCCGATAGGCAAGCGCCTTTGGGAAGGGCAGCGCGTCGGAGATGCGCACGAGCAGCAGCTCTGGCGGCGACTTGGCCGCGCGGCAGGCCGGCATAACGCGGTCGCAGAAGCCGTCGAGCGCGATGATGGCCTTGCTCTGCGAGCAATTGAGATAAAACGTGATCTCGTCGGCCGACGACAGCGGATGGATCATGTTTGCCACCGCGCCGATGCGGCTGAGCGCATAGAAGCAGTCGACCGCCTGCGGCAGATTCGGCAGACACAGGGTCACACGGTCGCCCTTTGCGATGCCGAGCGAGACAAAGGCCGCCGCCGCGCGCTCAATGCGCCGCAGAAAGCCCGCGTAGGTCACGCAGCCGCCCTCAAACTCGTAGGCGACGGCGTCCGGATGCGCCTGCGCGGTCTGCGCGACGCATTGAAAGAGCGTTTTTCGGGGATAGTCGATATGCTCGGGCATATCGCCGTAAAATCGAAGCCAAGGCGCTTCGGCGGATAAGGACATAGGGAGCCTCCTGAACGGTTTTCCGTATTATTATACCAGCTGCTGCACAAAATTGGAAGTGTGGGAATGCGCTCACGCAGGATTTTTCCGAAATCAAAACTTCCTCTTTCTTTTTCGCGGCAAATGCGGTAAAATAAACTCGAATATTATGGCAAACGGAGATTTTGTGACGCATGACAGAACAATTTGAAGAACGGTTCCGCGCGGCGCGCCGCGCATATATTGCAAAGCAGTACGGCAGGATGAACCCGCGCCAGCTTGAGGCGGTTCTGACCACGCAGGGGCCGGTGCTCCTGCTGGCGGGTGCAGGCAGCGGCAAGACGACCGTGCTCATCAACCGCATCGCCAACCTGATCCGCTTCGGCTCCGGCGCGGACAGCCCCGAGCTGCCCGAGGGCGTGACGGAGGACGACGTGCTCTTTTTAGAGGCGCAGGCCGCGCTCGACCGGCCGACCGAGCCGGGGCGCGCCGATGCACTGGCGGCCTACGAGCCGGCCGCGCCGTGGTCGATCATTGCGATCACCTTCACGAACAAGGCCGCAAACGAGCTGAAGGACCGTCTGACCAAGATGATCGGCGGGACGGTCGGCGAGGATGTCTGGGCAATGACGTTCCACTCGGCCTGCTGCCGCATCCTGCGCCGCGAGATCGAGCGGCTGGGCTATTCGAGCAGCTTCACGATCTATGACACGACGGATTCCGAGCGCGTCATCAAGGAGATCCTGAAGGAATTTAATCTGGACGACAAGATCTTTGTGCCGCGCAAGGTGCTCGGCGCGATCTCCAAGGCCAAGGACAAGCAGCAGGGGGCGGCGGAATTCCGCAAGGACGTCGGCGACGATTACCGTCTGCGCAGGATCGCGGATATTTATGAGGAATATTCCAAGCGGCTCAAGGCCTCGAACGCGGTCGATTTTGACGATATTATCCTCCTGACCGTGCAGCTTTTGCAGAATTTTGAGGACGTCCGCCGTTATTATCAGCGCAAGTTCCGCTATGTGCTGATCGACGAATATCAGGACACGAACCACCTGCAATATCTGCTGGCCTCGCTTCTGGCGGGCGGGCACGAGAACATCTGCGTCGTGGGCGACGATGACCAGAGCATTTATCGTTTCCGCGGCGCGACCATCCGCAACATCCTTGATTTTGAGAACGAGTACCACGGCGCGAAGGTCATCCGCCTCGAGCAGAACTACCGCTCCACGCAGAGCATCCTCGACGCAGCGAACGCCGTCATCAAGCATAATACCGGCCGAAAGGGCAAGCAGCTCTGGACGAACAACGGCGTCGGCGATAAAATTCTGCACTACGAGGCGCTGAGCGAGCAGGACGAGGCGAATTTTGTCGCCAATCAGATCCTTTCTGAGGCGGGCGCGAGCGGCTATCGCGATTTTGCGATCCTCTATCGCACGAACGCCCAGTCGAACGCGCTCGAAGCCGCCTTCAAGCGCAACGGCGTGCCCTACCGCATCATCGGCGGCACGCGCTTCTTTGACCGCGCCGAGATCAAGGACATGCTGGCCTATCTCTGCGTCATCAACAACCGCGCCGACGATCTGCGCCTCAAGCGCATCGTCAATCAGCCGCCGCGCGGCATCGGCGCGAAGGCCGTCGAGAGCGTCGAGCGTCTGTGCGCCGCGCAGGGCACGCCGCTTTACAGCGTGATCTGCGACCCCTATACCTATCCCGCGCTCGAGCGCGCAGCGGGCAAGCTGATGCAGTTTTCCGTGCTGATCGAGCAGTGCGCCGCCCTGCTCAACACGCTGCCGCTGGACGCGTTTTATGAAGAGCTGCTCGTGCGCACGGGCTACGTCGCCATGCTCGAGCAGAAGGACGATCTGGAAAACCGTTCCCGGCTGGAGAACGTCCGCGAGCTGAAATCCTCGATCGTGACCTACATGGAGAGCACCGACACGCCGACGCTGGCCGGCTTTTTGGAGGAAATCGCGCTCTATACCGACATCGAGCAGTATGACAAGGATGCCGACGCGGTCGTCATGATGACGATGCACGCGGCCAAGGGACTGGAATTCCCGAACGTGTTCGTGGTCGGCTGCGAGGAGAACCTGTTCCCGAGCGCCCGCTGTGTCGGCGACCCGGACGAGATGGAGGAGGAGCGCCGCCTGTGCTACGTTGCCATCACGCGCGCGAAAAGGCACCTGACGCTCACGAGCGCCCGCCAGCGTATGCTCTACGGCCACACGACCGCCAACCGCCCCTCCCGCTTTTTGGAGGAGATCCCGCCGGAGCTGCTGCTGGAAAAGGCTGCCGCAAGGCCGAGCTATGCGGCGGCCAAGGCTGCGCCGCCGAAGCCGCGGCACACCTTCCAGACCTACATACCGCAGCAGCGCGCCGCGTCGGCTCTGCCCAGCTATCAGAAGGGCGAGATGGTGCAGCATGACGTGTTCGGCACGGGCATGATCCTGTCGGTCATGCCGACCGGCAACGATGCCATGCTTGAGATTGCCTTCGATCAGGTCGGCACGAAGCACCTGATGGCCAAGGCAGCCTCGCAGCGGATGAAAAAACTCTGAGCGCAGGAGACGATTTGAAATGGATCCGAAGGAATTGATCGGGCAGCTCACGAAGCAGCTCGAGGAAGCCAATCATGAATACTACGTGCTCGACGCGCCGACGATGCCGGATTTCGAGTATGACCGCCTGCTGCGGCAGCTCGAGGAGCTGGAGGCGCAGTATCCGGAGCTGGCCTCACCGCGCTCTCCGACGCGGCGGGTCGGCGGCGAGGCCGTCAGCCGCTTTGAGAAGGTTGAGCACGCCGTGCCGCTCGAAAGCTTACAGGATGTTTTTTCCGTGGACGAGGTGCGCGAGTTTCTGTCCCGCGTCCGGGAGCAGAACGGGGACGCCTGCCTCAGCGTCGAGCCGAAGGTCGACGGTCTGTCCGTTGCACTGGAATACGTCAACGGCGCATTCGTGCGCGGCGCAACGCGCGGCGACGGCCGGATCGGCGAGGACGTGACCGAGAACCTCAAGACCATTCGCTCCATCCCTATGCAGCTGGAAAACGCCCCGGCGCGCCTGATCGTGCGCGGCGAGGTGTTCATGAGCCGCGCGGTGTTCGAGCGGCTCAATGCCGAGCGGGAGGCGGCGGGCAAGGCGCTCTTTGCCAACCCGCGCAACGCTGCCGCCGGCAGCCTGCGGCAGCTCGACCCGTCGGTCGCGGCCGAGCGCCGTCTGGACATTCTGATCTTCAATTTGCAGCTTGCCGAGGGCGTCTCGTTCGAGCGCCATACGCAGACGCTGGACTATCTGAAGCGGCTGAAGTTCAAGACCATTCCCTACTGCCGCTGCGAGACGGCCGAGCAGACGCTTGCGGAGATCGCGCGCATCGGCCGCGAACGCTATGACTACCCGTTCGACATCGACGGCGCGGTCGTCAAGCTCGAAAGTCTCTCCGGCCGCGCGGCCATGGGCAGCACGGCAAAGTTCCCGCGTTGGGCCTGCGCATTCAAGTATCCGCCCGAGGTCAAGGAGACGGTCGTGCAGGACATCGTCGTGCAGGTCGGCCGCACGGGCGTGCTCTCGCCGAAGGCCACGGTCGCGCCGGTGCGCCTTGCCGGAACGACCGTGACCAGCGCGACGCTGCATAATCAGGATCGCATTTCCGAGCTGGACGTGCGCATCGGCGACACCGTGCGCATCCGCAAGGCGGGTGAGATCATCCCGGAGGTGCTGGGCGTCGTGCCCGAAAAGCGCCCGGCCGGGGCGCAGCCCTATCATCTGCCTACGACCTGCCCGGTCTGCGGCGCGCCCGTCGAGCGCGACCCGGATGGCGTGGCCATGCGCTGCACGGGCGTGGAATGCCCGGCGCAGCTTCAGCGCAACATCGCGCATTTCGTTTCGCGCGGCGCGATGGACATCGAGGGGCTTGGCGACGCGATTGTCGAGCAGCTCATTGCGGGCGGGCACATCGCCTCCCCGGCGGATATTTACTACCTGAAGCTGGAGGATCTGAAAACGCTCTGGAAGAGCGGCGAAAGGGCGGCGACCAAGCTGCTCGGCGCGATCGAGGCCAGCAAGCAGAACGACGTCTATCGCCTGATCTACGGCTTTGGCATCCGGCAGGTGGGCGAAAAGGCCGCCAAGGTTCTGGCGCGCACCTTCGGCTCGCTCGACGCGCTGATGGAGGCGGACGAGGCGGCGCTGACCGACGTGCGCGACATCGGCGCGGTCACGGCCGAGAACATCGTTCACTGGTTCGCCAATCCGCAGTCGCGGCATATGATCGAGCGTCTGCGCGCGGCCGGGGTGAATTTCAACGCTGCCGGGACGCAGACCGACGACCGCTTCGCGGGCATGACCTTTGTTCTGACCGGCTCACTAACGCTGTTCACCCGCGCCGAGGCGACGGAGAAAATCGAGTCGTTCGGCGGAAGGGCGTCGGGCAGCGTGTCGAAAAAAACGACCTACGTCGTGGCCGGAGAAAACGCCGGAAGCAAGCTGAAAAAGGCAAACGAATTGGGAATCCCGGTCCTGACGGAGGAGCAATTCCAAGAAATGCTTGCCTAACGTCCGCTTTTGTGGTATAATTTCAAGCCGTGCCTGACGCACCGGAAAGGAAGATAAAAATATGAAATTGCTTCTTGCAATTCTCGTCTGCCGCGCGTTGACTCTGATCGGCAGGCTCGTGGGCAAGGGAACGAGCCTGCCCGGCAAGTATGCCCTCAAGGTCTGCCCGGATATTCTCAGCCGCATCCGGAAGCCGGAAATGATCGTCGCCGTCACGGGCAGCAACGGCAAGACCTCGACGGTCGAGATGATCGCCTCCGTGCTCAAGGCCAGCGGCAAGACCGTGGCCTATAACTCCGAGGGCTCGAACCAGATCGAGGGCGTCACGACGATGATCCTCAATTCCTGCACGCTGGGCGGCAGGATGAAGCAGGACGTCCTGCTCATTGAGTCCGACGAGCGCTATACGAAGTACACGTTCCGCTGGTTCCACCCGACGCACTATGTCATCACGAACCTCTACCGCGACCAGCTCACGCGCAACGGCCACCCCGAGTGGGTCTATGACGCGATCGCCGAGAGCATTTTTGACGACACCACCCTGATCCTCAACGCCGACGACCCGATGGTCTCGCAGTTCGGCTACCACAGGAAGGGCAAGGTGCTCTGGTTCGGCCTCGACCGCTGCAAGGAGGATACCGAGCAGTTTGTCGGCATGTATAACGACATGCGATATTGCCCGGTCTGCGGCCAGCCGATGGAATATGACTATTATCATTACAATCAGGTCGGCTGCTACCGCTGCACCGCCTGCGACTTCCGCCGCCACGACACCGATTTCACCGTGACCGACGTCGACCTTGCCGAAAATCGCATCACCGTCAACGGCACGGACGAGATCAGGCTGGCGCTGAGCAGCATCTATAACGTCTATAACATCCTTGCGGCCTACGCGGTCTGCTCGCTGCTGGGCGTGCCGGGCAAGGAGATCGCCCGCCTGACGAGCAACTATATTCTGAAAAACGGCCGATATATCGAGTTCCGCCTCGGCTCGCACGACGGCGTGTTCCTGATCTCCAAGCACGAAAACTCCGTTTCCTACGATATGTCCTTCCGCTATGCCGTCTCGCAGGGCAAGCCCTTCAGCGCCGTCATCATCGTCGACGCCGTCAGCCGCAAGTACTTCACCAGCGAGACCTCCTGGCTCTGGGACATCAACTTCGGCCTGCTGCAAACCGACCTGCTCAAGCGGGTCTACCTCTGCGGCAAATACTGCAACGATCTTGCCATGCGCCTGTCCTTCACGGACATTCCGCAGGAGAAGATCAAGGTCTTTGAGGACATCGACGCGGCCTGCGAGGAGATGTGCAGCACCGGCAGCGAACAGCTTTACGCTGTGACCTGCTTCTCCGACCGTGAAAAGTTCCTCTCCAACACGGAAAGAAGGTGAGCCGATGGAACTTAAGCTTCTGCATCTTTATGACGATGCGATGAATCTCTACGGCGAATACGCAAATGTTTCGCTTTTGGCGCGCTATCTGACCGATCTCGGTCACAGCGTCCGCGTCGAGACGCTTTCGCTGTATGAGAAGAAGGATATTTCCGGCTATGATTTTTATTATATGGGCGCCGGAACGGAGCGCCGCCAGAAGCTCGTGCTGCCGCAGCTTCTGCAATACCGCGAGACGCTGCTCGAGGCCAAGCGGCGCGGCGCCGTTCTGCTCTTCACGGGCAACGCCTTCGAGCTGCTGGGCAGCGCCGTCACGGATGCCGAGGGCAAGCGCTATGACTGCCTCGGCTTTGCCGGGTTTGAGTCGAACGAGACGAAGCGCCGCATCACGGGCGACGTCATTGCGCGCATCGGGGATGAGCGCGTGGTCGGCTTTATGAACAAGTGCGGCCATACCACGGGCGTGAAGCAGCCGCTGTTCCATGTGGAATTCGGCTTCGGCAATGAAGAGGCCTGCGGCGACGAGGGCTGGCGCGACGGCAATTGCTTCGGCACGCACCTCACCGGGCCGCTGCTCGTCAAAAACCCGTCCATGCTCAGACGCGTGGCCAAGGCGCTGCTGGGCGACGCGTTCGCCGACACCGTGCAGTATCCGTATATGCAGCGCGGCTATGAGATGACCCTCTCCGAGCTGACCAAGCGTATGGAGGCGCTGAAATAACCTCCAAAATAGCAAAAAACTCCCACGGGGTTCTGATGAAATGACCAGAACCCCGTGGGAGCTTTTTTTATCGCGCGATCTGACAGGCGCGGGAGATCATGTGCTCCATGGCCTCGCCGGTGGCTGAGCCGTGCCCCTTCATAACGGGCTTGTTCACGCCGAGCAGGATCGCCCCGCCCTGCGTGTTATAGTCGTATTTGCGGCGGATGGCTTGCAGCGTGTCGCGGCAGTCCGAACCGGCCAGCCGCTCCTCCACCTCGGCGAGCACGGTTTTCGCCGTGCCCTCGATCGATTTGAGCAGAATGTTGCCGTGGAAGCCGTCGCAGACGATCACGTCGGTCTTTCCGCTGAGCGCGTGTGTGGCCTCGATGTTGCCGATGAAATTCAGCCCGTCCTGTTGATGCAGCAGGGCGTTTGCCGCCTTGACCGCCTCGCAGCCCTTTGTGTCCTCCGCTCCGTTGGAGAGCAGCGCAACGCGCGGCGCGGCGTAGCCGAGACGGCGCATATACTCCGATCCTGTTTCGGCGAAAAAGACGTAGTGCTCGGGATGGGCGTCGATGTTTGCGCCGCAGTCAAGCAGCAGCAGCGGCTGTCCGCCGCGCGCGATCAGCTCGACCGCGAGCACCGGGCGCGTCCCGCGCTTCCGGCCGAGCAGACGGATCGCGCAGACCATAGCCGCGCCGGTCGACCCGCAGGTGATGACGGACGAAACGGCGTCGTTTTCGGCGGCCAGCCGCATTGCCTTGACGATCGAGGCGTCGGTCTGCTGATAGGCCGTCATGGAATCGTCGTAATTCGTCACCGTCCCGGCGCAGTCGACCAATTCTGCCCGCGCGTGGGCAGGGGAGGCCGACACCATGGCCGAAAGGCGTTCGGCGTGGCCGAACAGGTGCAGAAACAGGTCGCCGTTGGCCTCCAGCGCGCGCAGCGCGCCGGCGCAGAGTGCCTCCTCGGGCGTGTCCGCACCCAAAAGATCAATTGCAAGCTGTACCATGCCCGTCAGCTCCTTTCTCGCGCTCCTCCGCCCAGACCCGATCCAAAACGGCTTGATAGACGCCGTCGGAGAACGGCGGGCGCGTGAGCGCGCGGAGGGTCTGCTCCGTGAGCGCACCGGTCTCGGCGAATTCCGCCCCGGCGGCGCGGAAGCGCTCGAGCGTGCGCTCCAGACGCGTGCCGCCGTTGCGCACCATTGTGCGCAGCTGGGGGCAGAACACGGCGGTGTAGCCCCCGCGGCCGCAGATCAGGTCGTACTGTCTGCGCACCGGCTCATAGACCTCGTCCGTCTGGACATAGGCGCAGCCGGAGAAGAGCAGAAATTTCCGCGTCTTGCTCGGATAGCGCAGGCCGTGCGCCGGCGCGCCGTCCTTCGGGGCGTGCTGCCCCTGATAGGTGTTCATCATCGAGAGCAGGCGGTCGGTCATAAACTTGACCTGCCCCGGAACGCCGAAAAAGTAGAGCGGGAAGGCCTGAATGACGATCTCGGCGTCGAGAATTTTTTGCTTGAGGGGTGCAATATCGTCGTTTGAAATGACACAACGCCCCTCCGTCCGTGCCCAGCAGGACAGGCAGCCCATGCAGGGCGTGATATGCAGATCGGAAATGTTGACCGTCTCGGCCGTGAAGCGTCCGCTTGTCAGCAGACCCTCCACAAAGGCGTTCACGACGGTCATGGTCGTGCTGTCGGCGCGGTGCGGACTGCCGTTCAGAACCAGAATCTTTCGCGGCCGTGACTCAGAGCACACCGATGTTCCACCTCCGCACGGAACGCTCGCCGACGGAATACTGCGCGCAGCGGCCGATCTTGCGGTATTTTTCATAGCGCTCGGAGACGAGCCGGTCGGGGTCGGTGCGGCGCAGACGCCGGAATTCCTTATAGAGGCTGCCTTGCAGCGAGGAGAAGAACTTCGCGCGCTGCTTGGCGTCGGTGAAATCCTTCGGCTCCTCGACGATTTTTTCGATGACCTCGAGCTGCAAAAGATCCTGCGCGGTCAGCTTGAGGTGCTCCGCCGCCTCGGGTGCGCGGGAGGGATCCTTGAAGAGGATGCTGGCGCAGGATTCGGGCGAAATGACCGAATAATACGCGTTGCTGAGCATCCAGACGCGGTCGGCCACGGCCAGTGCCAGTGCGCCGCCGCTGCCGCCCTCGCCGATCATGAGCGTGATGATCGGCACGCGGACGCCGCTCAGCTCATAGAGGTTGCGGGCAATGGCTTCGCCCGCGCCGCGCTCCTCGGCGCCCTTGCCGCAGTTCGCGCCCTGCGTGTCGACGATGCAGAGCACGGGACGGCCGAATTTTTCGGCCTGGCGGATCAGACGAAGCGCCTTGCGGTAGCCCTCGGGCAGGACGCAGCCGAAATTCCGCTCGACGCGTTCGCTCAGGTCGTGTCCCTTTTCGATGCCGATCACGGTCACGGGCAGATCGCGCAGCATACCGATGCCGCCGATGACGGCGTGGTCGTCGGCAAAGGCACGGTCGCCGTGCAGCTCGATGAAATCGGTGATGATGGCGTTCGAGAGGATGTAATCCTTCGCCGTTGCACGGCCGCTCTTGCGCGTGCAGAGAAGCTTATCATAAACTGTCATTCTTCTGCCCTCCTAGCGTCTGTGCAGCATCAGCAGCTTGGCCAGATGCTCCCGCTGTTCGCTCCGCTCAACGATCTCGTCGAGGAAGCCGTTTTGCAGCTGAAATTCTGCGGTCTGGAAGCTGTCGGGGAGCTTTTCGCCCGCGACCTGCTCCACGACGCGCTTGCCGGCGAAGCCGATGCGCGCCTGCGGCTCGGCAAAGAGAATGTCGCCGAGCATTGCGAAGCTTGCCGTCACGCCGCCCATGGTCGGGTCGGTCAGACCGGCGATGTAAAGCAGCCCGGCGTCGCTGTGCTGGCGCACGGCGGCCGAGACCTTTGCCATCTGCATCAGGGAGAGCACGCCCTCCTGCATACGCGCGCCGCCGGAGACGGTGTAGCCGACCACGGGGAGCCTGTGCAGCGTGGCGTATTCGAACAGGGCGGTGATGCGGTCGCCGACGACCGTGCCCATTGAGCCCATCATGAACTCCGGGTTCATGACGAACAGGCAGGTGCGGCAGCCGACGATCTGGGCGACGCCGCAGATCACGCCCTCGTTTTCGCCGCTTTTTGCCTTTGCGGCGGCGAATTTTTCGGGATATTGCGGGAAATCAATGGGATCGGTGAAGACCTCCTCGCCGAAAAGCTCCTGGAACGTGCCGTGGTCGACCAGAAGCTCGATGCGCGCGCGCGCCGGAATCGGCATCAGATGCCCGCAGTGCGGACAGAGGAAGAGATCCCGTACCAGCGTCGCCTCGTCCGTCGCCTGCTTACAGGCGGAGCAGACGCGCGTCGCTGAGGAATTGCGGAGTTTCTGCAAGACGCTTGCCATGGTTTCTTATGCCTCCTTTTTGAATCCGTCGAGTTGCCCGACGGTATTGATCGTCGCAAAATGCGCCTCCGGGAGCGTGCGTTTGACGCAGCCGGTCAGAGTCTGCCCCGCGCCGACCTCAATAAAGCGGTCGAAGCCGTCAGCCCAAAGCGCGCGCAGCGTCGCCTCCCAGCGAACCGGGGAGCAGACCTGCATACTCAGCGCCTCGACGCGCGCGTCCTCCTGCTCCGGATAGGGCAGGGCGGTGCGGTTGGCGTAGACGGGGATGCGCGGCGCGCGGAAGGACATGCCTGCGAGGGCATGGCGCAGAACGGGCGCAACGTCCTGCATATAAGGCGTGTGGAACGCGCCGCTGACAGCCAGCTTCACGGCGCGTCCGCCCTTTTCTTTGATCGCGGCGCAGAAGCCGTCGAGCTCGTCGGCGTTGCCCGCGCAGGAGATCTGCCCCGGACAGTTATAGTTGACCGGCCAGACCTCGCGGAACTGCGCGCAGACGGCCTCGACCGTCGGAGCGTCAAGCTTGAGCGCGGCGGCCATGCCGCCGGGATGCAGCGCCGACTGCTCGGCCATGGTTTTGCCGCGCAGGAGCACGAAGCGGAAGGCGTCCTCGACGTCCAGCGCCCCGGCAAAGGCCAGCGCCGGGATCTCGCCGAGCGAGAAGCCCGCGGCGGCGTCGGCCGGGATCCCTGCCTCGCGCACGGCCTGCGCAATGGCAAGATCGGTCAGGAACAAAGCAGGCTGGGTGTTCTCCGTGCGGCTCAGCTCAGCCGGATCGCCGGAGAAGCAGAGCTGCGTGATGCCGGGGCAGAGACGCTCGCCGAGGTCAAAAACGGCCTTGGCGGCGCTGCTCGCGGCGTAAAAATCCCGCCCCATGCCGACGACCTGCGCGCCCTGTCCGGCGAATAAAAATGCTGTTTTGCCCATGTCAGGATTCCTCCAGATTCTGCTTCGGCATCGCGGTGAACGAGACGCAGCCCTTGCTGCAAAGCGTGTCGCCGACGTGCACCGCAGCCTCAAAGGTCAGAAGCGGCCCCGCCTTGCTCTTCTTCGAGACGGAGACGGTCATGACGTCTCCGGGCAGGATCGGGCGGAGAAATTTGAACTGATCGACCTTGAGCAGCACATAGAGCGTGTCGGCGCTCGTGCCGTCTGCTTCAACGGTCAGGGAGCAGAGCTGCGCGCAGCTCTCGATGATGAGCACGCCGGGCAGGATCGGCTCTCCGGGGAAATGCCCCGCGAACCACGGATCGTTGACCGAGACGGTCTTCAGACCGACGGCGGCCTCACCGGGCGTCAGCTCCGTGACGCGTTCGATCATCTGAAACGGCGGACGCTGCTTCAGGCGGCGATTGACTTCATAAATATTCATCATAGCGAAAGTCCTCCGTCCAATGTCAGGATCTGGCCGGTCATATAGGCGCACGCGTCGGAGACGAGCATCGAAACGACGCCCGCGACCTCCTGCGCCTGACCGAGCCGGTGCATCGGGATGGCCTTCAGATATTCCTCTTTCTTCTCCTCGGGCAGGGCGTCGAGCATGTCCGTCTCGATGAAGCCGGGGGCGACGGCGTTGACGCGGATGCCGTAGGGCGCAAGCTCCTTGGCCATCGTGCGCGTCATGGCGTTCACTGCGCCCTTTGTGGCGCTGTAAACGCTCTGGCCGGGCAGGGCAAAGCTGCCGCTGACGGAGGAGATGTTGACGACCACGCCGCTCTTTTTGCGGAACATCTTCAGGACTGCCTGCTGTGCGCAGTAAAAATAGCCCTTGACGTTCAGCTCCATGCAGCGGTCGAGCGTTTCGGAGTTGAGCATCAGCAGATACTCGTCGCGGACGATGCCGGCATTGTTGACCAGCACATCCGGCCCGCCGAGCGTTTTGTTGACGTCGCGCACCATCTGCTTGACCTGCGCCGGGTCGGAGACGTCGGCGCGGCAGAGCATTCCCTCGCCGCCGTTCTGCCGGATCTCATCGAGCACGGCCTGTGCCTCGGCCTCGTTATGGGCGTAGTTGATCGCGACGGCATAGCCGTCGGCGGCCAGCCGCAGCGCGCAGGCGCGGCCGATGCCGCGGGACGCGCCGGTTACAAGCGCAGCCTTCATGTTCCGAATCCTTCCTTTCTTATCGGCTCAGCACCAGCGCGGTGTAAGAGCCGCCGGGTGCGTAGGAAATAACCAGGAGATTGTCCAGCGAGTCGGCCGAGATGCTCACGCGGTGCCCGCTGAGATAGGCGTCGTGCTCCTCGCGCAGGTCGCCGTGCAGCAGCAGCGCGCCCTGTGCCAGCGAGAGGGCGGCGGATGCGGCGCGGCCTTCGCCGACGCGGCGCTTGACCGAGATCACGGGCAGCGTCCCGAGGCGGAACAGGCGGCTGAGCGCGTCCGTCTCGACTGCGTCGAGCTTGTCCATACCGTTGGCGAAGCCGACCACGCCGTTGATGTCGGCGGCGGTCATGCCCGCGTCGCGCAGAGCGTCCTCAATCGCGCGGACAAGGCCGTCGGCAGAGCCGCCGACCGTGCCGAAGGGCACGCTCTCGTGCGCCATACCGTAGCCGCGCAGACGGCAATAGACCTGCGCGCCGCGCGCCTTGGCGGTCTGCGCGTCCTCAAGCAGCAGCGAGACGCTGCCGTCGGAGAGGGAGCAGGTGTCCTTCTTCGCATACGGCTCGACGCGCTCGTCGGCGGCGTAGCCGAGGCCGTGCGCCAGTTCGGAGATGATCTCGCTGTTCTCGTCCGTGCCGGTGGCGAGCATCGCGTGCTCCCAGCCGTTGCGCAGCACCTGCATGGCGTAGGCCGCCGATTGCAGACCGGACTGCGCGCCGTTCGTGACCGTGACGTTATAGCCGCGGATCCCGGCGCAGATGGACAGATACCCGCCTGCGGCGTTATAGACCGTGTTCGGGAATTTGAAGGCGCTGCCGCCCGCGTTGCCCTTGGCGACGATAAGCTGCTGGAAATCGCAGCTGGGGCTGAGCGCGCCCTCGGACGTGCCGACGATCAGGCCGATCTGCTCGGCGTTCTCGTCCGTCACTTCGTAGCCCGCGTCCTTCAGCGCGTCCATGCCGGAGACGGCCTGAAGCTGGCTGAGGTGGTCGAGCTTGCGGTAAAATGCCATTTTGAGGTCGTGCGCGGCATAATCCTCTGCGCCGACGGCGGAATGCCCTGCTGCGCCCTCAAGCTGCCGCTCGTCGCGGCAGGCGGCGAGATAGGCGTCCTTGCCGTTGCCGACCGGCGAGACGATGCCGATACCGGTGAGCACGATGTCGGGACGCTCCGGCGCATCGGGGACGTTGCCCGCGTCCTTGCTGAAAACGACGCTGGCGTTGTTGCCGCCGAAGGCGAAGGAGTTGTCCATCACGGCGCGCAGCGCCTTCCGCTGCGGCACGTTCGGGCAGAAATTCATGCTTCCGGCCTTTTCGGCCAGCAGCGGAAGATCCTCCTCGGAATAGCCCAGCGTGGGCGGGACGACGTTCTCAACGAGCGCCTTGATGGCAAAGACGGACTCCACCGCGCCGGCCGCGCCGAGGCAGTGACCGGTCATGGCCTTCGTCGAGCTGACGCAGAGCGCGTCGTTCTGCCCGTCGAAGATCGTGTGCAGCGAGAGGAATTCGGCCTCGTCGTTTTTGGCCGTGCCCGTGCCGTGCGCGTTGACGTAGTCGATGTCGGCCGGGGTCAGACCGGAATGCTCGATGGCGCTGCGCAGAGCGCTCATCTGCCCCGCGCCGTCGGGGCGCGGAGCGGTGATGTGGTGCGCGTCGCTGCTGACGCCTGCGCCGAGCACCTCGCAATAGATATGCGCGCCGCGCGCAACGGCGTGCTCATAGGATTCCACAATGACCGCACCGGCGCCCTCGCCGAGCGTGATGCCGTGGGAATGATTGAACGGGGAGCAGGAACTTTCGTCGAGCGCATGGAGCGACAGGAAGCCGGAATAGGGCACGGACGAGAACGCGTCCGCGCCGCCCGCAACGACCACGTCCGCGCGCCCGGCGCGGATGAGATCGGAGGCGTAGGCAATGCTGATCGTGCCGGCCGCGCAGGCGTTGGCGACGTTGGTCACGACGCCGCCCGCATGGCAGGTCTCCGCAACGTGGTTGGCGATCGCCGAGATCGGCATCTTGAGCGCATCCCCGTGCGGCTTGCCGTTTTTATAGTAGTGCTCGATGCTGCGGCCGCCGCCGACGCAGCTGCCCATGATGACGCTTGCGCGTTGACTGCCGCCGAAATCGGCGAGCTTCGCGTCGGCAAGCGCCTCTCTCGCGGCCTTCAGGCAGAGCACGGAGGAGCGATCCAGCTCAGGCACGTCCTCCAGATTTTTGACCTCGGCGGCGTAGTCGGCATAGCAGCGCTCGGTGTCGACCGAATGCGTGTGGTCGATGCCGGAGCGCGCGGCAAGGATGCTGTCCCAGCATTCCGAGACGTTCCCGCCGATTGCGCTGACAACGCCCAGACCGGTGATGACGCAGCGGTTCTTGTTGCTCGTCATTCCGGCTCAGCCCTCTTTGTGCGCCAGAACGTAGGCTGCCAGTGCGTCGATGTTCTTGAAATGCTCCTTGCCGACGCCGGTCATTTCCACGCCGTATTCCTCGTCGATGGCCGAGATGATCTCCAGCGAGTCGATCGAATCCAGACCGATGCCTTCGCCGAACAGAGTGGTGTCATATTCCAGAGCCTCCGGCTCAATGCCGAGGCGCTCGCAGAGCATATCCTTGATCTTTGCCTTCACATCGTTTGCATTCATAGTAAAAAATCCTTCTTTCTTTGTATTCGGAGCGCGAGCGCTTCCGTGGCGGCAGGATTGCCGTTTTTGAACAGGTTATTCGAGGTCCTTGCGGTGCTTTTTGAGGTAACCCGGCTCGGCATAGGACTGAATTTTCACCGAGGTCAGCACGGTCACGGCGCTCAGCACGCTTTCAATCATCAGAATCACGCCGAGGATCGTCGCCAGCAGGAATTCGTCCTCCAACGGATAGATCGCGAGGAACATCCCGCCGATCACGGCCAAGACCGCCAGCGCAAAGATCGCCCACCACGCGCTGATGCCGAAGCGCTTAGCGTGCCGCGCGACCTGAATTTTGATGACGCCGTCGCCGAAGATCACGATCCCAAGTGGGATGCAGACGGGCATCAGAAGCGAGTCGGGACGGATCAGGAAGATCAGACCGATCCCCGCGATGATAAAGCCGAAGACGAAATCGTATTCAAATGCAAGCCGATAAAGATCCTTGGAAAGATAGCCGACAATTTTCGACGCGCCGAACAGGATCAGAAACACGCCGCAGAATTTTTCAAGAAAGGTGACGGACAGCGTCGGCTTCACAACGAGCACGATCCCGATCGCGAACAGCAGCAGCGAAAGCACAACGTGGCTGATCTTCGCGATCCGCATGGGGACGACGGAGTGCATAGAAAATTCCTCCTTCAACAGGCTTTGCGCTCAGTTTAGCAGAAAAAAGGCCGCATGAAAACTGACAAAACGCGCCCAATGCCCCGAATTATGACACCAACCGGCAAAATGTACTAAAATTCGCGCATAGTTTCGTGCAGAATGCGAGCGGCGAAGCACGGGAGAGGCTTCGCAGTGAAATTTGCTCTTCCAGCAAGTGCAATATGCTTCGCATGTGAAATGCGGACTTGCGCCCGCGTGAAATGGCGCTTTCGGAGAAGCGCCGTTGCGGAGTCGCTCTGCGACGGATTTCAAACTTTTCGTTCTGAAAACCGTGCCATAGAACCAAAAAACCCACCAGCCTTGTCATTGCGAGGCCGCGACGCGGCCGTGGCAATCTGAAAGTTGTAGGCATGGTGTCCCGCAGCGAGGCACGGGAGTGCGAAGCGAGAAATGACGTCTAAAATGGGAACCGCGAGGCGGATTATGCTGTCCGTGCTGTTTTTTCTCGCTTCATTTTGGATTCTGTTTCATTTCGGTTTTCCGTATTTCGTTCCGGGATGCCGCGTCGTTCCGTTAAAGATTGCCGCGTCGGGCGCGAAATCGTGCCCTCCTCGCAATGACATAAATTTGGAACGTTTTTGCTTGAAAAACGAATGTTTATAGTCGTATGCAGTCGATTTCAATCCGAAACAACGTTCTTTTTTCAAGTAAAACCCACCAGCCTTGTCATTGCGAGGCCGCGACGCGGCCGTGGCAATCTTAAAGCTTTAGGTATGGCATCCCGCAGCGAAGCACGGCAGCACGGGGCGCTATAGACAATTTTGCGTGAGGGCAAAGAAAAAACGGAGCTGCGGCCGGTCGGCCACAGTCCCGTTTCATTCCAGATTTTCAAAAAATGCATCGTAGGAGCATCGGTAAAGCTTTTTCAGCTCGATCAGCACGCTGACGCGAATGTTCAATTCGCCGGATTCATATTTGGCGTAGGTCGTGCGGCCGATGTCGCACCCGCGAAGCTGCAAGGCGGCGCACAGCTTTTCCTGCGAAAGCCCCTGTTCGCTGCGCAGACGTCGCAGGTTGTCGCCCATATTCCGGTCGCGCCGTAGCTTTTGCTCCATAATGACTCTCCCTTTTTGACCAGTATTGGTTGCAAACAATCATATTTTATGATATACTGATGAAAAATATTGACCGCGATATTGGTCAGATTTAGGAGATGCGATATGGAAATTTATCAAAAAATGTACGCAATTCTGTGCGCGGCGGTCGACGAGGTCATCGACCCGCTGGAAAAGATCCCCGCCGCCGTTCCGTGGGCGGCCAGACTGCGCGCCGCGCTGCATACCGCCGAGGAGCTTTACATCGGGAATGAAAAAGCAGACCCGAACACCTGAACCCGATGCCGATCCGTTTCACTCGGCCGAAGGCCGAATTTCACTGCGAAGCCGTGCCCTATGGGCAAAGCAAAAACCCGCCGTCGAACCGAGTGAATCGGCTCGACGGCGGGCTTTTTTACCGTTTATTTTGCTGCGTTCGTCAGCAGGCGCTTGAGGATGCGCACGGCGCTCTCCATATCCTCGACCGGGATATACTCAAAACGGCCGTGGTAATTCTCGCCACCCGTGAACAGGTTCGGGCAGGGCAGCCCCTCGTAGGACAGGCGCGCGCCGTCCGTGCCGCCGCGGATGGGCACGACGTTCGGCGTGATGCCCTCGTCGAGCATGGCCTGCTTCATCGCGTCTACGACGTACATGCACGGCTCGATCTTCTCGCGCATGTTGTAGTAGCTGTCCCTGAGCTGCACCTCGACCGTCCCGGCGCCGTATTTCCGGTTCAGGAAGGCCGCAATGTCCGTGAACAGCGCCTTTTTCTGCTCGAATTTGGCGCGGTCATGGTCGCGGATGATATATTCCAGCGTCGTCAGCTCCACCTCGCCGTGCATTTCGCAGAGGTGGCTGAAGCCCTCGTAGCCCTCGGTGAATTCCGGGCGCTGCTGCACGGGCAGCATCCCGTGAAACTCCATGGCGATGTTCTGGGAATTGATCATCGTGTTTTTCGCGTCGCCGGGATGGACGTTGCGCCCGTGCACGGTGACCACGGCGGAGGCGGCGTTGAAATTTTCGTATTCCAGCTCGCCCAGCGTGCCGCCGTCGACGGTGAAGGCAAAGTCCGCGCCGAAGCGCTCAAGGTCGAAGCGATCCGCGCCGCGGCCGATCTCCTCGTCGGGCGTGAAGCCGATGCGCAGGGTGGCGTGGGGCTTGCCCTCGGCCATCAGCTCCCCGGCGGCGGTCAGGATCTCGGCGATGCCGGCCTTGTCGTCTGCGCCGAGCAGCGTCGTGCCGTCGGTGACGATCAGATGCTTGCCGACGCTGCGCTTGAGCTTCGGAAAATCGCGGTCGGACAGGACGATCCCGCGCGCCTCGTTGAGCACGATGTCGCCGCCCTCGTAGAGCACGGTGCGCGGCTTGACGTCCTTGCCGGAGCAGTCGGGCGAGGTGTCCATATGCGCGATCAGACCGATCACGGGCGCACCCTGCGCGCCGGGAACGGTGCCGTAGACATAGCCGTCGGCGTCCATCTGCGCGTCGACGATGCCCATGGCGAGCATTTCCTCGACCAGCTCTGCGCCGAGCCGCTTCTGCTTATCCGTGGAGGGGCAGGTCTCGCTCGATTCGTCGGACTGCGTGTCGAAGGATACATATTTTAAAAGGCGTTCGGATACCGTCATGGCGCGTCCCTTCTTACTTGCAAAGCTCGGCGGTGTCCTGCGCGATCATCAGCTCCTCGTTGGTCGGGATGACCCAGACCTTCACGCGGGAATCGTCGGCGGAGATCAGAGCCTCCTCGCCGCGCACCTGATTGCGCGCGGGATCGAGCTTGACGCCCATGAATTCCAGACCCTCGCAGACCGACGCGCGGGTCGCCGGGCCGTTCTCGCCGACACCGGCCGTGAACACGAGGCAGTCCAGACCGCCCAGCGCCGCGGCATACGCGCCGACGTACTTCTTGACCTCATAGCAGAACTTGTCCAGCGCCAGACGGCAGGCCTTGTCGCCCTTGGCCGCGCCCGCCTCAAGATCGCGGAAGTCGGAGGAGCAGCCGTTCGACAGCGCCAGCACGCCGGACTTTTTGTTCAGCATGGTCAGGCACTCGTCGGCGCTCATGTGATACTTATTCATAATGAACTGCGCAACGCAGGTGTCAATGTCGCCGGAGCGCGTGCCCATGGGGACGCCGGCCAACGGGGACAGACCCATGGAGGTGTCCTGACACTTGCCGTCGGCGACGGCGGAGAGGGAAGAGCCGTTGCCGAGGTGGCAGACGACAATCTTCAGCTCGCTTGCGGGCTTGCCCATCAGCTCAATGGCACGCTTGGAGACGAAGCGGTGCGAGGTGCCGTGGAAGCCGTAGCGGCGCAGATGATCTTCTTCGTAATACTTGGTGGGGATGGCGTAGCGATAGGCCTTCGGGGGCATGGTCATGTGGAACGCGGTGTCGAACACGGCGACCTGCGGCTTGCCGGGCATGGCCTTCTCGCAGGCCTCGATGCCCATCAGATTGGCCGGGTTATGCAGAGGCCCGAGGGGGATGCAGTCGCGAATGGCCTGCTTGCAGGCCTCGTCGATGATGCAGGAGGCAATGAACCTGTCGCCGCCGTGGAGCACGCGATGGCCGACGGCCTCGATCTCGTCGACGGAGCGGATCACGCCGTATTCCGGATCGACCAGGATCGACAGCACGGCGTCGATCGCCTCGGCGTGGCTGGGCATGGGGATTTCGCGCTCGACCTTCGTGCCCTTGACGAGGTTCTTGTGCGTGAGGCGGCCGTCGATGTAAATGCGCTCGCAAAGACCCTTCGCGGAGATCTCGCCGGTGTCCGGATCCATGAGCTGATACTTCAGCGACGAGCTGCCTGCGTTGATAACCAGAATTTTCATCTTGATTTCACTCCTGTTACGTTTTTGATTTGCTTTTTTCAAATTCTGTGATAGGATACATACATACAATGTCTATTCTATCTCAATTCCTTGCCGCTGGCAAGTGCTTTTTTCGGAAAGAGGCGAGAATTCATGAAAACCGTTGCGGTCATTTGCGAATATAACCCGTTTCACAACGGCCACGCGCGGCAGCTGCGCCGTATGGCGGAGGTCGGCACGACCGTCTGCGTGATGAGCGGGAACTATGTGCAGCGCGGCGAACCGGCGATCTGCGACAAGTGGACGCGCGCGCGGGCGGCGGCGCTCTGCGGCGCGGATCTGGTGCTGGAGCTGCCCGTGACCTATGCGCTGCGGTCGGCCGAGGGCTTTGCCGACGGCGGCGTGGAGGTACTCGAGCGGCTCGGCTGCGTCGACGCGCTCTGCTTCGGCAGCGAGACGGGCAGCGCCGAGCGCGTGCTTTCCACGGCGCGTCTGCTGCTTTCGGACGCTTTTTCGGCCGCGCTTCGGCAGGAGCTTACCACAGGCGTGAGCTTCCCGCGTGCGCGCGAGCTGGCCGTGCGCCGCCTGAACGGGGAGGAGACGCCGCCCCTGACCGCGCCGAACGACATTTTGGCCGTGGAATACTGCAAGGCGCTGCTGCGGCGGGGAAGCGCGATCGAGCCGATGCTCATCCGCCGCGACGGGGATTATCACGTCGGAACAGACCCGAACGCGCCGTCGGCGTCCTTCCTGCGCACGCAGGAGCGCTGGGACGGTTGCGTCCCCGAGGCCGCGCTGGCGTGTTTCGCCGGTGCGCCGCGCTTCACGGCTGCAGCGGGGGAGCGGGCGTGGCTGGCGCGTCTGCGCGGAATGCCCGACGCGGCGTTCGAGGCGCTGCCCTTTGGCTCGGAGGGGCTTTGGCGGCGGCTGCTGCGCGCCTGCCGGACGGAGGAGACGCTCGAGGGGATCGTCGAGGCCGCCAAGACCAAGCGCTACCCGCGTACACGCCTGATGCGGATGCTGCTGTGCGCCTACCTCGGCATCGACGAGGGGCTGCTGCGCGCGCAGGCGCCCTATATCCGTGTGCTCGCAGCTAACGAACGGGGGCAGGCCGTGCTGCGCAGGGCAAGGAAGAACGGCGCGCCGCTGCTGCACGCCGGTGAGCGCGCGCCTGCCTGTCCCTATGCGGAGCTGGAACGCCGCGCCGACGATCTTTTCGGCCTGTTCAGCACAAATGAGGAATATTATGTCAACCAAGAACGGCAGCACCGTCTGTTTCGACCGGCCGACGCGCCGTCCTGCGGCGAAAAATGAAACTTTTTCGGAATGTTTTGAAAAAAACGCTTGCAATCTGAAAGAAAGTGTGGTACTATATCTGGGCGATTGAATACAAAGGGACTACTAAATCCCCGACGACGACTATAAGAAAGAGGTGAAAGCAATGAAGGAAGGTATCCATCCGAAGTACGAACAGACTACAATCAGATGCGCGTGCGGCGAGATTATTGAGACCGGCTCCACCAAAAAGGACATCAAGGTTGAAATTTGCTCCAAGTGCCACCCTTTCTATACCGGCAAGCAGAAGCTGGTTGACACCGGTGGACGTGTTGACCGTTTCAACAAGAAGTTCGGTCTGAAGTAATGAGTAAAGTTCGCACCGCATCGGTGCGGACTTTTTTCATTATCTGTCGATTTTCGTCGACGCAGGACTGGAGATATTTATGAATTTGAACGAACGAGTGACGATAGAAAAGGCGGTTCTGGTCGGGCTGAATGCGGATTGCTTCCGCCCGGAGGAGACCGCTACCGAGGAATCCCTCGACGAGCTGGAGGCGCTGCTGGAGACGGCGGGCGGCGAATGCACAGCCAAGGTGCTGCAAAACCGCAAAACGCCCGACCCGCACAGCTTCATCGGCGAGGGCAAGGCGCAGGAGGTGCGCGAGCTGCTGGAGAACACCGGCGCGAATCTGGTCGTGTTCGACAACGACCTCTCGCCGTCGCAGATCCGGGCGCTCGAGGAGCTGACGGACGCGACCGTGCTCGACCGCAGCGCCCTGATCCTCGACATTTTTGCCCAGCGCGCCAAGACGGCCGAGGGGCGTTTGCAGGTCGAGCTGGCGCAGTATCAATACCTGCTGCCGAAGCTCTCCGGCATGGGCAAGTCCATGTCGCGGCTCGGCGGCGGCATCGGCACGCGCGGCCCCGGCGAGACGAAGCTCGAGACCGACCGACGGCATATCCGCGAGCGCATCGACCGGCTCAAGACCGAGCTGGCCGAGGTCCGCAAGGTGCGCGGCGTGCAGCGTGAGCGCCGCATGAAAAACGCCGTGCCGGTTGTGGCGCTGGTCGGCTATACCAACGCGGGCAAGTCGACCCTTCTGAATCAGCTCACGGGCGCGGGCATCCCCGCCAATGACCGCCTGTTTGACACGCTGGACACGACCACGCGCCGCCTGCGCGTGTCGGATCATCTTGAGGTGCTGCTGTCGGATACGGTCGGCTTCATTGCGAAGCTGCCGCATCACCTCGTCGAGGCTTTCAAGGCCACGCTCGAGGAGCTGCAATATGCCGACCTGCTGCTGCACGTGATCGACGCCTCCGATCCGCAGCGCGAGGAGCACATTGCTGTGGTCGACCGCCTGATCGAGCAGCTGGCCAAGCCCGGCGTGCCGGTTCTGCGCTGCTACAACAAGGCCGATCTGCTCGATGACATCAGCGACTATCCGATCGGCGAGCGGAACATCCCCATCTGTGCCCGCAGCGGCGTCGGGATGGACGAGCTGCTCACGCGCATCGAGGAGACGCTGCTCGGCGAGCTGCACGAGGTCACGCTGCTGCTGCCGTATGCGCAGGGCGGCGCGCTGGACGTGCTGCATCAGCAGGCGCAGGTACATAACGTGGAATACACGGCGGAGGGGATCGTGGTTCAACTGACCTGTAAGGACGAGCTTTACCGCCGCTATCAGCAGTTTGAGAGGAAGGGCGAATGACGGAATATCTCGTTCCGACGAAGGACGCCGAGGCGGAATTCGTCGAAAAGCGCTCACGCTTCCTTTCCCACATCTTTTTGGTCAACACGGAGGAGGAGGCGCTGGCGCGGCTGAAGCAGATGCGCGAGACCTATTGGGACGCGACGCATAACGTTTATGCCTATATCATCCGCGACGGCGCGACGCGCTTCTCCGACGACGGCGAGCCGGGCGGAACGGCCGGTATGCCGGTTTTGCAGGTTTTGCAGCGCGAGGGGATGTTCAACATTCTCTGCGTGGTCACGCGCTATTTCGGCGGCACACTTCTCGGCGCGGGCGGTCTGGTGCGCGCCTATGCGCACAGCGCGAAGCTCGGCCTCGATGCCGCCGGACGCTCGATCAAGCAGGTCTGGACGCGCGTGCTCCTGCCGTGCCCCTACAGCTGGTATGAGCGCGTCAAGCTGGAGATCCCGGCCTTCGGCGGCGTGATCGACCAGACCGATTTCGGCGCGGAGGTCACGCTCGAGCTGCTTTTGCCCAAAAAGCAGGCCGAGCCGTTCCTGAGCCGCATTTTCGACCTCTCGTCGGGAACAATCGAGGGGCTGCCGGGCGAGGACGAATACCGCGCCTTCCCGGTCGGGCAGGAAGCCTGAACCCTAAGGAACCTCTGAATCAATCGTCTGCGGCGCTCAGCGGGCCTTTTGCCCCAACTTATCGCTTTGAAAATCTTGAAATACGTAAAGGATTCCTGCGATTTCCAAACCTCAATTTGGAACAAAATCCCTCGCTGACCACTCTTGCGATTTAATCAGAGGTTCCCTAACAAATCTCATACGGAAGGACGATCCCTCATGACGATCCGCGAAGAGCTTGAACGGCGCGAGCATCAGTTTTTGAGCGAAAAAGCGCAGTTTGCCGACGAGACCAAGGGCAGACCCCGCGCCGAGGCGCCGACGGAGAATGATATGCGCACCTGTTATCAGCGCGATTCCGACCGCATCCTGCACAGCAAATCCTTCCGCCGTCTGATGCACAAGACGCAGGTCTTTTTGCAGCCGGAGGGCGACCACTACCGCACCCGCATGACGCACACGCTCGAGGTCGCGCGCATCGCGCGGACGATCACGCGCGCCCTGCGGCTGAACGAGGATTTGGCCGAGGCGATTGCTTTCGGCCACGATCTGGGGCACACGCCCTTCGGCCATGCCGGGGAGGTCGCGCTCAGCGAGGTGACGGGCAGACCCTTCCGCCACAACGAGCAGTCTCTGCGTGTGGTGGACATCCTCGAAAAGGACGGGCAGGGGCTGAACCTGACCTACGAGGTGCGCATGGGCATCCTTGGCCATAGCCGCCACAGCCGTCTGCCGGAGACGCTTGAGGGGCAGATCGTCCGCAAGTCCGACCAGATCGCCTATATCAACCACGACATCGATGACGCCATGCGCGCCGGGATCCTGACCGATTCCGACATCCCGCGCGAGATCGCGGACGTGCTCGGCGCCACCCACCGCGACCGCATCAATTCCCTCGTGACCAACATGGTCATGCACACGCTGCAAACCGGCGAGCTGGGCATGGATCCCGAGGTCGACACAACGATGGAGGCGCTGCGCGATTTTATGTTCGAGCGTGTCTATAAAAATCCCGTCGCCAAGGGCGAGGAGGTCAAGGCGCGGCATATTTTGCAGGAGCTTTACACCTATTATATCAAGCACCCGGAGGCGCTCCCGGCGGATTTCCAGCCGCAGCTCAGCTTCGACGGCATGGAGCGCACGGTCTGCGATTACATTGCCGGGATGACCGACAAATACGCGATGTACAAATACGACGAGCTGTTCATCCCGCTGGCATGGCAGGTGCGGGGCTGACGGCCGGAGAGGAGGGGAGCCCATGCCGTTTTCACCGGCGTTTCTGGACGAGCTGAATAACCGCAATCCGATCGAGGACGTCGTGGGGCAGTATGTCGCGCTGACGCGGCGCGGCAGCAACCTGTTCGGTTTGTGCCCCTTCCACGGCGAAAAGACGCCGTCCTTCTCCGTCGCCCCGGACAAGGGGATCTTCTATTGCTTCGGCTGCCATAAGGGCGGCGGCGTGGTCAACTTCATCATGGAGATCGAAAACCTCAGTTATCCGGATGCGGTGCGCTTTTTGGCGAAGCGCGCCGGGCTGGAGGTGCCGGAGGACGACGCCGAGCGCTCGCAGTACAAGAAAAAAGAACGCCTTTGGGCGCTTTGCAAGGCGGCCGCGCGCTTCTTCCATGAGCAGCTCAAAACGCCGCAGGCGCAGAAGGCGCGCGAATATGCGCAGCGGCGCGGCCTCTCGTCCGGGACGATCACGCGCTTCGGCCTTGGATATGCGCCAAACGCGTGGGACAGCCTGATCCAGGCCATGACAGCGCGCGGCTATGAAAAATCCGAGCTGCTCGAGGCCGGCCTGGTGCTGGAGAAAAAGGACAAGGGCACGTTTTACGACCGATTCCGCAACCGCCTGATGTTCCCGATCATCGATGTGCGCGGCAATGTGATCGGCTTCGGCGGCCGCGTGATGGACGATTCGACGCCGAAATATCTGAATTCGCCCGAGACGATCATCTTCAACAAACGGCGGAACCTTTTTGCCATGAATGTCGTCAAAAAGAGCAAGGCGGGCTTCATCATCCTGACCGAGGGCTACATGGACGCGATTGCGCTGCACCAGTACGGCTTCGACTGCGCCGTGGCCTCTCTGGGCACATCCCTGACGCAGGAGCACGCCGACCTGCTCTCGAAATACACGAACGAGGTCGTTCTGACCTATGACGGCGACGCGGCCGGGCAGAACGCGACGCAGCGGGCGATCCCGATGCTGGAAAGAACCGGTCTGCGCGTGAAAATTCTGCGGATGCGCGGGGCAAAGGACCCCGATGAATTTTTGAAAAAATACGGAGCCGACCGCTTCAGGCTGCTGCTTCAGGAGTGCGAAAATCAGGCCGAATACCGGCTGCGCTCGCTGCAAATGCAGTATGACCTCACGGTCGACGAGCAGAAGGTTGAATTCGCGAAGGCGGCGGCGGAACTCATTTCCAGTTATACAACGCCCGTCGAGCGGGAAATCTATGCGACGAGGGCGGCGGAAATGGCCGGGCTGACGACCGATGTCATGAAGCTCGAGGTCGCCAAGGCCTTCAAAAAGCGCACCGCGAAGCAGAAAAAGGCGCAGGAGCGGCAGGATATGGAGATCGCCGCCATGCGGCAGCCGAAGAGCCGCGAAATCCGCTATGATAATCTGCGCTCGGCCGTTGCCGAGGAGGATATTCTGCGCATGGTGCTGCGCGAGCCGGCGCTGTTCGACCGCGCTGCCGGTCTGACGGGAGCGGAGCTCTCCGTGCCGATGTTCGGGCGTGCGTTCGACGCGCTGCTCGATCGCTGGAGACGCGACCTGTCCGTCACGCCGGGTGCGCTGAGCGACGTGCTCTCGCCTGCGGAAATGGCGCATTTGACGTCTGTGCTGCAAAAGCCGGATGCGCCGGTCTCCGAGCAGGCGATGGACGACTGCCTGCGGATCGTGCGCGAGGAACGCGCCAAACGGAATACGGTCGATGCGGCCTCGCTTCTGCGGATGCAGGAGGAGCTGCGTAGGAAAAAAGGTTATGGAGGTACATAACATGGAAGAAATCAAGTCGATCGAACAGTCGGAAGAGAACGGCAAGCTGCATGAAAAGCTCCAACAGCTGTTGGAGAAGGGCAAAAAAGAGAAAAAGCTGGCCTCCGCCGAGCTGATCGACGCGCTCGAGGAGATCGACGCCGACGAGAAGCAGACCGATATGATCTACGACGCCCTTGAGGCCGCCGGGATCGAGCTTGACGTCAGCGACGTCGTTGAGCTGCTGCAAAAGCCGGAGGAGCTTGCGCCCAGTGCCGAGGATCTGAGCCTTGTCGAGGAGGAGAAGCTGCTCGATACGGAGGAAATTTCCGAGACGATGAGCGTGAATGACCCCGTGCGTATGTACCTCAAGGAGATCGGGAAAATTCCGCTTTTGACGCCTGAGCAGGAGCAGGAGCTTGCCTCCAGACTGGCCGAGGGCGACGAGCAGGCCTATGACAAGATGATCGAGGCCAATCTGCGGCTGGTCGTCTCCATTGCGAAGCGCTATGTCGGGCGCGGCCTGCCCTTCCTTGACCTGATCCAGGAGGGAAACCTCGGCCTCATCAAGGCCGTCGGCAAGTTCGACCACACGAAGGGCTATAAATTTTCCACCTATGCCACGTGGTGGATCCGCCAGTCGATCTCCCGTGCGATTGCCGATCACGCCCGCACCATCCGCATCCCGGTGCATATGGTCGAGACGATCAACCGCGTCGCGCGCGCCAACCACGAGCTTTTGCAGGAGCTCGGCCGCGACCCGACGGCCGGTGAGATCGCCCACAGGCTGCATCTGCCGCTGGAAAAGGTCGAGGAGGTCATGCGTGTCTCGCAGGATCCGATCTCGCTGGAAACCCCGGTCGGCGAGGAGGACGACAGCCATCTGGGCGATTTTATTCCCGATGACGAGGCCTATGAACCGGCCGACGCGGCGGCCTATGCACTGCTGCGCGAGCAGCTTGCCGGCGTGCTCAAGACCCTCACGCCCCGCGAGGAAAAAGTGCTCTGCCTGCGCTACGGACTGACCGACGGCAAAATGCACACGCTCGAGGAGGTCGGTGAGGAATTCAATGTCACGCGCGAACGGATCCGTCAAATTGAGGCAAAGGCGCTCCGCAAGCTGCGTCATCCGTCCCGCTCGAAGGTTTTGAAGGATTTTTTAAACTGAGCATTCTGTGCAATTTGCGCAAAATGTCTGAATCATATGAATTTCCTCTTGACATTGGCAGAAAAACCTGTATCATAGTTGTAGAACTTTTTTCGGAAGCAATTTCCAAAAGTGGGGGAAGAGAAACATATGTACGACAGAATCAGAACCTATCTTTCAGAGCAGCTTGACATTCCCGTCGAGGAAATGTCCCGCGATACCACCTTTGACAGCCTGCATCTTGATTCTCTGGACATGGTCGAGATGATGATGGATATGGAAGAGGAGCTGGGCGTCGATTTCGACCTGGAGGGCGAGACCGACATCACCACCATCGGTGCGCTTGCGGACTACATCGACGACAAGCTGGCCGAGCTGGATCAGTAAGCTGAATTTTCGTCCCGGCTGCGCCGGGTCAACAATTGAATCGGAGAATTCGTCCGGTCATCCGGGTTTCGACCCGTGGCAAGGTCGCACTAGTTGGGGAGATAGCGGTGCCCTGTGACCTGCAATCCGCTATAGCAGGAATGAATTCCCGCACGAGGGCCTGTGCTGTGCTGTCTGTCCGTGTAAGCGGTGTTGAGGAATCGGTCTCGCGCAACGACCTCCCGTGAACCATGTCAGGCGGGGAACCGAGCAGCATTAAGCGGATCGGGCCGTGTGCCGCGAGGACGCCGTTTCTGAGCTGGCTGCATGGGAAACGGGTATGGTATCAGGTTCGGATGCGGGTGTGCGATCTTGCCATGGGTCGAAACCGGAAAAAGTCCCGGCGGGACGCTGCGTTTGTCTGCGGCGTCCCGCCGGGATTTTTTGGTCGTTGATCTTTCTCACCGAACCGATCGATTTTGTCATTGCGAGGCCGCGGAGCGACTTAATGTTTTCAATACGGAATCCCGTGGCGAAGCAAGGGAACAGAAAACGACAAAATTCCGAAATTGCAACGTTTTCACAGAAGCACCGTCATGACGACCCTTTTGGGGCGCTGCATCATGCGGCCGTAAGGGCTTATACCATACGCGCGCATACCCCCCACCGACTGTAGATCATTGCACAGCCTCGGCCGTGCTCACATTTCTCTGCGCCTGAAGGTGCACGAGCCGAAGCAGCTCCTTGGCAGCAATGCTGAGGGGCTGATTTTTTCGGAACACGATGCGAATTTCGCGCTCGGGCAGTGGCTGCTCGGTGCGGATCACGCGAATCCCGCTGACCCCGGCGAGGAATTTTTCCGGCACAAAGCCGATCCCCAGCCCGGCCTTGGCCATCGGCAGAATCTGGTCGGCCGTCGCGGCCTCCGTCTCGGGCTGAAATTGCAGCCCGAGAGCCGCAAAAAATTGCGAATATAACTCGTAAGACTTCGTCTGTGCGCCGAGCGCGATCAGCGGATAGCGCAGCAGCTCAGCAAACCCGACGGCCTTCGTCGGCAGGTGCGGAAAATCCGCGTCGCAGACCGCGACCTCGTGAAAACGCTGCACGGTCAGCTCCTCCGTCAGCTCGGAGGGGACGGTCGGTGTTGTGACCATCGCGAGGTCGGCGATGCCGCTCTGAATGGCGTCGAGTGCCTGCGGGGTGGAATGGTTGCTGATCTTAAGGTGAATATTCGGATGCAGCGAGCGGTATTCCTTCAAAACGGGCAGCAGCACGCAGTGCAGCGCAACCTCGCTGGCCGCGACGGACAGCGTGCCGCTCTCGAGCTTGCGGCAGCGCGCGATCTCGTCCTCCCCGGCCTCGATCTGTTCAAAAGCGATCCGGATGTGCGCATAGAGCCGTTCGCCCTCGGGCGTGAGGTGCACGCCGCGTGTGCTGCGCACAAAAAGACGGCAGTCGAGCGCGCTCTCGAGCGTTTTGATCGCGCGTGTCAGGTTCGGCTGACTGTTCAGCAGCAGCGCTGCCGCGCGCGTAATGCTCCCGTATCGCGCAACGTAATAAAAAATTTTATAGTGGTCGTAGCTGATATTCATACGCGGCCGTCCTTTTCTATACCGATTTGATATGGATACAATGTGAAAATAAGATTTTACATATGGCCTTATTTGGATTATAACAGTAGTGCTTTTGAATGTCAATCAAAAAAGAAAAGAGGAAAGACGTAAAATGAAACATACGATCATCTGCATCGGTCGTCAGTACGGCAGCGGCGGCCGCGAGATCAGCGAAAAGCTGGCCGCGGAGCTGGGCGTTGTCTGCTACGACAAGCTGCTTGTGCGCCAGACGGCAAAGGAACTGGGGCTTCCGGTCGAAACAGTCGAGCAGAGCGACGAGCGCCCAATCGGCTTGGGCGCGATGGTCTCCGGCAACTGGCTGGCCGACAGCGCCGCGCTGCAAAAGACCTTTTATTCCGAGGAGCAGCGCATTTTTGAGGCCGAGCGGCGCACCATTCTGGAGCTTGCCGAACGCGAGGACTGCGTGATCGTTGGGCGCTGCGCCTCGTCGATCCTGCGCGAGGAGGGCTATCCGGTGCTCTCCGTGTTCATCTATGCCGACACGGACGACCGCATTGCGCGCGTTGCCGAGCGGAACGGTCTGGACGAACGGGCTGCGCGCCACCGTGCCAAGCGCGTCGACCGCATGAGAAAGCTGCATTTTGATTTTTATTCCGACACCGCTTGGGGCGAACCGGAGAGCTATGACCTGATGCTCTCCTCAAGCCGCTACGGCGTGGACGGCGCAGTCGCGCTCATCAAGGCCGCGCTGGAGAAAGAGAGGGAGAACGGCTAACATGGAAAAGCTATTTGAATTACTGATGGTCATTTCGCTCGACGCAGCGATGCTGGTTCTGGTCTGCCTGACGATCAAGGGCAAGATCAACCGCTCCTACGCGCGCCTCGTGGCGCTGACGATGGGCGTCGGGTTTGTGCTCGGCGTGGTCGCACGCTGCATCGACGGCGTGAACTTGCTGCTGATCCCGGACGCACTGGGTGCGATGCTGTCTTACACAGCGGTTTTGATGTCCTTCCCGGGAAAGAAAGCGGAGGAAGCCTGCAAATGAATCGTGATTTGACCGTTGGCAAGCCCTCGCGTGTGCTCTGCCAATTCTGCCTGCCGCTATTCGGCAGCATCATCTTTCAACAGCTCTATAACATCGCCGACAGCTTTGTCGCCGGTAAATTCATCGGCGATAACGCCTTGGCCGCCGTCGGCAACAGCTATGAGATCACGCTGATCTTCATCGCCTTCGCCTTCGGCTGCAACATCGGCTGCTCGGTTCTGGCCGCGCAGCTCTTCGGCGCGAAGGAATATAAAGACCTCAAGAGCGCCGTCGCAACAGCGCTGATCGCCAGCAGCGTGATCTGTGCGGCGCTGATGGTGATCGGCATTACCTGCTGCGGCTCGATGCTGCGGCTCATCAAAACGCCGGACGAGGTCTTCGCCGACTCCAAGCTGTATCTGGATATTTACATCCTCGGCCTGCCGTTCGTGTTCCTCTATAACGTGGCGACCGGCATCTTCTCTGCCCTTGGCGATTCCAAGACGCCGTTCATCTTCCTTGCGTGCTCGTCGCTCTCCAACATCGGCGTGGACATCCTGTTCGTGACCGCGTTCGGCATGGGCGTTGACGGCGTGGCGTGGGCGACCTTCCTGTGCCAGGGCATCAGCTGCGTGCTCGCGCTCGTCGTGGTGTTCCGCCGCTTCAACAAGATCAAGACCGAGGGTAAGATCAAGATCTTCTCTTGGAAGCATTGCGGTCGCTTCGCCGTGATCGCCGTTCCGAGCATTTTGCAGCAGAGCTTCATCTCCGTCGGCAACATCGTGATCCAGAGCGTCATCAACGGCTTCGGAGCTTCTGTCATGGCCGGTTATTCCGCCTCGGTGAAGCTCAATAACATGGTCATCACCTCGCTGACCACGCTGGGCAACGGCATTTCGAACTTCACGGCGCAGAATCTGGGCGCGGAAAAGTATGACCGCATCAAGGCGGGCTTCTGGGCCGGTCTGAAGCTGGTCTGGATCCTTTGCGTGCCGCTGGTTCTGGCCTATACGTTTGCCGGGCGCACGCTCGTACACATCTTCCTCGACAGCCCGACCGGTACTGCGATGGACACCGGCGTGATGTTCCTGCGCGTGGTCGCGCCGTTCTATTTTGTCGTCGCCGCGAAGCTCGTCTCCGACGGCATCCTGCGCGGCGCGGGCCTGATGAGGCGCTTCATGATCGCGACCTTTACCGATCTTGTGCTGCGCGTTGCGCTGGCCGAGGTGCTCTCCCACACGATGCTCGGCACGATGGGCATCTGGCTCGCTTGGCCGATCGGCTGGAGCATTGCAGCCGTCATTTCCATCGTGTTCTACGCGACCGTGAAATGGCAGAAAAAAAGCAGCCTGACGTAAGCACGTGCCAAATTCGGCGTCGCTTGCCGCGAACCCCCTCGCCAAGCGATGCCGACCGAAGCGCGATATTGATCCCTGATAAGCAGGAACCCCCGGAACGGAGAACCGTTCCGGGGGCAATTTTTTCTCAGGAACCTCTGATTAAATCGCAAGAGTGGTCAGCGAGGGATTTTGTTCCAAATTGAGGTTTGGAAATCGCAGGAATACTTTGTGTATTTCAAGATTTTCAAACCGAAAATTTGGGGCAAAAGACCCGCTGAGCGCCGCAGACGATTTATTCAGAGGTTCCCTCAGTTGTTGATCCCGTGGTGCGCCTTGGGGCTGGTGGGCGTCAGGGGCAGGAAGGTATAGCCGTTTGCCAGACCCCACTGAATGATCCGCTCGACGGCCGCCACGCTGAAGCCCTTGATGTCGTGCTGCAAAACGATCGAGACGTTGTGGCTGCTGCATCCGTCGATCACGTTCTGATAGACCTGATCGGTGCTTGTCGTCTCGCCGGCGTCGCCGCTTGAGACATTCCAGTCGTAGTATTGCAGGCCGCGTGCCGTGGCGTCCTGCGTCAGGCGCGTCATGATGCCGGGATTAAAGCGGCTGACGGTGTTTGAGCTGCCGCCGGGGAAGCGGAACATCGTCGTCTCATAGCCGCCGGTCTTGTCGGCAATGATCTGCTGCATCTTGGCGAAGTCGGCAAAATAAGCGTCCTCGCTGGCGTAGACCGTGTCGTAGTCGTGGCAGGCGGTGTGGACGGCCACGGTGTGCCCGCGCTTGTATTCGTCGGCGATCAGATCGGTGTAGCCCGTGTTGACCACGAAGAACGTCGCCTTGACGCCGTATTTGTCGAGCACATCGAGCAGCTGGGCGGTGTATTGGCTCGGACCGTCGTCAAAGGTCAGGTAGATCACCTTATCGCCCGGGTCAATCGTTTCGGTCTGGGGCACGACCTTGACCGTGCGTGTGGCCGAGGCCGGATTGCCGAAGCTGTCGGCGACCGTGTAGGTCAGCGTGTATTCGCCCACGGTCGACGAGTCGACCGTGCCTTCCACCTGAACGCGGTCGGTGATGTCGCCGTCGCAGTCGTCGACGGCCTCATAGCCCGGCTCTTGGTATTCCGAGCCGACCGCGAGCTGGAAGACGTCTCCGCCCTTGAGCGTCAGCTCCGGGGGATTCGGGTCGTAATACTGAATTTCGCGCACGGCCGTGCCGGTGTTGCCGGAGGAGTCGGTCACGCTGTAATAGACGTGACCGTCGCGCTCCTCGCTTGTGACCTTGTCGGTCAGATCGCCGTCATAGCGGTCGAACGCCGTGTAGCCCTCTTCCTCATAGGGATGGTTCGAGAGCGTCCGGTGCTCCGGGTCGCTCTTGAGCGTGATGACCGGCGGCGTCGTGTCAATCACGTCGATCGCACGCGTCTTTTCGGCGTGCATCCAGAGAAACCGCGCGCGATAGGTCAGCTCGCTTTGCCCCAGCGCGTCCGTGCTGACCGTGCCCTCGGTCTTGACCCTGACGGAGAACAGTCCCTTTGGAAACAGGGAACAGCTCAGGCGCGCCTTGACGCCCGGATCCTCAAAGGGCTCGCCGTATTCGGCGTCGATCCTGTCGCCGCCGTCGAGCGTGATCTGCACCTGCCACCCCATCGAGGCGATGCCGACTGCTAAGAGCGCCAGCACGACGAGCAGCACCCACGGCCAGACCGGTTTGCCGCGCTTCTGCCTTTTGCGGCGCGGCGGCTTTTTTCGTGCGCCCGATGCCTGCCGGTATGTTCCCGGACGGTATTCCTCATAGTACTGCGAGCCGTCTGCGCGGCTTCCTCTGTAATCGTCCATGATCTCCTCCGATGTGCGCATGATCTGCCGTTCCCGCAAGGGCGGCATCCGTGAAACAGCGCTGCGAACGCCGCGCCGATCCTGTCTCTTTTATTATAGACGATTTTCTATGATTTGTGTTCCTTTTTTTTCAAAATAATTTTCCATTCGACCCGATTCGGGCGCTTTCGAAAAAATAACGAAAAAATGAAAAATAGCGGTTGACAAATCGCACGATCCTTGCTATAATATCAGAGCTGTCTGGGAAATGCTGCTATAGCTCAGCAGGTAGAGCGCATCCTTGGTAAGGATGAGGTCTCCAGTTCGAATCTGGATAGCAGCTCCAAAATGCTCCAAGGTCGAAAGGCTTTGGAGCGTTTTTCATTTATAAAAACAAACTGGAGACCTCATCCGCAAAATTGCGAAGGCAATTTTTAAATTTGAATCGAGGTCTTGAGGCCTCCATGAAATCCGTGATTTCATGGAGCCGGGACTCCAGTTCGAATCTGGATAGCAGCTCCAAAATGCTCCAAGGTCGAAAGACTTTGGAGCGTTTTTTCATTTGAAAAAACAAACTGGAGACCTCATTGCCGATCGATTCAGAGCTTCCCAGTATCTCAGCAAATCGGGAGACCTCATCCGCAAAATTGCGAAGGCAATTCTGCAATCAGAAAATCGAGAGCATATTTATATAAGGTGAGCGACAGATTGCCGCGTGGTGTTCTGCGCGGTGCGGCGGGATTTTTCTCTTGAATCGTCCGCAAAAATTCGTTATAATGGATCGGCAAGACCCGATAAGGAGGGAACAATAATGAAACGAATTTTTGCACTTTTGCTGTGTGCGGTGCTTCTGATCGGCGTGATTGCGCCGGTGTCGGCGGCCGCACCGCAGGAGGCGCTGCTGACTGCGCAGGAGTGGGACGTGCTGCTGCTGACGAACCGCGAACGTCTGCGCTGCGGCCTCGCCCCGGTCAGCTCCACGCCGTTTTTGCAGGAGGCCTGCGATACCCGTGCCGACGAGATCGCCGTGCTGTTCTCGCATACGCGCCCGGATGGCTCGGATTGTTTTTCGGTGCTCGCCGGCCGCAGCTATTCCGACTTGGGCGAGAATATTGCAGCCGGATACCCGACGCCTGCCACTGCGGTGCAGGGCTGGATGAACAGCCCCGGCCATCGCAGGAACATTCTCTCGGCCGACTTTGCGCATATGGGCGTCGGCCACGCTTACCATGCGTCCGGGGCATACGGAAACTACTGGGTGCAGCTTTTTTACACGGGTTTTGACTGCACGTACCGCTCCATGCACCTTGCAGGCAGCGCCGCTGTGTCCGTCGCCTGCAAAAGCATCGACGAGGCACGTCTGACACTTGCTCTGGAATGCGGCTGCGGCACCTGCTATCTGCCGCTCATGCAGGAATTCTGCACGGGCTTTGAACCCGGCAAGCTCGGCCTTCAGACCGTCACCGTCACGGCCTGCGGCTTCTCCGCGCAGATCGACCTCTTTGTTTCGCAGGACGGTACGGTCGAGCCGCCGGATTACAGCGCGCAGACCGGCTTCCGCGACGTCTCGCCCAAGGCGTGGTACGCCGGTGTGGTCGCGTATGCGGTTGAACAGGGACTGATGAACGGCGTCGGCGATAAGCGCTTCAAGCCGGAGGAGAGCATGACCCGCGCCATGCTGGTCACGGTGCTCTGGCGATATGAGGGTGCGCCGGAGGCGGGGACGAACCGCTTTTCCGATGTGCCGGACGGACAGTGGTACACCGCTGCGGTCGCATGGGCAGCAGAGAACGGTATCGTCGGCGGTGTCGGCGGCGGAAAATTTGAGCCGGACGGAAATGTGACGCGCGAACAGATTGCGACGATCCTCTTCCGCTATGCGCAGAAAAAGGGCACGGCTTCCGCCGAACGCGGCAGCTTGAGCGCGTTCCCGGACGCATTCTCCGTCAGCAGCTATGCGCGTGAGGCGCTGGCGTGGGCGGTCGCGGAGCAGATCGTGAACGGCTCGGACGGATGGCTGCTCCCGCAGGGAGACGCGACCCGCGCGCAGGTCGCCGCGATCCTCATGCGGTATATCCAGAACATTGCCGGACGGCAATAAAAAATCCCCCGGAGCAATTCTGTTGAAGTGCTCCGGGGGATCGCTGCTTTTATTCGATTATTCGATCGCGATGCTTGTGGTCTCGGGCAGCTTCTTCTGATCTGCCTTCGGCAGCGAGATCTGAAGAATACCGTTTTCAAACTTGGCGCTGACGTTCTCGGGGCGGATCCCCTCGCCGACATAGAAGCTGCGGCTGCAAGCGCCGGCGTAACGCTCCTGACGGATGTATTTGCCCTTCTTGTCCTTTTCGTCCTTGTCCAGACCCTTGACGGCCTGAATGGACAGATAACCGTCCTTCAGCTCCAGCTTCACTTCGTCCTTCTTGAAGCCCGGCAGGTCGATGTCCAGCTCATAAGAGCCTTCCGTCTCGCGGACATCGGTCTTCATCAGGTTCTTGGCATGCTTTCCGTAAAGAGGATCGCGGCCCTGCGGCATCATCATTGCAAACGGATCGTTAAAGAAATCATCGAACAGATTTTCACCAAAAATGCTAGGCAACATAAGTCATACCTCCATTTCAATTTTGCCTCGGTGGGGAAGAATTCCGAACGCCTTGGCGTGCTTCTGTTGTAGTTTTTGTTTTACGTTCCGGGGATTTTTTCTCTCCCTCAAGAACAGCTTCAGTATACCACGTTTTTTAGCACTGTCAATAGGAGAGTGCTAAAATTCACAAAAGTAGCGAAAACTGTTCACAGTTTGTTCATATTCCGCGGCAGAATATGCGATCCTGACGTTTTAAAAGCCTGTAGACCACTTCCGGCTAATGCGCTGAAGGTCGACCAAGTGCGTATAAATCCCGTTTTATGCGGCAGAATGGGTTCGTTGGAAAGAAACGGGCGGTCAAGACGCGCAGAGGCGTTCGTCGACGAAGCGTACACGGCCGATTCCGTCGGCTTCCGCGCGATCGACGGGATCGGCCTGTATGTTTCAATAAATTGACAATGATATTTTGATCCGAAGCGCTCATACTAGCACCGAGGAAGTCAGTCAGTGATTTCCGAAACAAAAAAGGAGTGAAAAAACATGAAGAGCAACAACCAGATCAACATTCCGGAAGCGCGCAGTGCGATGGATAAGTTCAAGATGGAAGCTGCCAACGAAGTCGGCGTCAATCTGAAGAACGGTTACAACGGTGACCTCAGCTCCCGCGAGGCCGGTTCCGTCGGCGGTCAGATGGTCAAGAAGATGATCGAGGCTTACGAGAACAACCTGAAGTAAACACAGACAGCAAAACAACACAAACAGCCGCAGACGGAACTCCGCCTGCGGCTGTCGGTATCCTTGCTGACCTTATTTATGCGTGCCCGGATAGAACAGCGCGACCGTTCCCGGACCGACATGCGCGCCCGTGACCGGCTCATAGTAGACCGTGATGCATTCGCCGGTAAAGCCGCGCTTCCGCAGCTCGTCCTCCAGAAATGCGGCGTCCTCAGGGGCGTCGGCATGGGCAATGCCGACCGTGCCGCTGCGGTCTGCCACAAGCTCATCATAACGCTCCGCCAGCGTGAGCAGAGACTGCTTTCTGCCGCGGCACTTGCCGCAGAGAATGATCTTTCCCTCGGAATTGCCGGTGAGCAGAGGCTTAATCTTGAACACCGTGCCGACGACGCTTGCAACGCGGCTGATGCGTCCGCCGCGCTTGAGATATTCGAGGTCGTCGACCGTGAAATACTGACACATGGTGTTGCGGTTCTTTGCAATCGTCTTGACGATCTCGCGCAGAGCGACACCCTCCTCAAGCAGCTTCGCAGCCTCCAGCACAAGCAGACCCTCGCCAAGTGAAGCTGCATAGGTGTCGATCACGGCGATCTGCTGCTTCGGAAAATCCTCGGTCAGCTCATTTGCAGCGAGCATTGCCGCCTGATTTGTGCCGCTGACGCCGCCGGACATACCGATATAGAGCACATCATCACCGGCCTCCAGCGCGGCGCGAAAGCCGTCCATAAAGGTGCCGAGCGGGATCATTGCGGTTTTGACATCTGCACCGCTGCGCATGGCATCATAAAAAGCCTTGCCGTTGAACTCGGCCGAATCCTCCGGCGTGAATTCCTGATCTCCGACAGTATAGGAGAAGGGGAGCACCGTCAGCTTGTATTTTTGAACCAACTCAAGCGGAAGGTTGGCGGAGGTGTCCGTGAAAATTCTGGTCATGAGATTGCCTCGCTTTCTGCATTTGATCGATACATATTTATGATAAAGCACCGCGAGCTGCGCATGAAGCGCGTCCGATGCTTCAAAACCGCGAGCCTGTGCCGGGGAGTCAAAGCGCCCGTCACAGGCTTCATAACGGCCCGATTTCGTCATAAGACGTGTTTCGCCTGCATTTTTTACGATCCGGATTATAGCAAATCCCCTCAAAAGTTTCAACCTACTAAGCGTTTGCCCTCTCTACTGTGAGTAAAGTCGACTCTACTGAGAGTAGAGTTTAAAAAAATATATTTTTAGTTCGAGGAATATTGATAAAAATGATTATTTTAGCGTGTAATCAAAACATTTTACAATAATATATGTAAAATATATTTTGTATCAAAAAGGATCGGTAGAGTATGGTTCTCAGGAGAGTTGAAGGCTGAAAAGTTAGAAACTTCAAATCCGTACCGTTCCATGGCGTGGTCAAATAGTTATGTAACAAGCTATTTCGATCTGCGCTGCAGTCGTCTTCTTACGATTGCCAATCTCTCCGGTGCATATGGACGTGAAAAGAAGCACCAAGGTTCCTTAAAAACCCCGGCTGATTTTTTGAAGCTGCTGAATTGAACAAAGTCGTGAAAGTACGACAGATAAAAGGAACCGAACAATGAGCATTTGATCGAAAAGGTGTGTTGGGTCTGCGTATACCGTCGCTGCTGCAAAAGCTTGACTGCTGCGGATAGGAGATCTCTGAATTTCTTTCCCAACACATTGACACCGCCGCCGCACGATCCTTCTGATCAGCGTTGTGAGCTTTGGTGTGTGCTTTGTGCTCGAAATGGCGCTCTCCGTGATCCTGGCCGGGGAACTCCAGTTCTAGCATGTCTGGGGCTGGTTCGGTTATGGCGCTTGATGGGATGCAGGGAACATGCTTTGACTATATGCGATCTTCCTCGTCTTTATCGGCGGTATCAACGTTCCGGCGCTGCCGTGCGCCGGAGCGACAGGGGCAGTATCTGGACTTGTGTTGCGAAAGGTGAACGCGTACCGCATTCCTGTCTATCCTGAGACGCATAGAAAAAGGAACACATCCGTTTCGGCTTCTGGGCGGCGACGTCTCGACCGGTTCGGGAGCGTCGATACCCCAATACGCGATGCTGAGCAAGCGTCCCGGCGTAGGATCGGTGCGCTTGACAAAAAATATCGAAGACTGGAAAAGTTTGTGTTGACAATTGAGCGGGAAAGTAGTATAATATTCTCGCTTGAGAGATACGGGCCTTTAGCTCAGTTGGTTAGAGCAACCGGCTCATAACCGGTCGGTCCCGGGTTCAAGTCCCTGAAGGCCCACCATTTTTTGTTCATATAGGGGAATAGCTCAGTTGGTAGAGCGACGGTCTCCAAAACCGTAGGCCGAGGGTTCGAAGCCTTCTTCCCCTGCCAAAGCGCCGCAGACAAACTGTCTGCGGCGCTTTTTGTTGCCTCGTCGTGGCCTCGCGGCGCATCTTTTATCTTGATAACACTTGGGTGCGCACTGCTTTGCCATTGCGTGCTGAGTAGGAGATAACTGAATAGTGATAAATATGGATCAGGTGCACTGGAAATTCAGCGCACCTGATGAAGGCTTACATGCATTATGACATGCTGATTATTGAAATGCTTTGCCCCATGCCATGTCCATTTCGACGAAGCCATCCCCATTTCGCTGATAGCTGCACTTGGCTGTATCATTTAAATACGGTACAGTCCAGAAAATTGCGATTTCATTGACGGAACTGTTCTGCTCGCCTAGTGTGGCTGCGAGATCAGACGAATACATCTCGAGCATTTTCTTGGATGTTTTTCCTGTGTTCTTTTGGTCCCAAGTCAGATAGACGAGTGCGATGTAATCACCATCCGCTTCTGTTCCCAAATCATCGTTAATTGTGATTCTATCTATCTGTGTCATGGTATATTGCTCGGTGATTCGGTCAGTCAGAATTTTTTCAATTTTCTGTGTCTCAGTTAGTACAACTGGCGTCTCCGCTGCTGACGCGGCTCCCGTGGTCGTTACCTCTGTATATGGTGCCGATTCGGTGGCGGTGTCTGATGGCTCCTGGTTGCCGCAGCCGCCGATAAGCGTAAGTGTCGCTAGCAATACTGCTACGAATGCCATTTGCTTTGTGTGGTGCTTTTTCATGCTTCCATCTCCTTGTGCAATTGTTTGCTTTATCCATTATAAAGCGCGCGAAAGCAATTATCAAGGACAAAGTGCTTCTATCTTGCCCTGTCCGTGCTGACGCGGACCAATTCCTTGATTTGGCCTTGATTACTTTCTCGTTTAGCTGTACAATTTTCTCGTCTCGGACATAGTTTGCTGTCTCCATTCAGAATGGTGTGTGGTAACTTCATTCTACCAGAGTCTGCATGCTATGTCTTCTTTT
>URCY01000008.1 GCA_900546415.1 uncultured Eubacteriales bacterium
TTTCGTTACGGAATGACAAATCGCATCGTTAAAGATTGCCGCGTCGGGCGCAAAAAATGCGCCCTCCTCGCAATGACAGAATCGGTAGGCTGATCGAAAATACGGAACGCAAAATTCAATCTTCGGATTCCGTAAAACGTTTCTTATTTGTTGCCTGATTTTGACGGTTCCGGACTTTTTTGACAGTCTGTGAAGGGCGCTGCCGAAGCAGCGCCCTTATAGAAAGGTCCTTTATTTCACGAGCATCGCCATGATCGCAAGGATCTTGGTGGCCTCTGCGCGGGTGGCGTTGCCCTTCGGCATGAAGGTGCCGTCCGGGTAGCCGTCCACGATGGAATTCTGAACCGCCCAACCCACAGCGTTCTTCGCATAGCCGTAGATGTCAGCGACGTCCTTGAAAATATCAGCTCTTGCGGCAAAATCGCCGTCGATCTTGGTATAGCGGAAGAGGATGGTGACCAGCTGTTCACGGGTGACGTTCTCGTCCGGCTCAAAGGTCGTCTCGGTCGTGCCGTTGACGATGCCCTCCTGCTCTGCCCAAAGGGTCGCCTTGTAGTAATAGGAGTTCTCCTTGACGTCGGTGAACTTCGTTGTCGTGGCCTCGACGGTCGGCTCACCGGCCATGCGATAGACCATGGTGATCAGGTGTGCACGGGTCAGGTTCTCCTCCGGCTCGAACTCGGTCGGGCTGACGCCGTTGATGATGCCGGAATAGTAGGCCTCCATGACATAGTCTCTGTACCACGCGTCCTCGGCAACGTCGCCGAACGGGTTCTTCCAGCCGAGGTTCTCGTGCAGCTTCGCGATCTCGGCGTCGGTCAGGCCGATCTCCTTCATATAGGCCGTTGCGCAGGCCACAAGGTTCGCCTTGGACAGGTCGTCCACGCCGAATGCCTTCTTCAGGCTCTTGATGATGTTGGAGTTGGCAATCGCGTCATACTTCTCGGTGCCCTTCTCCACGCCGTAGTAATTGACGTAGGTCTTCATGTAGTCCTCGACGACCTCGTCATAGGTCGCGCCCATGAAGCACTCGAGCAGCGCCGAGACATAACCCGCGCGGTCCTTGCCCTCGGTGCAATGCACGAGGTACGGGCCTTCGTGCTTGGTCATATAACGGAAGCCGTCGGCCAAGCCGTCCTTAAAGGTCTTCTCGCTGAAGTCCACGCCGAGGTTAAGGAACACGATGTTCTGCTTGGAGTAGTAGCTGTCGGCATAGCCCTCATACTGTGCGGCCTTCTCGGCATCGTCCGCAAGGTTCATGAAGGTCTTGACGCCGGCCTTCTCGGCGGCCTTGTCGGCATAGGTGTTGCGCCCCAGCTCAGGGTTGATCGGGCTGGAGGAGCGATAGAGCACGTTCTTGCCCATGCCGGTGGTTGCGATGTTGCGGAAGTTTGCAAACTGCTCGTCGGTCAGATCCTTGTAATCCTCGCGGTTGTTGGTGCGCGTGAGGTCATGGAGCAGGTATTCGGCCATGTAGCCGCCCTTTTCCTTCATCTCGAAGGTGACCTCGACCGGGAAGGTCACGCCCTCCATTGCCGTCCAGTACCAGGTCTTGTCCTCGTTGGTGTGCTTTTCGGCGATGCCGTAGGTGGTGGCGAAGTTGCCCATGTTGATTGCCATGGACAGATAGCCGGTGGGCATACCCTTCTCATCCTTGTTGATGATGATGGCGGGCTTGCCGGAGTCGACATAGTGATAGGTCGGAACGACCGGCAGCTCCAGCTCCTTGTCGAGGAACTTCACGGTGACGATATCGCCCCAGGTGTAGCCCATTCTCTCAAAGAAAACGGTCGCCTTGCAGTCCGTATAGACGTTGCCGTATTTGGTCATCCAAATTTCGGCATCCAGACCGCCGATGGTGATCTTGGTGGTGTCGGGATTGGTGTAGTTAACGGTGATGCGACCCTTGGGCGCGCCGTAGTCCTTCTCCGAAATGACACCGCCGAGCTTCTCGGTGATGTAGTCGATAACGACGGAATCGAGCGTATAGCCGGTGTCAAACTGAGCCGACGCGGCGCTGAAGGCATAGTAGGTGTCGCCGCCTGCGGCAACAAAGTTGTTGGTGATCACGGCATACTTAGCCTTCTCGTCAAACGGCTTGCCATTGATCTCGTCGATGGTCACGCGGTTGATGGAGGCCGGGCCGTAGTAGGTCGAGCCGGGATAGGTCTCCTTGTTCTTGTCATAGAGCTTATCGCCGTCGACGGTGAACTTGATGCCGGAAACCTGCGGGAAGCCGCCCAGCGAGATCGGCGTGCAGAAGGTCGAGGCCTCCAGCGCCTCGAGCAGCTCCGCGCCGGTGACATAGACGACCGCAACGGTGTTGCCGAAGGGCAGAACCGTAAAGATGTCGTTCTTGGTCACATCACCGGCCTTCACGGCCGCGCGGATGCCGCCGCCGTTCGTGATGGCAAGGATGTTCTCTGCGGGGGTCTCGGTGATGGAGCCGGGATTCTTCTCGGTGAGGTACCAGACCATTGCGTCGGTGATGAGGTCGCCGTTGTTGGTCTCCTCGGTGCGGTTGCCCGGCTCCTTAGCGCCGTTCAGCTCAACCTCGGAGGTCGCGAACTTCTGACCGTACTCAGCCTTAATGTCGTCGATGATCTTCTGCGCGGCGGCCTTGACCGTCTCGTCCTGCTCGCTGAAGCCGCCCTCGCCGGTGGCAACGAGGTAGTTTTCAGAGATCTTCTTCGTGGCATTATCGACCACGATCACGCCGATGTTGGCAAACTTCGTGCCGGTGGACTGGATGGGCTCATCCTTCTCGCCCTTCTCCATCACGGTGTGGGAGTGGCCGTCAATGATGAAATCCAGCCCGGTGACCTTTTCATACAGGTCATAGGAGCGATACGGAACGGAGGATTCGTCCACGCCGAGGTGAGCAAGGCAGACAACCACGTCTGCGCCGGCTGCCTTGAGCGCGTCGACCTGCGCCTGCGCGTTCTGCCAAATGGTCGTCTCGGTCGAATCGGTCAGGAAGGTCAGACCCTTGATGAGCGCAGGATTGGTCTTTGTCTGCGTCTCGGGCGTCTCCAGACCGAAGAAGCCGATCTTGACACCGCCCTTTTCGATGATCTTGTTTGCCTCGAAGATGGGCTTGTTCTCCGCATCAAGCACATTGGAGCAGAGAACCGCGAATTTTGCCTTCTTCATGTTTTCCTGAAGCTGCGGATAGCCATAGTCAAACTCGTGGTTGCCGAGGCCGACCACGTCATAGCCGGTCAGGTTCATCAGCTCCACAGCATTCGCGCCCTTGCTCAGTGAGACGGACGTGTCGCCTTGGCTGAAATCGCCCGCGTCGGCCAGAATGACGTCGGCGCCGGCCTTTTCAAGCTTTGCCTTGAGCGCGGCCATATAGGAATATCCCAGAACCTCGCCGTGCACGTCGTTTGAGTGCAGAATGACGGTCTTCCCTGCGCCGAGCTTGTCGACATCCCCTGCAAGCACGGACGGAAGCAGGGAGAATATCAGGCAGAGCACCAGCACAAGAGAAAGCAAACGGTTGCGCATTTTCATAAACAACTCTCCTTCTCTGCGATCCCGAATGCACGGAATCGGCTCATTTTTTGGTGCGGGCAGAGGGCTGCTCGCACGTACAGTATAACAAGCAATGCACGGATTGTCCAGCATTTTTGTAATATTCGGCATTTTATTCAATTAATACATTTATATTTTGTGCATACTGTGCAATTTGCTTGGCTGCTGACCGCGCAAGAGGGCGCTGCCGAAGCAGCGCCCTCGTTTATGACTTGTGCGAAACGATTTGGTGCGTTATCTGTTGGTGAGCTTTGCGAAGATCACGAGAACCTTTGCCGCCTCGGCGCGGGTCGCGTTTCCCTTCGGCTGGAAGGTGCCGTCCGGGTAACCGGCGACGACGCCCTTCTCGGTCGCCCAGCCGACGGCGTTCTTCGCATAGTGGTAAATGTCGGCGGCGTCCTTGTAGCCATCGAGCTTATCCTCGTAGCTGCCCTTATCGCCGGAGAAGCGATAGAGGATGGTGACCATCTGCTCGCGCGTCACGAACGCATCCGGCTCAAAGGTCGTCTCGGACGTGCCGTTGATGATGCCGTTCTGCTCTGCCCAGACAGTCGCCTTGAAGTAGTAGCTGTTCTCCTTGACGTCGGTGAACTTGGAGGTAGTTGCCTCGACGGTCGGCTCACCGGCCAGACGGTAGACCATCGTGACCAGGTGCGCACGGGTCAGGTTCTCGTTCGGCTCGAATTCGGTCGGGCTGACGCCGTTGACCACGCCGCGAGCAGTCAGCTCCACAACATAATCGTAGAACCAATCCTTCTCCGTGACGTCATGGAACTGGCTCTTGCCTGCCAGATTCGTGCGGAGCTTTGCGATCTCCTCGTCGGTCAGGCCGAGACCCTTGATATAGGTTTCCGCGAGCTTCGCAAGATCCGCGCCCTCGAGCGTCTCGACGCCGAAGATCGTCTTGAGATTCTTGACGATGTTGTTGGAAATGGTCGCGTACTGGGTCGTGCCGACCTTGACGCCGTAGTAGTTCATGTAGGTCACGGCGTAATCCGTCTTGACCTCGTCGAGCGAGGCGCCCATCAGGCACTCGAGCAGCGCGGAGGTGAAGCCCGCGCGATCCTGACCCTCGTTGCAGTGCACGAGGTACGGGCCGTCGTGCGTTGCGAAGTAGCGCAGACCCTCTGCCAGACCGGTGCGGTTCGTCTCGCTCAGGAAGTCAACGCCGATGCCGAGGAAGGCCACGTTCTGCTTGGAGTAGTAGGTGTCGGCGTAGCCCGCATAGGCCTCCGCCTTAGCCTGATTATCCGCCAGGTTCATGATGGTCTTCACGCCGTGCGCCTTTGCCGCAGCGTCGGCATAGGTGTTTCTGCCGATGGCGGGGTTGATCGGGCTGGAGGAGCGATAGAGCACACCGTAGCCCATGCCGGTCGTGCCGACCATGCGGAAGTTTGCAAACTGCTCGTCGGTCAGATCCTTGTAGTCCTCGCGGTTGTTCGTGCGGACAAGGTCATAGACCTCGTACTGATCCTTATAGCCGCCCTTCTGTGCCAGCGTGATGGTGATCTCCACCGGGAAGGTCACGCCCTCGTTTGCGTTCCAGACATAGGACTTGTCGGGATTGGTCGTCTTGGTCGCAAGGCCGTAGCCTGCGGCGAAGCTTCCGTTGAAGATCTCCAGCTCGACGGGCTTGGAGGCATCCTTCCACGCGACGAGACCGGCTTCTCTTGCGCCGACATAACGGTATTCCGGAATGACGGGCAGGGTCAGCTTCTGGTCGAGGAACTCAACGGTCACATAGTCGGCATATTCGAAGCCCGCTGCGAGCAGCTCGCCGGAGGTGATGCTCAGGCGAACGTCGCCGTACTTGTCGATCTCGGTCGTCGACGGAGCGACGGTCTTGATCCGGAGCGCAGTGCTCTTGCTCAGGTTCTCGCGGAGCTTGGCGATTTCGGCGTCGGTCAGGCCGATCTCCTTCATGTAGGCCTCGGCCTCCTTGGCAAGGTCGGCCTTTGCGGCATCGGCCATGTCGAAGATCAGGCAAAGGTTCTTCAGGATCGCGTTGCGCAGATAGGCCTCCTGTGCCTCGGTCAGCGCGACCTGCTTGCCGTCGACCACATTATAATAATTGCAGAAAGTCGTGAGGTAGTCGTTTGCGACCTCGTCGGCAGAGGCGCCCATCAGGCATTCCAGAATGGCTGCGGTCAGGCCGGCGCGGTCCTTGCCCTCGGTGCAGTGCACCAGATACGGACCCTCGTTCTTGGTGACGAAGCGGAAGCCCTCGGCCAGACCGTTCTTGAACTCATCAGTCGTGAAAGCGACCGGCAGGTTCAGGAAGACAACGTTCTGCTTGACATAGTAGCTGTCGTCATAGCCTGCGTAGCCCTTGGCCTCCGTCACGGAATCGGCAAGGTTGATGAAGGTCTTCACGCCCGCTGCCTTGGCAGCCTTGTCGGCATAGGTGTTTCTGCCCAGCTCGGGGTTGATCGGGCTGGAGGAGCGGTAGAGGATGCCCGCGCCCATGCCGGTGGTAGCGATGTTGCGGAAGTTTGCAAACTGCTCGTCAGTCAGCTCGGGGTAATCCTCGCGGTTGTTCGTGCGGTTGAGCTGGCGGACGGAAAGCTCGTCGGCATAGCCGCCGGCTTCCTTCATCGTCACGGTGGCGACGATCGGGAAGGTCACGCCGTCCTTAACGCGGTACTTCGGGGCGCCCTCAACGGTGCCTGCATCGGGGTTCGGCTCGATGATGCCTGCCTCAACGCCAAGCTGGCCGTAGTTGATGGCCATGGTCACAACCTTCTTGCCCGTTGCGGCGCGAATGAGGAGCTGATGCGTGTCGACGTCGTCATAGTTCGAGCAGACCGGGAAATCGTAGCTCTTTCCGTTGAAGGAGAGGGTGACGATGTCGCCGTAGTTAAAGTGCTTCAGGAATTCCTCGGTGGAGACGTTCAGGTCAAGGTGGCCGTACTTGAACATGTTCCCGCTGTCCGAAACCAGCTCATAGGTAATGGCGTCCTCTTCCTTGACGCAGCGCTCGTTCAGGTCGAGCGGCAGCACACCGCCGTTATCCTTGCCGATCCGGCGCAGCGCCTCGATCGCGCTGAGGTTGTCGATCGGCGCCTCGTTGACGTCCTGCACGGGCGTCTTCTTCTCAAAGGCGGAGCCGGGCAGCGTCGCGCAGTATTCGTTGATCGCGATGCGATAGGTCTTGGTGTTGTCGTGGATGTCCACAACGGTGCCGTCGTCAAGCACGATAGAGGTGACGGTTCTCACCGGGCGGCCGTCCGTGCCCGTGGTGGCCTTATACTTGACAAACATGCCGGAGAACTGGTCGCCGTAGTTGGCGTTCCTGAATGCATTTTCAACCGTTTTGGCAAGCTCTGCGCCGGTTGCGTCGAAGGTCAGCAGGCGGTTGCCGAACGGCGAGATGGTGTAAATGTCGCCGACGGTGATGTTGCGGGTGGTCGCGCCCTCCTCCATCATCAGGTCGCAGCGGATGCCGCCGCTGTTCGTGAAGGCGACGACGGTGTTCATGTCCTTCGTGGCCTCAAGCATCAGGCCTGCAAGCCAGTTGCCCGCGATGGTGTTCGTGCTCTTGCCGATCTTTACGCGGCGCGTGATGCTGCGGTCGACCGTGCCGAGCACCTCCTCCATCTGATCCTTGACGGCATCCCATGCCGCATGGCTGATGGCAAGCACGTCCGGATCGAGGTTGGCCTTGTTTTCGTCGTTGTCGTAAAGGGCATCCCTCTTATCGGTGATGGAGATATAGTTGGGAGCCAGCACCTCGGCCTCGCCGGTGACGGTGTTGTACTGGAGCTTGGCGTTGGCATAGCCCTTGGCCTGGCAGTTGCCCTGAATGTAGGCAATGCCGTTATCGGCTACGCCGAAGCTCGCGGTGTGAGAGTGGCCGCCCAAAACGAGGTCGACCTTGTTGGGGTCAAGCGCTCTGGCAAGATATGCCGGGCTTGCGTGCGCAAGCACCATCACAACGTCGGGCTTCTCCGCGGCGATCACGCTGTCGATCTTCGCATTGAGCTTGTCGAGGTCGGGATCGATGTCGTACGGGGCGATCTTTGCGGCCATGATGTCCATGGAATAGTCGGGGATATAGCCGATCACCGCGACGGACACGCCGCCCTTATCGAGGATCACATAATCCTTCACGATGGAGGAGTGCGTCGTCGTTCCGGCGTCAAAGAGGTTATAGGCCAGAACGGGAATGTTGCTGTCGCCGGTGAAGCTGCCGACCTCATAGGCGGGCATGGTGCCCTCGGCGTCCGTGGCGTACTTGGTGACGTCCCAGTCGAACTCATGGTTGCCGAGCGCGACGGCGTCATAGCCCATCTTGTCATAGGCTGCGCGCAGAGCGTTGCCGTAGATCAGGTTGGAAACGGGCGTGCCCTGATAAATATCGCCGCCGTCAAAGAGCAGCACGCCGTCGTTCGCGGCATTGGCTCTGGCGTCCTTGACGATCTTCGCGATGCGCGCAAGGCGATACTGGAACGTCTCCGGTTTGCCGCTGGAGGTGTCCGTCAGATAGCCGTGCACGTCCGTGGTCTCAAAAATCTCGAAGGTCTTGTAGCCCGTGGCGAGCGACCATGTGGAGGTGATGGTCGGGGTGATCGTGCCATTTGCGCGGATATAGTCGGTCAGGAGGTTTCTGGCCTGACCCTTGTCCTCGCCCTGGATCATGTCGAACTGCGTCGAGTAGATCACGCGTGCGGGATCGTTTGCAACAAAATTGCAGCCGTGGCTGTTGAGCCATTCGATGTAATGGCCGCCGCCGTTATAGCGGTAGTTGTTCACGACCACGGTGAAGGTCTTGTTGGCAGCAATGGGCTTGCCCTCATAGGTCATGGAGACGACGCGGCTGCCCGCAGGCTTCGTGTAGTCGATCACATAGGAGAAGCCGTCGCCGTAAATGACGTCATAATAGGTCAGATCGCCGGAGTTGACATAGGGCTTGCCGGAGGCGTCCGTCTTGATCTTCGTCGCGGCAAACTCGAGCCACTGATGGATCTCCTCGCCCTTCATGGTGATCTGATAGAACCAGTTTTCAAAGCGGTAGAGCTTGAACATATCGCCAAGGTAGATGTTGCCCTTGTCGATGATGTTCGCATTGTCGCCGGAGGTCAGCGGCGCGGAGATGGAGAGCTGCGCCGGCTTGTCGTCCTTCGGATTGTCCGGCGTGTTCACGCCGGTGTTGTCATAAGCGCCCCAGAGCTGGACGGTGTTGACCAGATCCATGAACGCAGAAGGCTTTGTGCCGAGCTCGGCAGCCGTAAAATCTCCGTCGGCCTCGCCGATCTTCTCGAGCATGTATTCCTTCCACGTTGCGTCCTCATAGGGCTGGAGAACCTTGACGAGGTCTTCGTCGAGCTTGTAGTTCTCCATATTCACCAACGCGGTGTCAATGTCGGCCTTTCCGGTCGTCTTGTCGTAGGAGACCTTCACCTGCGCGATGGCGCGTGCCTTGGTGAACGGCTGAAGCACATGGACGTCCTCGCCCTTGGCGTTTTGGATCGTCCAATCCTTGTTGTTATGCTCATGGCCGGAGAATGCGAAGGAGATGGAGTCCGTCTCCTGAACGAGCTGCTCGATGAAGTCGGATTTCTCGTCGGAATTCACGCCGCTGTGGGCAACAACGACGATCATGTCGGCCTTTTCCTTCATTTCCGGCTCATAGTGCTTATAGGTGTCGATGATATTGGCAAAATAGATGCCTTCCCAGTTGGCGGGAATATCCCATGTGGGGATATTGGGGTTGCCGAAGCCGATGACGGCAACCTTCACGCCGCCAAAGTTCTTGATGACGTAGGGGGCATAGCCCTTCCACGTCTTCCAGTCCTTGCTCTCGTCGCTGTTGGTAGCGGCGTCGAGATAGTTGGCCATGCAGACGCTCATCTGCTTTTCCGTTTCCGTGCTGGGGGAAGTGGCATAATCAAGCTGACGGTTGAGGATGTTCAGACCGTAGTTGAACTCGTGGTTGCCGACAACCCACATGTCATAGCCGATGGAACGGAATGCCTTGACCGCCGGAGGATCGGCATCGGGCTTGTTGAACGCATAGTAATACGTCAACGGAGCACCTTGGATGGTGTCGCCCAAGTCGGCAACATACAGATTGTCGCCGTATTCCTGCCTCATTTCCTTGATGTACGAAGAGACGCGGGTCAGGCCACGTTTATAGGTGCCGCTTTGGGAGGCGTCGACCGTATAATCCGTCGCGAAGATCTGACCGTGCAGGTCGGACGTCACAAGGAATGCAAAGTTGGATTTGCTCTCTTCCGCAAAAACCGTCGGCAGAAGCGACAGGATCATGCAGAGCACCAGCAGTGCAGCGAGAACGCGGGTCAGCTTTTTCATAAACTACTCTCCTTTTCAAAAGTGAAAGACTGCGCAGAGCAGCCTTCCCGCCATATTTTCGTGAGCGATGCCCATTGCTCACAGGTTTAGTATAACATTCTTCCTAATTTCTGTCCAGTCTCTTTGTGGAATTTGTAGAAACGCACAATTCCTATCTGACTTTTCAAACACTTTGCCCAATTTTCGCGTCCCCCTCCGTGGATTCGACCGCTTCCGCGCACTGCGGCTTGACGGCTTTCTCCGTCCGTGATAAAATAGAGATTAAAATAAAGAAGAGGACGGGATTTTCGATGAAACAATGCCACCGGCTCGCCGCGCTGCTCTGCGTGCTGGCGCTGCTGCTCGGTCTGCTGCCTCCCCTGCGCGCGCAGGCGGCAGAGACCTACACGCTTCCGGTTTTTGAGACCTCTGACGTTCACGGCTTCTTGGTCGAAACGACCAGCACGGCCAGCGAGACGACCGCGCTTTACCGCATGGCCTATATCGCCGACAAGGTTGACGACGCGCGCGGCGGCGACGCCGCCCGCACGGTCCTGCTCGACGGCGGCGACATTTATCAGGGCAACGCCGTCTCGAACCTGCAAAACGGTGAGCCGATGGTCGCGGCCTTCGACGCGATGGAATATGACGCGGTCTCGCTGGGCAACCACGAATTCGACTGGGGCATCACGGCCACGACCGACTCCGACGGCACGATGCCGCACTATACGCTCGCAGGCACGGAGCACGACAGCAAGATTCCCATTCTCGCCTCGAATATCTACTACGCCGGGACGTCCGACCGCGTGGATTTCACGCAGGATTACGTCATTCTGAATAAAACCGCCGTCTCTCCCTCCGGTCAGACGCGCACCGTGCGCATAGCGGTGGTCGGCTATGTTGCGACCTATGCCTCGTCGATCATGGCCTCTCAAATCGCGCCCTATACGATTCTTGCCGAGCTGAACCGTGCGGAGCAGACGGCCGAGGCGCTCAAGGCCGACGGCCGCGCGGACGCCGCTATCCTGCTGGCGCATATGGACGCAGCCGCCCTCGCAGGGCAGCTCTCGGACGGAACGGCCTTCGATCTCGTCTGCGGCGGGCATTCGCATACGGGTCAGACCGGTGTCTCCGGCGGCGTGACCTACATGCAGCCCTGGTCGAAGGCAGCGGCCTATGCCTATGCCGAGCTGTGCTTTGACGGCAGCGGCGTCGTCAGCGTGCGCGGCGCGGCGATCGAGAGCCTGCAAGAGGTCACGGAGCGCCTCACCGACACCGCCGCCAACGCCTCAGAGCTAGCGCCGGACGTGCTCTCGCTGAGCCGGTTTTATCTGGAAAACGTGCAGGGCGAGCTGAACACGCGCCTCGGCTACGTCACCGTCGGCATCAGCACCGATCAGATCGGCAACAATCCCTTCTCCAGCACGGGCGGCAACTGGATGACCGACATGGCCAACCGCGCCACCGGCTCGAAGGTCTCCTTCACCAACAAGGGCGGCATCCGGACGGAGCTTCTGCTTGACGGCAGCCGCCGCTACATCACCAAGGGCGACGTCTATACGATCGCGCCCTTCTGCAACCTGCTCTATGTCTATGACCTCACCTATTCCGACCTGCTGACCGTTCTGAGCTGGGGCATCAGCTCCGGCCGAGGCCTCGGTCTGCGCATGAGCGGCATCGACTGCTATTATTCCGGCACGACCGTCACGGCGCTTGTCGAGGACGGCGTCTGCATCTATCAAAACGGCAAGTTTTTCGACGGCTATGCCGACAAGCACCTTCGCGTCTCCGTCAACGAATACATTGCCACCGCCTCGAACACACCGTTTGCGTCGTGGAACCAAAAATGTGTGGACAGCACGATGGTCGACAACGAGAGCTTCATCCGCGTGCTCGAGCAGGAGGGCAAGGAAAACGACGGCCTGCTCTTTGTCGACCCGGGCGCGCATTATATCAGCGGCACCTACGCTGCTCCAACCTATACGATCGCGACCTCTTACGAGGGAAAGGGCTATATCACACCCACGCAGCACGTGCAGAAGGGCGCGCGCGTGGTGCTCACGATCCGGCCAGACGACGGCTGGAGGCTAAGTCGGCTTGTGGTCGACGGCGACGAGCTGACGCCCGCCGAGCAATATGTGATCCGCAGTGTACACGCCGACAGCACGATTCACGCCGTGTTCACCGAGCTAGCAGCCGAGCCGCCCGACCCCTGCGCGGCGTTCACGGATGTTGACCGCAACGCATGGTATCACGAATCAGTCGATTTCGCGCTTGCTCACGCGCTGTTCAACGGCTGCGGAGACGGCCTCTTTGAGCCGGACGGCACAATGACCCGCGCCATGCTCGTCACGGTGCTCTGGCGCATGGAGGGACAGCCGGGCGCGCAGGAGAGCCTGCGCTTTTCGGACGTTTCCGCACGCAGCTACTATGCCGGGGCCGTCCGCTGGGCAGCCGAGCGCGGCATCGTCGACGGCGTCGGAAACGGGCGCTTCGAGCCGGATTCCGCCGTCACTCGTGAGCAGATCGCCGTGCTCCTCCTGCGCTACGCGCGCTATCGCGGCATATCCGTCGATCCGTCGGCGATTCCGGACAGCTTTGCCGATGCCGGCCGCGTCAGCGCCTATGCCCGCGAGGGCGTCGGCTGGGCGATTGCCGCCGACCTCCTGCGCGGCAGTCGGGAGTCAGACGGCACGCTTCGGCTCGAGCCGAAGGCGTCGGCCACCCGGGCGCAGGTTGCCGCGCTTCTGATGCGCATGAATCATCTGTTGCAAAAATCCTGACTTGTGATATAATGATGTCCGGAATCCACAAAGAGAGGACGGCAGCCATGGAGATCGGCCGATATTTCTGCAACGACCCCGCCGCGCCGAAGCCGAACAGCCCGACACACATCGGAACGAACGTGCTTCTGGAGGCTGAGGGGCGGCTTCTGCTGGAAAAACGCTGGGACTGCGGCCAATGGGGGCTGATCGGCGGCCGCCTGCGCAGCGGCGAGCGCGAAACGCGCGGCATTGCCCGCGAGCTGCGGGAGGAGACGGGGATCTTTCTTCCGGAGAGCGCCTTCACCCACGTCTGCACCACGCAGGACGCGCGCATCGCGGCCTATCGCGACGGCACGGTCTGGCGCATGGTCATCGTCCTGTTCTGCGCAAGGCTGGAGCGCCTGCCGGAGCTGAAGCCGAGCGCGGAATCCCTACAGCTGCAATTTTTTACGCCGGAGGAGCTTTCGGCGCTGAATTTAGTCATCACCCACCGCGATTTGATCCTCCGGTGGGCAGAGGAAAACGGAGGAAAACAGTTATGAAGATTTTAGTTGCCGGCGGCATGGGCTTCATCGGCAGTCACACCTGCGTGGAGCTGATCGAGGCAGGCTACGAGCCTGTGATCGTCGATAACCTCGTCAATTCCAACGCCGAGGTGCTCGACCGCATTGAGCACATCACCGGCGTGCGTCCGGCCTTTTTTGAGCAGGACGTCGGCGATCGCGCCGCCCTGCGCGCGGTCTTTCAGGCGCACGAGATCGGCGCCGTGATCCACTTTGCCGGCCTGAAGGCCGTCGGCGAGAGCGTCGGCCAGCCCCTGCGCTATTACCGCAACAACCTTGACGCTCTTCTGACGCTGCTGGAGGTCATGGAGGAATTCGGCTGCAAGCGCCTGATCTTCTCGTCCTCGGCGACGGTCTACGGCCCGGAGAATCCCGTGCCCTATGTGGAGACCATGCCCGCGCACGTCTGCACGAATCCCTACGGCTGGACGAAGGTCATGAGCGAGCAGATCCTGCGCGATTACGCCGCCGCGAAGCCGGATTTCTCGGCCGTGCTCCTGCGCTATTTCAACCCCATCGGTGCGCATGAATCCGGCCTTCTGGGCGACGATCCGTCCGGGATCCCGAACAATCTGATGCCCTATGTCGTGCGCGTGGCGGCGGGACAGCTTCCGATGCTGACCGTTTTCGGCGACGATTATGACACGCCCGACGGCACCTGCCTGCGCGATTATCTGCATGTCGTTGACCTCGCAAGGGGACATCTCTGCGCGATCGAATATGCGCTGGCGCACACCGGCGCAGAGGCCATCAACCTCGGAACGGGCAGCGGCACGAGTGTGCTCGAGCTGATCCGCACCTTTGAGGAGGCCACCGGCGTGCATGTGCCCTATCGGATCGGGCCGCGCCGCGCGGGCGATCTCGCGCGCTGCTGGGCAGACGCCTCCAAGGCCGAGCGCCTGCTCGGCTGGAAAACCGAGAAAACGCTCGAGCAGATGTGCCGCGACAGCTGGAGCTTCGCGCTCAAATGCGGCGAGTAACGCGCCCGCACGCGCTGCGCAGCGGAGGTTGCTTCAAGCAAGCGAACGATCCTGACACATATGAAAAGGGAAGCGTGGGCAGCGCCCGCACTTCCCTTTTCTCCTACGGCGATCAGCCGAATTTTACTGCGTAGCCGTGCCGTCTCCGACGGCGCTCCGATAGTCCCGCGCCAGCAGCTGCCATGTCGCCTTGTCGACCTCACCGGTCACGGGCAGACCGTAGCGCGCCTGCATCGCGCGAATGCTCTCGGCCGTCGGCTGATCGAGCACGCCGGTCGAGGGCGCGCTCGGGATGTCCTCATACGCGTCGCAGAGCGCCGCTAGCATTCCCTGCACGAGGAACAGATGCCGGTTTTTCTCGCCGGTGCGCAAAATCTGCCCCGGCAGGAGCGCAAGGCGCAGCGGCTCGGCCTCCAGCTGGGAAACACGTGCCGACTCGGCACGGTCGTTCAGCAGCTCCCATGTTTGCAGATCGGCAATCCCGGTGACAGGCAGCCCCTCCCGCGCCTGAAACACGCGGACGGCCTGCTGCGTCTCGCGGCCGAAGATGCCGTCAACGATCAGAAGCAGCTCGGGCAGAACAGCCGACAGATTGGCTTGAAGCGCCGCGACGGACGACGCCTCGGGCGTTCCGGTAAGCATAGTCTCCTCCCCCTCTCAGGAAAAATCGCTGTCGCCGAGCTGTACCGCGCGGCCGGGATACTGCGCCGACAGCGACGAGAGCGAGTTTGACGAATCCACAACGCCGACGGCGCGGCTATAGAGCGCCGCCCAGGTCGCCGGGCCGACGATCCCGTCCGGCGTCAGCCCCGCAAAGCGCTGGAACGCGATAACGGCCTCCTCGGTTTTCGGGCCGAAAATACCGTCCATCTCCACCGTTTCGATCGTGCTGACATATTCGGCCATCAAACGCAGCATATATTGCAGCTGCTGCACCTTCACGCCCGTGCTGCCGACCTGAAGACTGGGTGGCGCCTGCCAATTGCTTCCGAGGAACATCTGCCCCTCCCCGTCCAGCTCCGCCAGCTCCAGTATGCCGACATAAAGCCGCACGAGCTGATACCACGTTGTCCTGCCGACAATGCCGTCGGACGTCAGATTGAAAATCTGCTGGAAGCGGCGCACGGACGCCTCCGTCCCGCTGCCGAAGATTCCGTCGATCGGGTCGACGCGCGGGATCGACGGATAGTTCCGCGCCACGCGGTCGAGCATCACCTGCGCCTGCACGACGCCTGCGCCCTGCGAGCCGCGCCGCAGCGGCGTGCCGGGGTAGGACGGCGTATAACCGCGCACCGGCGCTTGATTCACCAGCTCGACGTCGCTGCCGTAATAATACCGCAGGATCTCCCCGGCCGTTTTTCCCTGCCGCGCAAGGTTCTGCGTGCCCCACTGGCTCATGCCCGAGCAGGTGACGGTCGTGCCGTTGCAGTATTTCGCCGCCAGCGGCTCGATGCTGCCGCGTTTGCGGATGTAGCTCGTGTAAAGGCCGTCGACAAGCTTGGAAATGTTGTCGAAAATATTGCGCCCGTTGATGAATTTCTGGTCAATGGCCGTCGAGGACGTGATGTCAAAGCGATACCCACGGCTGCGGTAAAACTCCGTGTAGACCCGGTTGAGCGCGAACGAGCTGATCGCCAGAATGTTCGCGCGCAGGGCGCTCTCGTCCCACGTCGGATAGACCTCGCTCGAGGCAACATTCTTGACGTACTCGTTGAACGGCACGGTGACATTCTCCGCGTAGGAATCCGGCGCGCCCAGATGCACCGTGATCTGTCTCGGGATGTACGGTGTGACGGTCTGCATGGTTAAAGCTCCTGCGCCGGGATCGTCACGTTCTCAGCGGCGTTTGGGTCGGCCGGGCGCTCCTCCAGCGGCAGGAGCATGATGTCCTGAATGCTGCGGATGCCCGAGAAAATCTGGATTCCCCGAATGTCAATGGGCAGGAAATACGGATGCGCGACGGTGACGTCCACCGACGCAAACGGCTCGGCCTGCCCCGGTGTCAGGCTGTTGGCCGCCGGCTCGGCCTGCAGCGTGACAGGCTCGATCAGCCCGCTGCTGTCCGTCGTGCGCACAGCGAGCACGCGCTGCCCCGTTGCGGTTTTCGCCAGTACGCGCACGCATGCCCCCTGAATCGGGAGCTGCGCTGCCGAGCTGTAGACCCGGACGAGCAAGGTTCCTGTTGATGGCATAGCGCTCCTCCTTTCGGCGTTCTCCCAGAGGATATGCACCCGCGCCGTGAAATAGAACCGCGCCTGCGCGGCCGCGCTGTGAAATTCGCTCTTTGGGCACGTGAAATATACCAACGGATGGGATATGCAGGCTTGCGCCCACGTAAATCGGCGCTTCCGGAGAAGCGCCGTTGCGGTGTCCCTGCGGAACAGATTGAAACATTCCGGTTAAGAAACCGGTAGGTTTTTTCGCAAAACCTACCGGTTTTGTGTCATTGCGAGGAGGGCGCATTCTTTGCGCCCGACGCGGCAATCTTTAACGAAACGATTTGTCATCCCGGAACGAACTATGGTTGCGCGGAATGAAACAAAGCCTTGGAAGGAAGAGAGAGAAAGCTGAACGACGAAGCGAATCTCATGTTTTTTGTGATAGGGCTTTCTTCTTGTTTCGTGCTCCCGTGCTTCGGTGCGGGATGCCATACCTTTGGCTTAAAGATTGCCACGGCCACGCTGCGGCCTCGCAATGACACCAAAACGGGGCGTTTTTGTTTGGAAAACAGACGTTTTTTATTTTATGCGGTCGTTTTTTGCGCGGTGTCGCTCCGAATCTCGTCTTTCAAACGTTTCGTTTCGGAAATTGCTCCGTTTTCCCGCAAAACCGATCAGATTTGTCATTGCGAGGAGGGCGCAATTTTGCGCCCGACGCGGCAATCTTTGACGGATCGATTTGCCATCCCGAAACGAACGATAGCGAAGGGGTCAGGCTCATCACCTGACCCCAACATTTATTATAGAACCTACAAAAACAGGCTGCTGCGGAACTCCGCAGCAGCCTGTTTTCTCCTTACAGCGGGACGATCGGAAGCTCCACGTCGCACACGGTCGAGTCGGTCGGCTCCGACGTTGAGTCGGTCAAAATGTCGACCGGCGCAAAAATCTGGATCTTCACTTCCGGATACTGAAATGCCTTCATTGTTTTTCCTTTCCGCGGAGGGCGCGTGCCCTCCGCATTTCTTCTGACCTCTCAGGAGGTGAACAGGTTGTACTGCTCGCCGGAGATGTCGTAGGAGCAGAGCTGGTCTGCCGGCGGCTGGACGTTGCACGCGCCGAACTCCGGATTGAACAGATACCAGCCGGTGTCGGCCTCCGGGTCGAACGGAACGGTGCACTCCCCTTTCTGCGCGGCGTTTTGCTTGACCGTGCAGCTCGCGATGGTAGCCCCGGCGAGGGTGAAGCTTTCATAAATCAGCTCGGGTTTCGAATATTTCTTTTTCATCATCAGCACCTCACTTGTTCAGAAAGCTCTTTTTTCTCTCGGCGTCGGTCGGCAGGAGGAAGGCCGCGCTCTGTCCGCTGACTGCGGCGGCGGCCGCGCCCGTCAGACCGAGGCTCGTGGCCGTCAGCTGCTTGGACTCGTTGTCCACGACCGTCACCTTGACATTGTCAAAGTAGAAATTGACGGATTTCTCGTTATTCGGGTTGGAATAGATCGTGAATTTATTTGCGGCTGCGTCCGAAGCGATCTGTTTGACTGTGTAGGTCGCAGTGTAGTGCACCCATCCGTCCTTCTTCGACACTTTCTTATTGGAGAAAATGTGATTGACGAGGTCGCCACTGGCGGAATCTTTGTACACGGCGTTGCACAGAATCTCGCCGCCGTCGGATTTCGTATTGTCCGCAATCTTCACATCAAAACTGATCTGATAGGTTTTCCCGGCTTCAAAATTCACATTCAAGCATGTTGCAGTCGTCCAACCCTTATTATCCGGATTGCCGTGGACATAATAACACTTGTTGTGTACGGTATAACGGTTGCCCTCTTTGTCCACTCCATCCGGTTCGTCTACGATCTCCGCATAGGAAGGCTCGAGCTTAAATCGTGCCGTTCCCTCGGCATCGTCCTCGACGAGCACCGTTTTCTCCTTGGCCTCAACGAAACGGATATACTTGACCTCCGTCGTGCCGGCGTCGTCGAACGGGTCGAAGCGCAGCTGCGTGACAAAGCCCTTCCACGAGCCGGTTTTCGCCATGTCGAAGGTGAGGGTCTTGAACTCGCCGTTCGAGCTTTTACCAATGCCAATCCGCGCCGTTTTGCTCTCGCTCAGCCCCTTGGCCTCAGTCGTCGTATAGTAGATCTTCATCACGTCCGAGCTGCGGCTGCCCGTAATGTTCCACTTCACGCAGACCTCGATTTTGGTGTATTTGCTGCAATCCAGATTCAGATTTTCCATGCTCAGTCTGGGATCGTAGGTGTTTTGGCTGGTCTTGGTGCCCTCGATCACGAGAGCGTCGTTCGTGAAGCTCATCGTGCCCGCGCCCATCGTCCAGCCGCGCGTGTCTCCGGAGCGGTTGAACGTCCAGATGCCGTCCGCCTCGCTGTCAAAGTACGACGCCTCCTGCGTGGAGATCCGGTAGTCCGTGCCGCTCTTCGTGTAGTGCAGGCCGAGCGTCTTCGCCAGACCCTCGATCGGCAGCATCGGGATGTTGTCTCGCTGATAGACCGACCCGCCAAGCTTGACCTGCGTGTTTCCGTCGACCAGCGCGTAATCACTGCCGACCACGAACTGATAGGAATGCTTGTTGCGATAGAGCGTCAGGGTCTTGGTCTCGTAGCTCCAGTCGAAATACAGCGAAAGCGCATGATGGATCATGCTGACGCCCGGCTCAAAGGGCACATAGTCCACCCCGTTCTGCGTCTCGGTCTGGATCTGGTTGTTGAGCTTTGTGCCGTTGATGGAAACGGTCGGATAATTGCCGCCGTACTCAAGGGTCACGGATTCGATCGTGAAGATCACGTTGTTCTTGTCCACCGGTTTAAGCATCAGGGATTTCATTTTTCCGGTCCACGACGGCCGCGAGCAAAGCGCAAACACAAACTCCTGCTCCCCGTCCGTAGTGGATTTGAGCTTGATCGAATTGGCCTCGGTACGCTTGAATTTGTCCGTTTCGTAGTAGAGCTGCATGGTTTGGCCCTCCGGAATGCCGGACGCCTTCACGCGCACGCGCAGCAGCTCCGACGCGTCCTTGCCCTTAAAATCCCCATCGTTGAGGATGAAGTACGGACCGTCTGTCGTGGCATGGAAGACGCCGTTGCCCTGCGCCGTCATACCATTCACCCCATTCACCGAATTATAGAAGTTCGTCGTATTATAGGTCTTGACGCTCTGGGCCTGCAGGCCGGTGTCCTCGCCGTTTCGGCGCAGAAGGCGAATATCCTGCGGATAGTTATGCGTGATGAGCGCCTTCTGCTCGGCGGTGGGCTTCACGTCGGTATGCGCGCCGCCGCCGGAATACACCTCGCGCAGCGCGTCGAGATACTCGAAGCCGTGCAGGCCGTCGCTCGGCATGATGTAGGTGCCCTCGCCGTATTCGTTCCAGGTGGAGATCATGGCGAAGTTCTCCTGCCAGTGACCGTTACCATCCACACCGGGCTTGTTCTTATTGGCATAGGTTGGCAGATAGGTGTCGCGCACCCATTCGTTGGCCGCCTTGAAGTCCGAGACGGACATCAAGGGGAAGCGCTCCTGCGCCCAGCCGACATGGTTGAAGCCCACGCTGATGGTCGGAACGGCATAGGCATCGACCTTCTCCTGCTTCTCGAGGTTTTTGTCCTTGTCCCGCTCAAGCGTGTAGTCCGTGCCCCAGTTATAGGCATACCAGCCGTCAAAGCCGAAGTCCTTGATATTCGTTTCGCCGCCGTTGCAGTCGAGCACGATCACGCCATCGAAGCCGACCTTCTTGGCCTCCTCGCGCAGGTAATCGAACATGCCCTTCACGGTCTTGGCATCGTTCTTATAGTGCTCTTTGATCTTGCTCGCGCCGAAGATCGCGATGACCGGCTTGTTGTCGATAGTCATGTAGCTCGGGTTCGTGAAATAGTTCTCGATGATATACGGCACATAGTAGTTCTTGAACGCATCCACCGTTGTGGGGAACGAGCCGTTTGCCGCCTCCCAGAGCAGGCAGAACTTCATCTTGTCGCTGTATTTTGCGTTGACAAAGGCGCGGTTGAGATGCTTGGCGGTGGGCGCGAGCGCCCCGTTTCCGCTGGAGGCATACCAGCAGAAGGCCTGGAAATCAATGCCGTGCTCGGTCATGTACTTGATCTCCCAGTCGGCCGTCTCGGTCAGATTTTCGTCGTAGTAGCCCAGAACCGGCTTGAGGTCGTCGTGCGGCGTGATCGTCGCCCAGCCCCAATGGTGGGCGTTCGCCCAGAGGGAGCAGACGTTGATGCCGATGTTGTACTTGTCATCCACGACCTCCGGCGCGGGGACGTCATAGTCGACCAGATTGTAGACCATGATGTCATCCAGCTCGACATAGCCTGCGCTCGCGGTATTGTCAAAAAGGACACCGTCGACATAGCTCGTCCTCGTCAGGAAATCAACCGTTGCGACCTGCTTGGTGTGCACCTTGATGACCGCCTTCTGCGTGGCCACGTCGGCCTCGACGCGGATCAGATGCCACATGTTGTTCTGAAGCTGCTCCTGCGTCTCAGTGAGCACGCCCTGCTTCATGGTCTTCATGATCTTCTGGCCGTTGGCGTAGAGATAGCCGTCCCGCAGCTCGAGCTTCACGACCGCGTTGTCTCCGGCGCAGAGGCTCCAGCTCGTGTTCTGGTTGTTCCGCTCGGGCTTGGCCGAGAATGTGAAGCAGACCTTGTTGCTCAGCGGCTCGAAGCTGCATGCGGTGTTCTTTCCGGCTGCAAGCCGCAGATACTCGCCGACGAGCGAGAGCGCACCGTCATTGGTAAAATCTGACGGGATCGCGCGCGTCGGGAACGTAAACTCCTCAAAGATCGCATAGTTTGCCTCGGCATAGCCGCCCTTGACCACCGTCGTGCAGGTGCCCGCATCCGTGGTCTCAAAGCTCAGCAGCCGGAAGGAGCTTCCGAGCAGGGGATGCGTTCCGCAGTCCTTGCCGTTGAGAATGGTTCGGCTGACGCCGCGATCCAAGTCCACGATCACGCGAAGCTGCACGGAGGAATCATCGCCGATCACCGACCGATCCGCAATTTTTGTTGTGACATTTCCGTCTTTGCCCTTGATATAGAAGCCGTCACCCTTGGTTTCCAGATAGTAGGTGTCCGAGCCGTCCTCGGCGCTCAGCCGCACGACGTTGCCGTCAAAGCCTCCGGTATAATTCAGCGCATAGCGGAGGTCGAAGCGGCCTGCCGTCTCGTTGTTGAAATAGCGGAGCAGGCGCGAATGCTCGTCCGTTTTCACGTCGCTGATGACGCCGTTGTTTGTGTTTGTGACTTTTCCGAGTCCGGCGCGGTTATCGACCTGCCAGCCGGAGGTGATGCCCTCGAGGTTCTTCGCCTGATCCAGGGAATAGGAATAGCAGATCTCGTAAGCCTGACGCGGCGTGCGCACCTGTGTTGTGGAAACGCCGAAGTATTTCGCAGAGGAATCGCCGTACTTCATCATTTCCCTGAGCAGCTTGGCGAATTTCTCGTTGGTGTTTCCGTCGGCCAGCTTACGCGCGGCATAGGACTCGGCGCTGTAGGTCACGGTCTGGCTGACCTTCTTGCCGTCCTTGTCAAAGACCTCGGCTGTGCAGACCGTGTGCAGCTGCGTCGGATTCAGCTTGTCGAACACGACGGCGTAGTTGTCTCCGTTCGTCGTGAACTTGTCGCCGGTGATCTCGCACGTCTGCGTCTGACCGTTGCTGTCGACGTAGGTGACCTTCATCGTCAGGTCGCTCATCTTGCCGGTGTAATTCTTGTGCGTGAAATAATACTTGATGGCGATCTTTTCCTGCATGAGCAGGGTGATGCCCTTCAGCTCCAGGCCGTTGGCCGTGCCGCTGACGGCGCGATTGTCGGTCAGCGTCGGAACGTTCGGCGTGGCATAGGCCTTCTGATCGTTGGTCAGCTCGGCGTTGACAAGGTTCTTCGGGTTGTAGCCCCAGTATTCCTGCGCGGCCGCGCCGTAATTCAGCATGTCGACCAGCATCGTCTTGAACTTGGCGTCCGTCTTTCCGTCCTTGAGCTTGTTATAGGCGTATTGCTTCACGCTGTATTCCAGCGACTTGCCGGCGTACTCCTTGCCGTCCTTCGTGCCGTGCACGGTGGCCGTGACAAGGCTGCCCATCTCCTTGGCCGCGATGCCGGTGTAGGTATAGACCCAGTTGTCGCCGTTTTCTCTGCGACCCGTGAGCTTCAGCTCCTCCGTGCCGACGAGGCTGCCCTTCTTGTCATAGATCTCCTTCGTGCAGAGCAGATAGGGGTTCTCATAGCCCTCAACGTTCTTCTTCGGAACGTAGAAGTTGATGGAAATATCGCTCGACAGCGTCAGCGACGCGCCCCTGATGCCCAGGCTTCCCGCGAGCGGATCCGTGACATGCTCGGGCGTCAGCAGCGCGTTGGCCAGACCGAGTGCAGCGTTCGTGTCCTCAGGCTGGCAGCACAGCTTCGTGACCGTGCCCGGCAGATACTCAAAGCTTGTCAGGGCAATGTTCGCCTTGCCGGTGTTCTTGAAGAGCAGGATCTGCGTGCCCGCGCTGGCGGCGGTATAGACCGGGTAGTGCATCTCCGTGCCGGTCAGCGTATTCTTGCTGATCGGGGTGGTCACGGCGTCATCCGTGAAGCTCTTGACCGAGTAGACGCTCAGCTCACCGGCCGCGCCGGTGTAGCTCTGCGCGCCCATGCGCAGGGTCGCGCCCGCCTTGGCCGTGACCGAGACGGCGATGGACTGCTGCGGCGCGAGGTGGATCTCGTACTTCGGGCCGTGCTCGAGCTTGTCGCTCAGCTCGGTCTTGCCGTATTCCGTGATGAACAGGCTGACGCCGGACGTCAGAATGTCGTTGATAGCGGTGCGGTCATATTCGGACGCTGTGCCGATCGGGTTCAGAATGCGCACGCCGTCGACCAGAATGTCGAACGAGCCGACGTTATAGGGGTCAAAATACTTGGAATACATCGGCGTGCAGACGACGGTGTATTTGCCGTAGGTCAGGTCGTCCTTGACCAGCGCCGTGCCCTGATAGAGCCGGTCGGTCTCGCGACCCTCCGGGGTCTTGCCGCCGTCGTCGTCCTCGCCGTAATAAACGCCGTAGCGCGTGTTGACGGTGCGGGTGTAATAAGGCTTCTCCCCTGCCTCATAATCGCCCTCATAGACCTGCACGTTGACCACGCCGCCATAGGGCGTGCCCATGCTCACAAGCTCGAAGCCCGTGCCGAAGAAGGTGAACTGCACGGAGGGATAACCCGCCGCGACCGTCGTGTCCTTGATCGCCGAGGTCACGTTGACCATGCGCGCCGTACCGGCCGAGAAATAGAGGTTGTTCTCGTTCTGTCTGTACATGCTGTCATAGTCGTCGGTGTGGGAATCGGCGTCCTGATGCTGGCCGTTGGCGTTGGCGTCGTAATCCGCGGCGTCGGCCTTAATGTCGTGGAGATACTGCCCCGTGACCTTGTACCACTTGCCGCGCTGGCCGTCGGTGAAGGTCATAAGGTCGTCGTTCGACTCCTCGTAATAGACCACGTCCGCAGGCTTGATGACGATCTCGTGAACCACGCTTGTGCCGTCGGGATAGGTGACGCGATAGAACACTGTGGCGTCGGGGTTGTCCTTGGAATAGATCAGGTCATACGGCGTGATCGTCACGTTCCCGTCCGCGCCGACCTCGGCGAAGGTCACGGTTCTGCCCTTGGAGTCGGTCTTTTCGAGCTTGCTCGACCAAACGGTCGCGTCGACGGCGCTTGCAACTTCCACCGTCGGTGCCTCCGCGCGGAAGCGGTGCACATTGACCGTCACCTTGCGGTCGTAGTTCAGAACGACCGTGGTCTTGCCGTAGAAGCCGATGTCGTGGCCGTCGGAGGTGAAGTCCTCTGTCGTCGAGGGCACCACGATGCCGCGCAGCTCGGCTGCGACCAGCTTGCCGTTGGCGTCGCGGACGGACTCGGCGTTGGTCGCGCAGTCAAATTGACCGAGATCGGTCGTGCCGCTCTCCATGCGCACCATGTAGGTGCCGCCGGAGAGACCCCGGAACTCATAGCTGCCGGAGGTGTAATCCTGCACGTCGGCAGGGTTCTTCACATTGATGCTCTTGCCGAGATAGGTCGAAACAGAGCGGTAATTGCTGTCGGTCACGGGGACATAGGCGCCGTCCGCCTCGGCATAGGACACCGTCGGCAGGTTCGTCAGGGTGACATACTTCTGATAGGCGTCCTTCGTCGTGAAGTCGAAGCACCGCTGCGTGCCGTCCGTCAGCTCGATCGTAATGCTGCGGATAGTGAAAATCTTGTTTTTGCCCTGAAGCGGGTCAAAGCGCAGGCCGGTCAGCGTTTCGTTGGGCTTCCAATTGCTGAAGCTCGACATCTCGAACACATATTCCTTCATGTCCTTACTCAGCCGCAGATTTTTGTCCAACGAAAGCGTCTTTCCGCCGCTGAAGCCCGTGTCGCTCCCGCTCATGTAGAACAGCTCGGGCGGATTCACGCTGTCAGAATCGCCCGACATCACAAAGCGCACGCTCTTGACGTCGCTGGTGTTCAGCCCCTGATACATGACCTTGTTGGCGGTCAGGATCGCGTCTCCCGAGCCGTTTCCGGTACCAAACGTTGTGCCGCCGGTCTCACCCTTGCGGTAGAGCGAGACCTTCACACTGTCGCGCGTAACGGCGCCGGTGTAAGCCGTGTAGGCCGGCGCGCCCTGCGAATTGGTCACGCTCAGGAACTGCTCGGTTGCGCCCGGAACCGTGAAGTCAAAGGTACGCGTCGTGCCGTCGGCAAGGTCGAGCATAATGGACTTCAGCGTGACGTTCAGGTTCGCACCCTGAATCGGGTCAAGACGCAGCGCATGGATCGCGCCCGTCCAATCCGAGCGGCTCGCAAGGTCAAAGGTATAGGTTTTTTCGTCCCATGCGACATTGCCTGCCTCGATCATGCGTCCTTCGAACAGCCCATTGTCGTTGCCCGCCGCATAATAGAGCTTCATCGGGTTTTCCGTTGCGGGATCGCCGCTGGCGACCACGCGCACGGCCTTGAGGTCGCTGGCCGAAAGGCCGACATACATCGTCTCAAGGAAGGTGAAGATAAGGTCGCCCTTGCCGTCGTCCGCCGCCGTGTAGGTCGCGCCGGGACGCTTGGTCGAGAGAATGGCCTCCTGCGGGAGCGTATAATCCTCAGCGGTCGGGTAGGACACGCCCGGCAAAACGGAATCGCTGGGAGTAACATAATTCTTATACGCGTCCTTGGTGCAGAAATCCATCACCGTCTCCGTACCGTCAGCCATCACAAGCGTGATGGTCTTGACATTGAAGGAGAGGTTATTGCCCTGCAAGGGGTCGAGCCGCAGCTCGGTGATCGTGCCCGTCCAGTTGGCGTTCACGCTCGCGTTGAGGTCAAAGACATATTCCTTTTCCGTCTGCGAGAGCTTCTCGCCGCCGTTTTTCACGAGCGTCGGATTGTTGATCTCGAAGCGGTTGGCCTCGCGCCAGTCATTGCCGTTGGTTCTGAAATAGAGCTTGATCGGCTCTGTGTTGACCGAACCGCTCATGACCACCTTGATCTGCTTCAGATCGGTAGTCGAGATGCCGTTATAATGTTCCGTTTTCAAGAAGAGGATCGCGTCGCCCTTCCCGTCGATCCCGGTCGTATAGAACGTCGTGCCCGCGCAGCGCGTGTCGTTGGGGTCGGCCGCCTCGTTCTTTCTGCCGTCGGCGTCGTCGTCCGACCACGCCATGCCGGAGATGCTCCGCTTGACCACACTGGCCGCGGCCGTTGCCCGCAGCTCGCCCGAGGAAATCGTGTTGACATAGGTGGTGTTGTCCTTGAAAGCGCTCAGATCCGGCTCAAGCTGGATCTGCAGCTCGATGTTGATCGCCTTGTTCGAGTCGAGTTCGCCGATGATCGCCCATGCGGTCGGGCGCTTGCCGTTCATATCCGTGAGCGCGCCGTCGGTGTCGATCGTCGCCTTCGTCCAGCTCTGCGCCGTCGCCTGCGGGACGGTCGCCGCCGTGGCGTTCTTGTACTGCTCGTCCGTCGTGTAATACACGCGGAGCTTGCTCGCGTCGCAGAGCGTCGTGTCGAGCTTCCACGCCGTCACATGGTACGTCCCGGCGAAGGTGCTGTCGTTCTGCCCGTCAAAGGGCATCGTGTCGAGCAGGTAGACCTGCTCGGCCTGCGCGGCGTTGTTGCTGCTGTAGATCTCATAGTCGACCGTGCCGTCGGCCTCGACGGTGTCGGCCTTGACCGACTTCGTGAAGGCGTTGGCCGTGCCCTTCGTGACCGTGATGCCCTCAGAGGCGAGGTTGCCGTTTTCGGCCGTGAAGACGCGGTAGTCCTCCGTGCCCGAGATGGTCACGGTCGGCGCGAGCGAGGTCGTGCCCGCCGGGCAGTCCGCATCGGGCGACTTGCTGCCGATGAAGGTCGAATAATAGATCGGCGGGATCTCCTGCCCGACGGCGACGCCTTCGAGCGTCCAGACCAGCTTCGTTTCTCCGGTGGCATTTCCCTGCTCGTCCTGCACCGCCGTGACGGTCGGCGGCAGCACCGTGCCGTCCGTGACCGTGCCGCGCGTGCCGCCGTTGGCGCTGCTCTGGGTGTAGGTGCCGCCGAAATAGGACGAGCCTTCGATGTAGCTCAGGTATTTCGGCAGGGTGACGGTGATCGTCAGATCGGTCGTCTTTTGCGGCGTGCCCTGACTCTTGTCAAAGCTTGCCGTCGGCTGCACGACGAAATCCGCCTCGCGCTGCGAGCGGTCGAGGGCATAGGTCTCTTTTTCCTGCCCGTTGACGCGCTGCGCCTCGACCATGGAGACGCCGGTCTTATAGCCGATGATGAGCATCGTGTCGCCCCAGTGACCCCAGTCGGAGTTGTGGTTATGCAGCACATGCGCCTCGTCGTAGGTCGCCGGCTCATATTGCGTGCTCTGCGGCACACCCGCGTTGTTGATCGCGGGGATATTGCCGCTGTTGAGCCATTCCGGCTCGCCCTTGGCGTTGGTGAAATGGTTCTCCGTCAGGAGCGTGGCACGGTTGGCCGGATCCAGATAGGTCTCACAGCTCGGGGTGGCATAGGTGCCGTCCTCGCCCGGAATGACGGACGCTCTGACCGCCTCGACCGCACTGTTCGCGCACATGGCCTTCGTCCAGACGCGGGAGGTCGAGACGATGCTGTAGGTCTGGTTGACCGTCGCCGTGTCGCGCACCTTCGCGCTTATAAGGGCGCCGTAGTGGGGCTTCTGATCGATCAGCAGACCCGGCCCCTGGATATACAGCAGCACGGCCACGCAGGTCTTGCCGTCGTTTTGCAGCGCCTCGAGGGAGTCGTAATACACAAGCTGATCCTCGGTCGCATCGCGCATCTCGTCAAAGGTGGACCAATCCGTGCCGTCCGTCTTTGCGCCGTATTTGACCGTCAGAGTCGCCTTGGATTTGTCCGCGCCGTCGATGAAGTCCTTCTTATAATCTCCGGTCAGCTCATAGGCCGCCGCCGGGAAGCGCAGGAAGTTCGTTGCGAACCAGAGCTGGTTATTTTCCTCATTGCTGGTGTAGTAGGTGAAGCCCGCGCGCAGATAAAACTCCTCGCCCGGAACCGCAACGTCGTCGCCGTGGCGCTGATTCTCAACATTCACGCCCCAACTGGTCGAATGCTCGAGACCTGCGTAAAACACACGGTTTTGCAGGCTGCCGGGCAGCGTCAGCTCCAGACCGGCCTCGTGGACGTCGTCGTCCGTCTTCTGCTGATGGTCGTTCGTGCCCTCGGTGTCGGCGAATGCCGTGTTGTTGACGGTCGTAAGCTTCAGATCGCTTGCCGTGGCAGTCGTATAGAACGCGCCCTGTCCGTATTCCTGAATGATCTGATACTGTGCGCTGTCGGTCGTGTCGTTGCCCAGTTGGTTGAAGGGCTGCACGACCCAGAACTCACCCGCCGAGAACACGCCGATGCCCTTGTCTGCGCCGTATGCGCCGACCTCGGAGCTGCGGTCGCCGTCCATCGTCGGCATCTTGTCCACGTTGATCTCGTAGCCGCTGACCGTGACGAGAACCTCGCCCGTCGGCTTATTGTTGGCATCCAGCACCTGAACGGCCGACCATGTGCCGCCGTTGAAGCAACTCCTATCTTCTCCGCCGACGTTATAAGGCGCGCCGTTGACCACGGCGTTGGTAGCGTCATAGAGCACGCGTCCGTCGCCGTTCGCCTCGCCATACGACTGGAGCATATTGCCGTCCGCGCTGTAGAGCAGCGGCATATAGCCGGCCGCGTCGGCCGCGATCTCCTGTCCGGCCGTGTAGCCCGAATCGGCATTCGGCGTGTTGATCCGATATTTGCTGCTCAGCCTGAGCTTGAAGGTGATCGGGCTGCCGTTCGGGATCTCGATGCCCTTGAAGCCCTTGTCGGGCTTATTGTTATACAGCTCGAGGCAGACCGCGAAATTCATCAAGCGGCCGGGGACGAGCTTGTCGCCTGCGATCCCATAGTTCGCCGCAGGCTGGCTGCTGCCCGCCGGATTGCCGGTCTTAAAGTTAAAGCTGTCCTTGTAGCTCGTGTTGCCCTTGACCTTGATGTTATAGCTCGGCGCGGCACTGACCGTCACGGGCTCGGCGACCATCGATGCCTGCTCGGCCTCGGCCGCCCCGTCGATGTACGCGCGGATCGCCGGCTTGACCTCTGCGCCGTTCGCCATGCCCTTCACGCGAACGGTCAGATTCTCGCCGAACGTGCCCGGAACAACGGTATTCCCGTCGTTTTCCAGATGCTTATAGGCCACAAGCATCTGAGAATTGCCGTTTTCGGTGACCCGGTAAGCATATTTTCCGCTGTTTTCCATCCACGCCATGGCCGCCGTGTCGAACTCGGCCTGCGCGCTCGACAGCGGCAGCGTGAACATCACGCAGACATATGCCTCGCTGTATGCCTTTTGGGTGTCCGTCGACGCGACTTCCACGTTGAACGAATAGTTCACCGTGTCAAAGCTGCGGACGATCTTGTTCGTCTCGCCGCTGTCGTTACCGGCCGTGTCGTCTGCGTCCCACGGAGCGGAGCCGTCCGTGATCTCGCCGAATTGCACCTTGGTCACGCGCGCCTCGCTGCTGTTCGGGATCGAGGCTGCGGCGGCAAGCGTCGCAAGACCGGGGCACAGCCCCAGAAGCATCGCGCACAAAAGCAGCAGCGCGCAGAAACGTTTGCTGAATTGTCTCATATCTCTTCCTCCTGCCAAGGATATTTGCGGCTGGCAAGGGCATTTGCCGGCCGCCGGAAAATCCGAAAATTTCCCTTTTATTCATTATAAAATTATACCACGGGCGCCTTCTGATTTTCAAGACAAATTTTGCAGTAAAAAGACCATATTTGAGCGGAATCGCGAGAATTCTTGTATAGTTTGTACAAAATGTTATCAGGCTTCCCAGCCTCCCGCTCGTAAAAAGTCATCCCGTCATTTTTCCCGACTGCGGCCGCCGCGTCCCTTCGCCGACGGCTGTCCGCAGACCGTTCCCGCCCCGTTACCGCTGCCCGCGCCGCCCTTCCGCAGAAAGCGACGGCGCTCCTGCACCGGCCGAATCGGGAAACCTATGGATGGAACCTCTGATTGAATCGCAAGAGCGGTCAGTTGCAGCAAAAGACCCGCTGAGCGCCTCAGCCGAGTGATTCAGAGGTTCCCGGGCAAAAAAAGTCGTGAAACTCCGATAAAAACCGGAATTTCACGACTTCATTTGACTTTGGATGGGGTGATTCTCTTGCAATCTGCTGTTTGCAGCAGTCCCGGGCGTTTTATTGGTCAAGCAGAAAATCTGTATAACGCTTGTTCACGACCAGCGACCGCAGCAGGTCGTCCGAGAGGTCGAGGTCGCCCTCGCGGCCGCGCAGGGCGTCGGCGTCCATCAGCTCGCGAATCGTGGGCTTCGCCCAGTCCGGAAGCTCCTCAAACGTGTGATAGTGCCCGTCCGAGGCGGGCTGCGGCGCAGTCGATTCCACATACGCCTCGCCGAAATAATTGCAGACGCCCTTGGCGATCGTCTCGCCGATCGTCTCGGTGCTCGCGGTCAGCCACGCGGCGACCTCGGGCACGTCGTGGAAATCGACCTCGACATAGGCCGTCGGCGCGCTCGCATTCTTGATCTCATAAAGCTCGGGGTGCGCCGTGATGTTCTCGGCCGTGCCCGGCGTCAGCGGCGCGAGAACGTCGAAAATCGCCTTCGCCGCCTTGTAGCCCTCGCCGCTCAGCGCGTGGCACATGATACGCGTACCTGCGACAGCGGCATTAAAGGCGTTCGTGTGGATCGGCAGGTGCAGCTCCGCGCCGAACGCGTCCGACTTGGCGCATTTGCTCGACATTGGCTCATACTGCACCAGCTCCACGGCAAAGCCACATCGCTCGAGTGCCACCCGGCACGCCGCGCCGATCCTGCCGCAGACCTCCGCCTCGTTTGTGTTCCCGAAGGCGTAGGTGTTGCGCCTCTGGTCGCTGGGACTGATAAAAACCTTGTGCATGTTCCATTCCTCCTCATTCATTTCCGACCGATTCCGACTGCAAAAGCTTCCGCGCAATTCCCCCTTTTTACCCTTAGCGGCAAATTCCTCCAAAATTGCCTCGTTTTGTGCAACCGCGCCGCCTTTGCAGACAAACGGAGGCCGCCGCTCCCCCGTTTCTACATTTTATGCGCCCCGCCACTCCTGCGTCCCTCAAAAATGCCCCCTCGATTTGCATCCGGCGTCCCGTATTTTCGTCATTGCGAGGAGAGCACAATTCTGCGCCCGACGTGGCAAAATCCCGATATTCCAGTTCCTTCCGCAGAGATACCGCATAATAGCGCAAAAAACGACAGGTTTTCCCCTGTCGTTTTCTGTGTCAGACTGTTTCTTTTATATGCCGTCCGGAGCGCCGCAGCCGATTGATTCAGAGGTTCCCATGTTCACCCCTTATGCCTTCACATTTTTGATGATCCGCGCGGCAACGCCCTGCACGACCAGCTCGCGAACGCGGATGATCTTGTCCGGATAGCGCTCCCGGTTCTCATAGCGCAGGACGGCGCAGCCGGACTCCCCGTCGATCCCGGCAAAGGTCTTGAGCGTGTTCTGATTGTGCTCGTCGAGCGCGACGACCACGTCGCCGACGGACGCCGTGCTCTGTCTGCGGATAAGCACGAGGTCGCCGTCGTCGATCCCGACGTCCGTCATGGAATCGCCGTCGGCACGAAGCAGATAGAACGGCCCCTTCCCGAAGACCGACTCAGGCAGACTGACGTATTCCTCAACGGTCTGCTCCTCCTGCTCGGGGTCGCCGCAGCGGATCGAGCCGACGATCGGCGCCGAGCAATAGCCCGTGGTGCATTTGTCGGTCTGCGCCGTTTCGATGGAGCGCCCGTCGTAGACGAGCATCCCGCGCTCGTTCATCTCGAGCAGATAACGGTAAGCCGTGGTCTTGGCGATGCCGAGCGCCCTGGCGATCTCGCCGACGGAGGGACACGCCCGCCGGTCGCGGTAAAACTGCCCTGCGTAGGCACGGATGCGCTCCATCAGCTCCGGATCCTTTGACCGCATATTTCTCCCCGCTTTCTATCCAAAACGTCCCGTTTCTTTTATTATACCGGCTCTTTTGCGGAAATGCAATCCCGTTTTTTGTCAAAGCCGCGCAGTCCGCGCCTCGTATATCCCGTAAAGTGTCCCTCGTGCCGTCCGTCCGACCTTTCTTTTCCGTGTCTCTCCTTTTTCTGCGTTTGCAGACACTGGATCATTTCTTTCTCCCCGTATCTGTCGATCAATGTTGACAGCGCCGCATTTCCCGTCTATAATAGGAACTTAAAGGGAATAAAACTTGCAAATCCTCTGATTGGGTCGTCCTCGGCTGAGGCAGGAACGGCAGGCTTTCCCCGTAAAATTCAAATAAGAAGGCTCGAACCATATGAGAAAACTGATAACCGTCTCGCTTCTGCTGCTCTGTCTGCTGCTCGGCGCGTGCGCCGCGCAGGCGCCCGACGCCTCGACCGCCGCGACGGAGACGACCGCCGACCCCGCCGGGCAGCTTCCGACCGTTGCGGGCTTTGAGCCGCAGGCGGACTGGCAGCCCGTCACCGGGCAGGGTCTGTCGATCCTCGCCGCCGGCAGCTACAGCGGCCGCTATTTTGAGGACGGCAGCGACGAGGCGGTCGAGCAGGTCGCCGCTCTGCTGGTCAAAAACACCGGCGAGACGACCGTCGAATATGCCGAGATCACGGCCGGAAGCAGCAGCTTCGTGCTCAGCGGGCTGCCCGCAGGGGCGACCGTTCTGGTGCAGGAGGCCGCGCGCGGCACGGACCCGGTCGTTGATGCCGTGGTCAGCACGTGCGTCCCCGCAGCGTCGCTCGTCGAGCAGTACGACGCCGATTTTGAGGTCTATCTGGGCGACGGCGTCATCAACATCCGCAACGTCTCCGGACGGAGCTTCGCCAACGACGTCTCCGTCTACTATAAAAACGTCGAGAACGGCGTTCTGCTGGGCGGCATCACCTACCGCGCCCGCTTCAGCGGCATTGAGAGCGGCGCGATCGGGCAGAGCATCCAGAGCCACGCGACCGAGGCGCAGAGCGCCGTCGTCTATCTGTCCTATGCCGACTGACACGGTTTTTTCGCTGGGCGGCGTAAGGATCGGCTTTTCCGGCCGCGTCCCGCCGCTCAGCGACGGCTCGTTTCTGCCGCAGTTCCGCGCGGAAGGAGCGCCGGACGTCACGCTTGAGCTTTATCAGGACGCCGACGCGGCGCTTGACGCGCCCGTGATCTACGAGGATTCGTTTTACCGCGTTCACCGCAGCGGCGAACGCGTTTTCGCCGAGGTCAGCGCGCACGGGACGCTCCCCACATGGGGCTATTCCGTCCTGCACTGCGACGAGCGTCGGCCGCGCCTGCAAATTCTCTCTCCGACCTGCACCTGTACGCTCGATCAGGTGCTATCCGGGATGATGATGGAGAGCCTGCTGCTGGCGCGCGGGCGCGCGATCCTGCACGCCGCCGTGACTGAAACCGACGGTCGGGCGCTGCTCTTCACCGGGCCGTCCGGCGTCGGCAAATCGACGCAGGCGGCGCTCTGGCAGGCACACAGCGGCGCAGCCGTGCGCAACGGCGACAGGGCGCTGCTGCGCCTCACGGACGGACAGGCGCGCGTCAGCGGTCTGCCCTATGCCGGCACCTCCGGCATCTGCGAACGCTTCGACCTGCCGGTCGGCGCGATCGTAACGCTGCGCCAGGCTGCGCAGAACCACGTCGAACGCCTCTCCCCCGCCGAGGCCGTCAAGGCGATTTTGAGCCAGACGGCGCTTCAGCCGTGGAACGAGCGCGACATACAGGCGGCGCTCGACCTTGCCGCCGGGCTGGCCGCGCGCGTCCCGGTTTTCCGCCTCTCCGGTCGACCGGACGCCGGGGCGGTCGCCTGTCTGGAAAGGAGTCTGCCATGGAGCACGCCGTGACCCCCAAGCTTTTGGACTATTTTCACGCGCGCGGCAAGCGCTTCGGACTGCCCATCGCGGGCACCTTCGAGCTGACCGCGCGCTGCAACTTTAACTGCAAAATGTGCTATGTGCACCTGACGGAGGCCGAGCAAAGGCGGCGCGGCCGTGAGCTGACGGCGCAGGAGTGGATCGCGCTTGGAGAAGCCGCAAAGCGTGCGGGCACGGTCTTTCTGCTTCTGACCGGCGGTGAGCCGTTCCTGCGGCCGGATTTTCCGGAAATCTACCGCGCGCTGCACCGCATGGGCTTTCTGATCTCGATCAACACGAACGGCGCGCTGCTGAATGACGAGCTGCTCGAGCTGTTCCGTGAGGAGACGCCGACGCGCATCAACGTTTCTCTTTACGGAACAACGAACGCAACCTATCAGACCCTGTGCGGCGTCCCGGCCTATGACCGGATCGTCCGCAGCATCGAGCGGATGCGCAGCGCCGGTCTGTCCGTCAAGCTGAACCTGACGCTCACGCCGGATAACCTCGCCGAAATGCCGTCGATCATCGCCGAGGCACGCGCGCTCGGCGCGCAGCTGCAAGCCACGCCCTATCTCTTCCCGCCCGTGCGCCGTGACCGCGCCGGGCTCGGCGAAAACTTCCGGATGTCTGCGGAGGACGCCGGGCTGTTTCAGGCGCGGTATAATCTTCTGACCATGACAAAGGCGCAGTTCTGCCTGCTGGCCGAGCAGATGTCGCGCGGCATCGCGCAGCACGCCGGGCAGCCCTGCGAGGGGCAGCCGGGGCAGGGCGTGAGCTGCCGCGCGGGCAGCAGCGCCTTCTGGCTGACGTGGGACGGGCGGATGCTCCCCTGCGGCCAGATGTACGAGCCTGCCTTCCCGGTCACGGAGCTCGGCTTCGACGCCGCATGGGCGCAGACGCGCAAGGCCACCGCCGCCATCCGTCTGCCGGATGCCTGCGCCTCCTGCTCCCTGAATTTCCTGTGCCACGCCTGCGCGGCAATGTGCTACGGCGAAACCGGGCGCTTTGACGGCAAGCCGGACTACCTCTGCCGCCTGAACCGCAGCTACCTGAAGCACACACTCGCGCTCTGGCAGAGCGAATACGGCGGCGCGCACACGGCTGCGCAGTGAAATTTGCTCTATCAAAAAAGGTTTTTGACAGTCTGAAGGCCGCGCCGAAAATCGGCGCGGCCTCTTTGCAGATTATATGTTCCCGCTCAGTTCTCGTTCGGGTGGATGCCATGGGAAGCGAACTGCTCCAGCAGGGCGTCCATGTCGTTCGGGCAGCTCATCGGCTCGCCGCAGGACTTGATCGCATTGGCGACATCCTTCAGGCCGTTGCCGGTCACGACGGAGACGACCTTTGCGTCGGCCGGGATCTTGCCCTCCTGGCAGAGCTTCTTCAGGCCGGCGGCGCCGGTGACGCCGGCAGGCTCGCCGAAGACGCCGCAGGTGCGGCCGAGCAGTTTCTGCGCGGCCATGATCTCCTCGTCGGTAACGTTGACGACGATGCCGTTGCTCTCGCGGATGGCCATGAGCGCCTTATCGGCATTGCGCGGCACGCCGACGGCGATGGAGTCGGCGAGGGTGTTCTCCTCCATCGGCTCCCACGGCTTGTTCTCGGCAATGGCGCGGTTGATCGGGTGGCAGCCCTCGGCCTGTGCCGAGATCAGGCGCGGCAGATGGTCGATGAAGCCGATTGCATAGAGATCCTTCAGACCCTTCCACAGGCCGGCGATCGTGCAGCCGTCGCCGACGGAGATGGCGATATAATCCGGCACCTCCCAGTTGAGCTGCTCCATGATCTCCAGACCGACGGTCTTCTTGCCCTCGGAGAGGTAGGGGTTGATGGCCGCGTTGCGGTTATACCAGCCCCACTTGTCGATGGCCTTCTTGGAAAGCTCAAACGTCTCCTCATAGTTGCCCTGCACGGACACGACGTTCGCGCCGAAGGTCATGAGCTGCGCGACCTTGCCCTTCGGGGCGCGGGACGGGACGAAGATATAGGTCTTCAGACCCGCTGCGGCGGCGTTTCCGGCCAGCGAGGAAGCGGCGTTTCCGGTGGAGGAGCAGGCGATGACCTTCGCCCCGGCCTCCTGTGCCTTGGCCACGGCCATGGCCGAGGCGCGATCCTTCAGCGAGGCGGTCGGGTTGATGCCGTCGTCCTTGACCCAGAGCTTGGCGATGCCCAGCTCCTTGGCCAGACGGTCGGCCTGATAGAGCGGGCTCCAGCCGACGCGCAGCGGCGTGTTCGGCGTGGTCTCCTCAACGGGCAGCAGCTCGCGATAGCGCCACATGGAGCGGTCGTCGCGGGCAGCCAGCTTTTCCTTGGTGAAGACGGACTTGATGTAGTCGTAGTCGTAGATGATGTCCAGAATGCCACCGCAGGAGCAGTTGGTCAGGTTCGGGACGGCCTCGTATTCCTTGCCGCACTTGACGCAGCGGCCGCAAATCACATTTTTCATATGTGTTTCTCCTTATGAAAGCGGGGAGGGGGACATGCCCCTCCCCTCGTTTTTTGAATTAAAGCGCCTTGAGCAGGCCGGTGGCCTCGTTGAACTCGTCGATGAGGGCGTCAAGCTCCTTCGCCTGTGCATGGACGGCGTCCCAAGTGCCCTTGGTGTCGTACCACTGTGCGTTCAGATCCTCGACGTTCATCTGCTGCTGCTCGACCCAAGTGTAATACTTGAGGTTGTGCACGCGCTTGCGCTCGGCATAGGTCAGCTCGAGCAGGTTGTCGGTCTTCAGGCCGAGCATATGCAGCGCGTGATCCTTCGCGGCCTCGACGGTGTTGTAGGCGCCGTGCAGCTCGTTCAGCTCCTCCACGCGGGACTTGTACATCACGGCCGAGTCGGTCAGGACGGTGACGACGACATCATCCTCGGTCAGCTCATAGTACTTCGCGAACTTGATGCAGCACAGGACGTTGGCGATGCCGGAGATGCCCATCCACGTGAACTTCTCGATCTGCTCGTCGGTCATGCCCAGCTCGTCCTTGAGGTACTTCTGACCCTCCGGCGTGTTGAACAGGCGGAGCAGTCTCTGCGAATCCTCGTCGTCGATGGCAATGGCCATGTCGGTATTCTTGACGTTATGGACCCAAGGAATGTGCTTGTCGCCGATGCCCTCGATGCGGTGGCCGCCGAAGCCGTTGTTGAGGATGGTCGGGCACTGCAGCGCCTCGCCGACGGCGAGCTTCATGCCGGGATAGCGCTCCTTGAGCAGGTCGCCCGCGGACATCGTGCCGGCCGAGCCGGAGGTGAAGCAGGCACCCGCCAGACGCTGACCGGGCTTCTTGATGGACTCGAAGAGATCAGACAGCGCATAGCCGGTAACATTATAATGCCAGAGGGGGTTGCCCATCTCGGCGAACTGGTTGAAGATCATCATGGACGGATCCTGCTTCAGCTCCCACGTCTTGTCGAAGATCTCCTTGACGTTGGACTCGCAGCCCGGCGTGGCGATGATCTGACCGGCGATCTGCTTGAGCCAGTCGAAGCGCTCCTTGGACATATCCTGCGGCAGGATCGCGACGGAGTCGCAGGCCAGCAGCTTGGAGTTGAATGCGCCGCCGCGGCAGTAGTTGCCGGTGGAGGGCCAGACGGCATGATGATAGGTGGCATCGAACTGGCCGGTCACAAGACGCGGAGCCAGGCAGCCGAAGGAAGCGCCGACCTTATGGCAGCCGGTCGGGAACCACTTACCGGACATTGCGACGATGCGGCAGGGCACGCCGGACAGCTTGGAGGGAATCTCGACGTGATTCGGAACGTGCTGGAACAGGCCGCCGCTCTCCTTGGCCTCATTGTGCCACGAAATGCGGAACAGGTTGACGGGATCGACGTCCCACAGGCCGGTCTTGGTCAGCTTCGCCTTGATCTTCTCGGGGATCAGATCGGGATTCTGCATCTGGGCGATGGTCGGGATGATGATGTTGTTTTCCTTGGCCTTCTGGATGTTGTGGGCAAGACCTTCCTTGTTGATGCGCAGATCAATCATTAGTTTTTCCTCCTGTTGTTTTTACGTCTAGATAAGAATAAAGGGTGTACTTGGAGATGCCGAAGTGATTGGCGATCTTATCGCCGGATTTTGTGATAAGCAGCGCGCCGTGATCGTTCAGGAAGCGGATGGCTCTCACCTTGTCCTCCTTGGTCATCATCGCCGGCGGCTTGCCGATCAGACGGTCGGATTGCTCGATCAGGTCGTCGAGCAGGTCATTGACGTTGTGGGAAATGCGGGCGGGGGGATCTTTCTCGCGGCTCATCGTCGACGTCAGCTCACTGAGCGCCTGCTCGGCCATGGCGAGGGTGGAAATGTCGAAGTTGATCCCAAAGATGGCGGCGACTCTGCCGTTTTCATCGGGGATGTAGACCGAGGTCGACTTCAGCAGCTTTCCCTCCGGCGTGCGGCTCAGATAGCAGAGGTGATCGTCCGGGCAGGCGTCGTCCTTGCCGAGCTGCTCGAGGACGACCTGCGACGGCCCGTCGCCGAGCTTTCGTCCGGAGATCGCGCCGTTTTCCAGTGCGATGATCGAATGGCAGGTGCTGCGCTCGGAGATCTCGTGCACGACCACCTCGCAATGTTCGCCGAACTGCGCGGCCACGCCCTTGGCGATACGCCGCAGCGCTTCCAGTTCGCTGTCGGTGAGCATATATCCGCTCCTTTCCGAAGCTCCGCCGCGTTCACGCGCCGTCCCGTCAGGTGCGGCGGGTCTTCTTCAAAATTCAGGCAATATCTTTTCGTCTCAACAATTATATAATAGCATAATTCTCACAAAAATCAATCATGTTTTGCATGATTTCAAAAAATTTTTTAGGAAATGCAAAAAATTATTTGACATTAGCGCGATATATGGTAGAATGAATGTGAGACCATAGAATGGATTTGGTCGTAAGCAATGAAATTCTTTTTGGAGGGAAAGATATGGATTTTGAAGCAATCAAAAGCGCAGCCCAAAACTACCGCGCAGACATGAGCCGTTTCCTTCGCGACATGATCGCCATTCCCAGCGAGAGCTGTGAGGAAAAGGGCGTCGTCATGTGCATCAAGGCCGAGATGGAAAAGCTCGGCTACGACAAGGTCGAGATCGACAAGCTCGGCAACGTCATCGGCTGGATGGGCAACGGCGACAAGATTATCGCCATTGACTCCCACATCGACACCGTCGGCATCGGCAACATCGAGAACTGGACGGACGACCCCTATAAGGGCTACGAGACCGACGAGATCATCTACGGCCGCGGCGGCTCCGACCAGGAAGGCGGCATGGCGTCCGCGACCTACGGCGTGAAGATCATGAAGGATCTGAACCTCATCCCCGAGGGCTATAAGATCATGGTCGTCGGCTCCGTGCAGGAAGAAGACTGCGACGGCATGTGCTGGCAGTCCATTGTCAACGAATATTTCAACGGCCCGGAGGACGCCCGCAGCAAGATCGAGTTCGTCATCTCCACCGAGCCGACCGACGGCGGCATCTATCGCGGCCATCGCGGCCGTATGGAGATCCGTGTCGACATGCACGGCGTTTCCTGCCACGGCTCGGCGCCGGAGCGCGGCGACAACGCGATCCACAAGATGGCAGAGGTTCTGCTGAACGTCCGCGACCTCAACGAGAACGACGCCGCCGACGACAAGGAGGTCAAGGGTCTTGTCAAGATGCTCGACCCGAAGTACAACCCCGAGCACTACGAGGACGCCCGCTTCCTCGGCCGCGGCACCTGCACCACCTCCCAGATCTTCTACACCTCTCCCTCCCGCTGCGCAGTCGCAGACTCCTGCTCCATCTCCATCGACCGCCGCATGACCGCAGGCGAGACCTATCAGTCCTGCCTGAAGGAAATCGAAGACCTGCCCGCCTGCAAGAAGTACGCCAAGGACGTCAAGGTCTCCATGTATATGTATGACCGCCCCGCATGGACGGGTCATGTCTATGAGACCGAGTGCTTCTTCCCGACTTGGATCAACAAGGAATCCGCCGCGCACGTTCAGGCTCTGATCGACGCACATCACGCGCTCTGGGGCGACAAGCGCCTCTATGCCGACGACACCGCGAAGGCCAAGCGCGAGGGCCGTCCGCTGACCGACAAGTGGACCTTCTCCACCAACGGCGTCTCCATCCAGGGCCGCTACGGCATCCCGTGCGTCGGCTTCGGCCCCGGCGCGGAATCTCAGGCTCACGCCCCGAACGAGATCACCTGGAAGCAGGATCTGGTCGTCTGCGCCGCACTCTACGCCGCAGTTCCCGGCCTGTACAAGCCCGAAAACAAGGACACCGAGGCCGTCTTCCGTCAGGAACTGACCGGCAACGACATCAAGTAATTTTTTCAAAATCATAAATCTATCGGCAGGGGCGGCCGAGGCCGTTTCTGCCCGAACAAATCGGAGGAAAGAAAAAATGAGCAAAGCCTTTGAACTTGCAAGACATCTGGAAACGCTGCACATCAACAATATGTATAAGAGCGATTTCTACTGGACGTGGGACAAGACCGACGACGAGATCGAAGCCATCTTCACCGTCGCTGACGCTCTGCGCGACCTGCGCGAGCACAACAAGTCCACCAAGATCTTCAATTCCGGTCTTGGCATCTCCCTGTTCCGCGACAACTCCACCCGTACCCGCTTCTCCTTTGCTTCCGCCTGCAACCTGCTGGGTCTGGAGGAGCAGGTGCTCGACGAGAAGAAGTCTCAGATCGCCCACGGCGAGACCGTCCGCGAAACGGCGAACATGGTCTCCTTCATGGCCGACGTCATCGGCATCCGCGACGATATGTTCATCCATCAGGGTCACGAGTATCAGAAGACCTTCATGGACGCCCTCGAAGAGGGCTACCGCGACGGTATCCTCGAGCAGAGACCGACTCTGGTCAACCTGCAGTGCGACGTCGACCATCCGACGCAGTGCATGGCCGACATGCTGCATGTCATCCACTACTTCGGCGGCGTTGAGAACCTGAAGGGCAAGAAGGTCGCCATGACGTGGGCATACTCCCCGTCCTACGGCAAGCCGCTGTCCGTCCCGCAGGGCGTTATCGGCCTGTTCACCCGCTTCGGCATGGACGTCACGCTGGCGCATCCGGAGGGCTACGACGTCTTCCCCGAGGTCGAAGAGGTCGCCCGCAAGAATTGCGAGAAGTACGGCTCCAAGTTCCACAAGACCAACTCCATGGCTGAGGCCTTCAAGGACGCCGACATCGTCTATCCGAAGTCCTGGGCGCCGTTCAAGGCAATGGAGAAGCGCTCCGAGCTCTATGTCAAGGGCGACAAAGAAGGCATCGACAAGCTCGAGAAGGAGCTGCTGGCGCAGAACGCCGAGCACAAGGACTGGACCTGCTCCGAGGAAATGATGAAGCTCACCAAGGACGGCAAGGCGCTGTATCTGCACTGCCTGCCCGCCGACATCTCCGGCCTGAGCTGCCCGGAGGGCGAGGTCGACAACTCCGTGTTCGACCGTTATCTTGTCCCGCTTTACAAGCAGGCCTCCTACAAGCCGTATATCATCGCCGCCATGATCTTCATGTCTCAGGTCAAGGATCCGGTCGGCGCTCTGATGAAGCTCGACGCTGCCGACGACAAGCGCAAGATGTTCTGATTTCTGATTTTTTTAGGGAAGCTCTGAATCAATCCCCTGCGGCGGATGACGGATTTTTTCCGCCAATCCGTCAGCTCGAAAAGCTTGAAATACACAAAGTATTCCTGCGTTTTCCGACCTTTGGCTTGACGAAAAAACTCTCGCCATCCGGTCTTGTTGATTGAATCAGAGCTTCCCGAAGCTAGATTCAGACTAAACGCATAGTTCAGCAAACACTGGGCGGGGGTGATTCGCCCCCGCCCGTTTCACTTTGAAAAAAAAGAGGTAAAACAGCTATGTCCAGAATTGTGATCGCCCTCGGCGGCAACGCCCTCGGCAACACTCCCTATGAGCAGCTCGAGCTGGTTCGCTCCACTGCCAAGCCCATCGTTGACCTGATCGAGCAGGGCAACGAGGTCGTCATCGCCCACGGCAACGGCCCGCAGGTCGGCATGATCAACCTCGGCATGGGCACCGCCGCCGAGGCCAAGGCCATCAAGTCCGACATGCCCTTCCCGGAATGCGGCGCCATGAGCCAAGGCTACATCGGCTATCATCTGCAAAATGCCATCGGCAACGAGCTGGCCGCGCGCGGCATCGATAAGGACGTCGCCACCGTCGTCACGCAGGTGCTCGTCGATGAGAACGACCCCGCCTTCCGGAACCCGACCAAGCCGATCGGCGCGTTCTATGACAAGGAGACCGCCGACCGCATCGCAGCCGAGAAGGGCTACACCATGGTCGAGGATGCCGGCCGCGGCTACCGTCAGGTCGTCCCCTCCCCCAAGCCCATTGACGTCATTGAGAAGCGCACCGTCAATGCCCTGATCGCCAGCGGCACGGTCGTCATCACCGTCGGCGGCGGCGGCATTCCCGTTGTCCGCAAGGACGGCAAGCTTTACGGCACCCCCGCCGTCATCGACAAGGATTTCGCCTCCGCGAAGCTGGCCGAGCTGGTCAAGGCCGACGCACTGGTCATCCTGACCGCCGTGGACCGCGTCTGCATCAACTACGGCAAGCCCGACCAGAAGGCGCTCGACGAAATGAGCATCGCCGAGGCCGAGCAGTATTGCGCCGAGGGGCATTTTGCGCCCGGCTCGATGCTCCCGAAGGTCAAGGCCGCCATTTCCTTCGCGCAGACCGGCGGCACCGCGATCATTGCCTCGCTCGAGAATGCGGGCAAGGCCGTCCGCGGCGAATCCGGCACGAAGGTGCACCTGTAATTCTATGGATTATCGGAAATTTGGCTCGACCCTCCTCGCCCGCATCGACCGGGGCGAGGAGATCATGGAGCAGCTCGAAAAAATCGCCCGTGCAGAGCAGATCCGGCTGGCGCATATCAACGCGCTCGGCGCGGTCAGCGAGATGACCGTTGGCGTCTACAGTGTCGAAAAGCAGTCCTATGCTAAAAACACCTTCACCGGTGATTTGGAGATCGTCTCCCTGCACGGCACGATCACGACCAAGGACGGCGCGTACTATCCGCATCTGCATATGTCTGCCGGCGATGAGAGCGGCCATGTTTTTGGCGGCCACCTGAACCGCGCGGTCGTCTGCGGAACCTGCGAAATGGTCATCACGCTGCTCGACGGCACCGTCGAGCGCAAGCTCGACACGGAATACGGCTCCGGCCTGAACATTTTCAGCTTCCAATAATCGCACATGAGGGGACGCCGCGTTGCGGCGTCCCCTCTCGATTGAATCAGAGGTTCCTTATAATTTGCAGCCCCTCAGGATCAGATCGTGCCCGTGATCTCCAGCGTGACGCTGCCCGGAACGGTCGTCCACACGCCCGTGGTCGGGTCCTGCGCGACGGTCGCCGCCGGAACGGTGATCGCACCGGGCGTCGTGCGGAACACGCCGGTCGCCTCGTTATAGGTGTAGTTTGCCGCCGCCCACGTGTCGCCCGCATAGGTGACGCCGATGTTATTCAGAATCGGTTCAAAGGTGTCGCTGACGGTGATATTTGCATCTGCTCCGGCCGCGGCGCTCCCCCTGTTCTCGATCACGAAGGTATAGGTCAGCGTCCCGTTGTCGTTCACCTGTGCCGGGCTGAGCGCCTTGCGGATGCTCAGCCGTGCATCCTGCGCGGCGTTGACCGTCTCGGTCGCCGTGACCGGCTCGATCAGGCCGCCCCCCGTCAACGTGACGGTGTTCTCGACCGTGCCCTCCGCGCCGGTGTTGGCAAAGCCGTTGACGCGCGCGCGATAGGCCAGCGTCGCAACGCCGCCCGCCGGAACATTCAGCCCCGTCACGGAGAAGCCGTTCGCCCCGGCCGTGACGGTCGGCGCGGTCTGCTCCACGCCGTTCTGAAAATAGCGCATGGAATCCGCGACGTAGGTCAGCGGCGTCAGCTGCACGGCCGTGCCGCCCATCGGCGTGAAGGAATAGGTCCCCAGATCGTCCGTCAGCGTCAGGCCGGTGATCGGCGCTGCACCGCTGTTGCGGATGTTTACGACGTAAGCAACGACCCCGTCCGGCTCATAGCGCGTGCCGACCGCCGTCTTGTCGATCGTCAGCGCCTGCACGATCTCGCCTGTGACCACGTTGGAATTGACCGTGTTGCCGTTATACGTCATGGTTGCCTGATTGGTAAAAGTTGCCATATTCGCACCCCTCTCCGGAGGAGCTTACCGCCCCTCCTTTGACAGCTTATGACAATTCCCTGTGCGTTGACACAGCAAAACGGCGCAGCCTCATAGCCGCGCCGTTTTTATGGATCATTTTACCGCATAGGAGGCATCCTTTTTGGCAAGCTCCTCGTCCTTCACGCCGCTCAGGAAGCGGCGCGCAAAGGCGCAGAGCAGCCACGCGATGCCCGCGACGGCCAGAAACACCGCGCCGTGCAGCTTCGGCGTGATCTGGAAGATGAAGCCGTACATCAGCTGACCGAGCGGCGACATGCAGCTCACAAGCGCCGAGACCGTCGCCATGACCTTGCCGAGCAGGTTCTTGTCCGTGATGCTCTGGGCGAAGGACATCATTTCGATGTTGAACATCGTTGCAAACAGCATCGCGAGGAAGCACATGACCATCAGAATTGCATATTCCGTCGAAACGCTCAGCGGCAGCAGCAGCGCCGCGCCCTCGAGCGCCACGAAGCAGGAGCAGACCGCCAGCAGCAGGTGGCTCTTGCGGATGGAAAAATGCCGACCGAAAAAGGTGCTGATAACGCCGCCCGTAATGCCGCCGAAGGCCAGCACGGCCTGCACATAGCCGAGCTTCGACTCGTCCAGCCCCCAGTTCTGCGTGACGATCACAGGCAGGGAGATCACGATCAGCGACGCAAGGAACAGATTAAACAGCGCCAGCAGCGCGCTGCCCTGAAACAGGATGCGCTGCTCGTGCAGCATATAATGCAGGCTCTCGTGCATATCGTCGCGCACGATATGGAAGACGGATTTGCCCGCCTTGCGCCTCGTGAACGGAATGCGGATGAAGATCTCCATCACAGCCGAGGCAAAGAAGCAGCCGCCGCCGATCCAGAGCAGCGAACGGATGCCCAGCGCGGCATAGAGGATGCCGCCAATGGCAGGGCCAAGAATGCTGGCCAGCATATGCACCTGATTGACCAGCGCGTTGCCGGTCATGATCCCGTCCTCCCCGACCAGCAGCGGGATGCTGGCGAGCACGGCCGGCTCATAGGTCGCGGCGATGCCCGACAGCGCCATCAGCGTGATGCAGATCAGCGGCACCTGCGGAGCGACATGGAACACGAGGCTAAGGACGAAGATCAGCAGTGCCGTAAAGAAATCCAGTCCGACCATGATGTTGCGCTTGTTCACGCGGTCGGCAAGCACACCGCCGACCAGCGAAAACACGATCGTCGGAATGACGGAGAGCGAGCTGACAACGCCGAACACGCCGGAGGAGTCCGTCAGCTCCAGAATGTAGACCGGCAGGGCGAAGCGGATCACGGCGCTGCCGAACATGGAGATGATCTGCCCGATCAGCACCATGGCAAAATCCCGTCCGAGACGGATCCGTCCCGGCTTTTTCTGTTCCATGCGCCATCCCTTCCTTTCTCGCCGTCGGCGCCGCAATGCGCCGAATTCGCGTATCGTATTCAGTATTATACATGATAAAGCGCATTCTGTAAATGCTTGTTTCAAAATTTCCGAAAATTGTCTTGCTTGCGCGGCTCAGAATTGAAAAAAACGCATAAAATCCGGGCGGACTGCCGCGTCCGCCCGGATTGCTCATTGTGTCGATTCGCTCGTCTCCGGCTCGCTCGCAGGCTCCGGCACGTTGGAGATCAGCATCAGGTCAAGGTCGACCGTGCCCTCGATCCCGTCGACGACGCCGCTGTCGGTGTATTGCAGATAGTCAAAATGATAGCCGAAGGTCGGCGTCTCGTTGTATTCTGCCAGCCAGAGCGCATAATTTTTGAGCTTCACAAAGTCGAGATGATTGTTGCCGTAGGTCTGGTTGAAATAGACCCCGGCGCGAAATCCGCCGTCCTCAACGGCGCTGCAAAACGCCAGCGCGCAGGCCGTCATATCGACGTCGGACGCGCTCGCCGTGCGCGTGCCCGCGCCGGAGTGCTCCCAGTCGTAAAATACGGGAAGCTCAAGCGTCTCGCCCTTGAGCAGCTCGCAGACATAGGCCGCCTCCTCAAACGCCTCCTGCTCGTCCGTCGCCTGTGAGAAGAAATACACGCCCACCTGCAAGCCGGCGCTCCGCGCGCCCTTCAAAAACGTGCGGAAATTGTCGTCCTCATAAAGCTTCCCCTCGGTCGAGCCGCGATAGCCCGCGCGCAGCAGGACGAACTGCACGCCCGCGTCGGCAACCTTCTGCCAGTCGATGCTGTCCTGATGCGCCGAAACGTCGATGCCGACGAGGCATTCCGCATCGCGGTATTTCAAAAAGCCGTTCTCCGTGTAATACGCCTCGTCGCTCCATGCGTTCGGCCGTGCCGTCTCCTTCGTCTCGGTCGGCTCGGTCGATGCGCCCCGACCGCCGAACAGGACGATGGCCAGCACGATCAGCCCGGCCAGCGCGGCCGCCCCGCCGATCAGGGCAAAAAGCTGCCGGTAGAATTTTCTCTTTTTCACGGTAATGCGTGCCATAGTCCGCCGCCTTTCGACATATTTCTTCTTTTATTATATCACGCCCGTCAATCCCTGTCGAATATGAAAATTTCCTCTTGTACGACCGGAAAAAATGTAGTAAAATAGAAGCCACCGACGATAAGGAGGGTTCTTTTTTGTTCAAACGAATTTTCAGCGGCCTGATCGCCTGCTGTCTTCTGCTCACGCTGCTCGGAGCGCTCTCCGGCTGCCGCTCCGATTCCGCGAAGAAAACCGCCGCCAAGGCGACGATGAACGCCGTTGGCGACATTTATTTCACCGACGCGCAGTTCCAAGCCGCCACCGTCAACGGCACGACCGATTTTTCCGCAACGATCGCAGACGTCGTTCCCTCTCTGCCGACCGCCGATCTGACCGTCGGCAATTTCGAGGGCAACTTCTTCGGCGACCCGTATTCCGCCGCGACCGCCAGCTATCCCGATGCCTTTGCGACCCTGCTGGCCAACGCAGGCTTCGACATCCTGCAAACCGCGAATTCCTACACGATCTATAACGGCATCAAGGGCATGGCGCGCACGAAGCAGGTCATCGAGGACACCGGCATGTCCGCCCTCGGCAGCTTTACCAGCAATGCCGACCGCAAGAGCAATCAGGTCGTCGTGCGCGAGGTCAACGGCATCCGCTTTGCCTTTGTCGGCTTCACGAAGGGCGTCAGCGGCATGACGATCCCGGACGACGCAAGCTACTGCGTCAATCTGCTCTACGAGGACTATTCCTCGAACTATTCCAAGGTCAACACCGCCTACATTCTCGAGGTGCTCGACGCCGCAAAGGCCACCGCGCCGGACGTTATCATCGCCTGTCTGCACTGGGGCAGCGAAAACGTCTCCGAGCCGAGCGACTCGCAGGAGGAGATCGCGACGCTGATGTTCAAAAACGGCGTGGACGTGATCCTCGGCTCACATTCGCACGTGGTCAGTCCGGTCGAGCGGCGCACGGTCACGCTGGACAACGGCAGCAAAAAAGACGTCGTGATCGCCTATAACCTCGGCGACCTGACTGCTGCGGACGAGGGCGAGGTTAACCTTGCGCCGATCCTGAACCTCGAGTTCACGCGCGACGGCGACCTCGGCCAGACCAGCGTCACGAACATCACCTACCGTGCGGTCGTCTCGGCCGACCTCGGCGAGGAGGTCACGCCGCGTTTTCAGGTGCTCGACGCCGAAAACGCGCTGACGCTCTATGAGAGCAATTACTACGTCCGCATCCCCGACGCTGTTTATGAGCGTCTGAAAAACAAGCTCGACAGCCTCGGCGAGGCGCTCTTCCCCGACGGAGAACCGGAAACGGCGGAATGACCCACGCAGCGTTCTTACCGAACGCCACCCTGCGGAGTCCTCGCGCGGAAAGCTTGGGAACCTCTGATTAAATTGCAAGAGCGGTCAGCGAGGGATTTTGTTCCAAAT
>URCY01000009.1 GCA_900546415.1 uncultured Eubacteriales bacterium
ACCGCTGACCTCTTGAATGCCATTCAAGCGCTCTCCCAGCTGAGCTATACCCCCAAGTTTTTATGCATTTCTCAAGTGCAAGGGTATTATATCAGACTTTTCTCCAAAATGCAAGCACTTTTTTCGTTTTTTAGAAAAAATTTCGGAATGCTCCGTTATCAGTCGCTGATGCGATCCTGATACGGGATTAGAACCCACGGCTTTGCCCCGATATTTTGAAGCGTCAACTGCGCTCAGCGCAATTGACGCTTCAAAAGCCGTCTTTCGGGAAGCCTGCACCGCTGCGGCGGCAACGAGCACACGATGCGCTTTCGGTATCAGGCGCAGAAGCTCCGGGGCCGACTTCCTGACTGCAGGAGGATAACGAAGCCGATCCGGATCGGCAAACGGGACGTTCGGCCGACCGGAAATAACCGGAGCAATCCGGTACGGCACAATTTTCCAAGCTGTCCCGTTATATTCCGGCGACAGAATCTATCGGCAGAGACATGACGATTCCCTGAGCCTCGCTGTGCATACCGCAGCTTTCTCCGATGCACTTCATAAGTGCCACCTTATTTACAGATTCCGTCAGAATCAAAACGATCTCTTTTTCATCCTGAACGCTCAAGCCCCAAAAGCTGGTCGCGTCCTTATCCCCGATGCGCCGACTGTGGATCACGGTGCCGCCTTTGGCCCCGGCAGCACGAACAGTCTCCATCACATCGCCGCTGAAGCCACGGTTTACGATCGCTGCAACGAGCGAATACTTTGTTTCTGACATTCTGCTCTCTTCCTTTCCTTTGATGCCCGGCACTTCTTTTTCTGTGCCCTGCGTGAGAATACGAAAAATCAGATTGGTAGCTCCGTTCAGCGGGATCGTGAAGGCAATTCCGCTGTTTGCTGCATGAAGCCTCAATTCCGAACGCAGCTTGTCCATCAGAACATCCGACAGGTTCTTCGGGACCATACTGATCAAAACGCTTTTGTCGATGCTGCCGAGTCCGAGCATATCCATGATCTCGCTGGAGGCAGTGCCCTCGGCGCTAAATCGGTATTGCAGCGGCAGCGCTCTTTTTTTGAACAATTCTGCCGCTTGGTCGGCCAGCTTCGGAGTCGTGATCAGTGTCAGCAGATGAAAAGCCGCCTTTTCGTCGTGATTCATTTACTCTCCCTCCTCAAGATCAACGATCGCATCGCAATCGTCGGCAATTCCAGCCGTTCCTGTCGATGTTCTCTTTCCGGTCTTCAGCTTATATACAAGACCCATAAGCTGAATGGCAATCAGCGGCGTCAGGGCAACCAGTGCAACCACGCCGAATGCATCGGTCATCAGATTTCCGCCAAGCGCCCCACATACGCCGATGCTGAGGGGCAGCAAAAACGTCGAGGTCATCGGGCCGCTGGCGACACCGCCGGAGTCAAACGCGATGCCAACAAAAATATCCGGAACAAAACGGGACAGCACCAGAGCAACGAGGTATCCGGGGATCACAAGCCAATGGATAGAGACCCCGGTAAGGACACGGAGCATTGCCAGCCCCACGCTGACAGCGACGCCGATCGACATACAGCGGTTCATCATTTTTACGGAAATGGCGCCGTTTGTAACGGTCTCCACCTGATGGTTCAGCACCTGGATCGCAGGCTCCGCCTTTACGATATAGTAACCGATCAGCATACCGATGGGGATCAGAACCCATCGGAAGGACACCCCGGCCAGCTCTTTGCCAAGGTAGGAGCCGACCGGCGCGAAGCCGACGTTGGCTCCGCAGAGAAACAGCACCAGCCCGATGTATGTATACACAAAGCCAACGGCAATGCGCTTGATCTGCCGCTTATGGTAACGGCGGGTCATCGTTTGGAAGATCACAAATACCGCGATGATCGGCAGCAGCGACACAAGGACTTCCTTGGCATACAGCGGCAGACCTTGCGCAAACACACGGGCAACATCCTGCGTGGTGACAACGGTCGCCACATCGGTGAGCGTGTACGCGGCCTCGGTCGGCTTGTAGAAGCAGCCGAGGATGAGAACGGCGAGGATCGGCCCGACACTGGAAAGCGCAACCAATCCGAAGCTGTCGCTGGCTGCATTTTTATCGCTTCGCACAGAGGCAAGACCGACGCCCATTGCCATAATGAAAGGTACTGTCATAGGGCCGGTGGTAACGCCGCCCGAATCAAATGCCACTGCAAGGAACTCCTTCGGCACAAACAGCGATACAAGGATAAGCGCGGCATAGCAGATGATCAGCAGAACGGAAAGGCCGATCTTATAGCGGATGCGAATGATTGCCAACGCCAGGAAAAAGCCGACCCCGAGCGCTACCGTCAGAATCAGCACGGCATTGGGAACGGAGGGCACCTGACTGGCAAGAACCTGCAGATCCGGCTCGGATACGGTAATGATAACACCCATAACAAAGCCGGTCAGCAAAACCGTTATGAGCTTTTTCTTTTTCGAGATCTGCACGCCCACGCCCTCTCCGATCGGCGTCATCGCCATCTCCGCACCGAGCTGGAAAAACCCCATTCCGACGATTAGCATGAGCGCTCCGGTAAGAAACATGACAATGCTGCCAAGCTCCATCGGAACCAGGAAAACGCTGAGCATCAGAACGATTCCGGTGATCGGAAGAACGGCGGAGAGAGACTCGTTGATTTTTTCTTTCAGTTTCAGATTCAAGTGCATGTCCTCCTGTTCAGATTCAAGTGCATATCCTCCTGTCAACAGGATATTTTTTGCCGCTTTAAACCCGGCACGACCTCCGCTGCGGCTTATGATCCCTTCGCCAGCTTCTTAAAATCGCATTCGCACCGGCGGCATCCGCGCGCGTCAATTCCCTTCCACGCCGCCCGTCTTAACAGAAACCGCTCGCCGGATAAGCCGGTGGGCGGTTATTGGTTTCTGTGTTTGGCCTTATGCAGGCGAACGCTCAGGAATCTCTGAATCAATCGACTGCGGCGCTCAGCGGGTCTTTTTCCCAAACTGATTGGTTTGAAAATCTTGAAATACGGAAAGGATTCCTGCAAGTTTCAAGCCTCAATTTGGAATAAAATCCCTCGCTGACCGCTCTTGCGATTTAATCAGAGCTTCCCTCGAATTTCGCTCCGTGCTTTCCGCGGATCGCGTCGATTGCCTGATGTGCTGCTGCCTGCTCGGCGCGCTTTTTGCTCGTGCCGACGCCGACACCGATCGGCTTGCCGTTCAGGCAAACCTGCACGCAGAATTCCTTGCAGTGATCCGGGCCGCGTTCCTCGAGCAGCTCATAGCTCAGCGTCTGCTCACGCTTCTGCTGCACCAGCTCCTGCAGCTCCGTTTTGAAATCCCGAAGCTTTTCCGCCTCGGCGAGCTTCGGCAGGATCAGCCGGCCGATGATCCCCTTTGCGGCCTCAAAGCCGCCGTCCAGATAGGCTGCGGCAATCACCGACTCCATCACGTCGCAGAGAATGCTGCTGCGGTCGCAGCCGCCGTTCTGTGCCTCGCCGTGGCCGAGCAGGATCGCCTGTCCCAGCTTCAGCTCACGCGCGATTGCCGCAAGATTGTTCTCGCAGACCAGCTCCGCGCGGATGCGCGTCAGCTCCCCCTCCAGCTTGTCCGGAAATCTGCGGTAAAGGTAGTCCGCCGTGACAAAGCCGAGGATCGAGTCACCCAAAAATTCCAGCCGCTCATAGCTCTTCAGAGCGTCCTTGCTGATCTCGTTGGCATAGGACGTGTGCGAGAGCGCCTGCTCCAAAAGCGCCGCGTTGCGGTAATGATAGCCCAGCGCGCGTTCAAGCCTCTGATACATGCTCTGCCTCCTGACGTGCATCGGTGATGCTCGCGATATTCGCGCGGATCTCGTCGCAGAAGCCGCTGTTCACCGCATCCATCGCCTGACGGATCGCGCCGCGGATCGCCACGGCGTCCGACGAGCCGTGCGCCTTGATGACAGGCTTCGTAATGCCGACGAGCATCGAGCCGCCGACCTTGCGATAGTCCATCTGCTCCTGCAGGGCCTTGACGCCCCTGCGGCAGAAGAGATAGCCGAGCTTCGAGGCCGGACTGCGCAGGAAAATCCCCTTGATCTGCCGCCCCATATACTGCGCCGTGCCCTCAACGGCCTTGAGCAGGATGTTGCCGGAGAAGCCGTCGGCGACGATCACGTCAGCCTTGTCGTTCAGCACGTCGCGCGCTTCAATATTCCCGGTGAAATGCAGCAGTCCGCGTCTGGACGCCTCCTGCAAGAGGCGATATGCCTCCTTATGCAGCCCGTCGCCCTTGGAATCCTCCGCGCCGTTGTTCAGCAGCGCCACGCGCGGCTGCAGCTTATGCAGTGCCTTTCGGGCATAAAGCGAGCCCATGCAGCCGAATTGCAGCAGGAATTCCGGCGTACACTCGGCGTTCGCCCCGGCATCGATCAGGACGCTGCCGCTGCCGATCGGCATGATCGGTGCAAACGCCGCGCGGCGAATGCCCCGGATGCGCTTGACGACGAGCGTGGCCGCCGTCAACAGTGCGCCGGTGTTCCCGGCAGAAATAAACGCGTCGCCCTCGCCGTCTGCGAGCATCTTCAGGCCGAGCACCATGGACGACGTCCGGTGCTGCTTGACGACCTCGGTCGGATCGGCGTGCATGTCGACCACATCCGGCGCGTCGGCGACCTCCACACCGGCCGGCAGGGTGTCCCAGCCCCCGGCGCGCATCGCGTTCAGCACGTCCTCGCCGCGTCCGACCAAAACGATCTCCGTTTTGTATTCCTCTGCGGCCTGTAAAGCGCCGAGCACGATCTCCTTCGGAGCGTGATCGCCGCCCATTGCGTCGATGATGATCTTCATGCAAGTCCCTCGTTTCTCATTGCCTCGAGCTGCGCCAGCGCGCGCTCGGCAATGGCCAGATTTTTGTTGCTCTTCCCCTTGACGCGCTGCTCCAGCGGCGCGATGATGCCAAAGTTGACGTTCATCGGCTGGAATGCGGTCACGGAGGGATCGCTGATGTATTTTCCGAGCGCGCCGATCGCCGTCCGGTTTGTGAAATCCGGAACAGGCGCGCCGTTCAGCCGCGCCGCCATCGACACGGCCGCAAGATACCCCGAAGCGCAGGATTCTACATATCCCTCCACGCCGGTCATCTGCCCGGCGAAGGCGATCAGCGGCTCGCGCCGGTCGGCATAGGTATCGTCGAGCAGACGCGGCGAATTCAGAAAGGTGTTGCGGTGCATCACGCCGTAGCGCACGAATTGCGCCTCGTGCAGCGCCGGGATCATGGAAAATACGCGCCGCTGCTCCGGGAATTTCAGGTGCGTCTGGAAGCCGACGAGATTATAGATCGCGCCGGCGGCATTATCCTGCCGAAGCTGCACGACGGCATACGGCTCCTTCCCCGTTTTGGGGTCGCGCAGCCCGACGGGCTTGAGCGGCCCGTAGCGCAGGGTGTCCTCTCCGCGCCGCGCCATGACCTCAACGGGCATACAGCCCTCGAAGACCTTCTTGTCCTCAAAGCCGTGCACCTCGGCCTGCTCGGCCGTGCGCAGCGCCTCAACAAAGGCAGTGTATTCCTCGCGGTTCATGGCGCAATTGATATAGTCCGCGCTGCCGCGATCATAGCGCGAGGCGAACCACGCGTGCTCCATGTCGATGGATTCCCGCGTGACGAGCGGCGCAGCCGCGTCATAGAAATGCAGATACTCGGCCTGTCCGAAATAGGCCGCAATGGCCGCGCTCATCGCGTCGGAGGTCAGCGGCCCGGTCGCAATGATCGCGGGCGGCTCGGGGATCTGCGTGACCTCCTCGGCGTAGACGGTGATATTCGGATGGGAACGGATCTTCTCCGTGATCCGCTTGGAAAAGCCCTCGCGGTCGACCGCGAGGCAGCCCCCTGCCTCAACGCGCGTGGCGTCGGCACAGGACAGAATCAGGCTGTTCAGGCGGCGCAGCTCCTCCTTGAGCAGACCGACGGCGTTCTCCAGCCGGTCGCCGCGCAGGGAGTTAGAGCAGCAAAGCTCCGCAAAATCGTCCGTATGGTGCGCCGGGGTGCGCTTGACCGGCTTCATTTCATAAAGTGCGACGGAGAAGCCGCGCTCGGCCAGCTGCCATGCCGCCTCGCATCCGGCAAGCCCCGCGCCGATCACCCTCACGACCCGGCCGCTCATGCCTTCGGCTCCCTTGCGGCCTTGGTCGGCTTCTTCGCTGCGGACTTTTTTGCGGCGGTTTTCTTGGCCGTCGTCTTTTTGGCGGCGGTTTTCTTCGCAGCGGTCTTCGGCGCTTCCTCAGCAGGCGTCTCCTCCACGGCCTCGGCCGTGTCGACCGTCTCGGTCGTGGCCTTGGGCATACGGCGGCGATAGCCGCGCTTGTCCTCGGGCACGAATTCCGGGCAGGCCTCGTTGATGCAGAAGGGCTTCATGCGCCCCTTGCCGGATTTTTTGAAGAGCGTCTGGCCGCAGCTCGGGCAGTCGTTGGCCGTGGGCACGTCCCACGTCATAAAGCCGCATTCCGCCCCGCGCTCGCAGGCATAGAACACATAGCCCTTCTTGCTCTTGCGCTTGAGGATGCCGCTGCCGCATTTCGGGCAGCGTCCGGGCATCCGCTCGACGAGCGGCTTGGTGTTTTTGCATTCCGGGAAGCCGGGACACGCCAGAAACCGCCCGAACCGGCCGCTTTTAACGACCATCTGCCGCCCGCAAAGCTCGCAGACCTCGTCGGAGACCTCGTCCGGCACCTTGATGCGCTTGCCGTCGAGCGCCTCCTCGGCCTCCTCCATCTCGGCGTGGAAGCCCTTGTAAAATTCGCGCAGAACGGCCTTCCAGTTCCGCTTCCCTGCCTCGACCTCGTCGAGCTGATGCTCCATATTCGCCGTGAACTCCACGTCGATCACGTCGTTGAAGTGCTCGATCATCAGATCCGTCACGACGACGCCCAATGGCGTCGGGGACAGGCGCTTGTCTTTTTTGATCACATATTCGCGGTCCTGGATCGTTGCGACGATCGTCGCGTAGGTCGACGGACGGCCGACGCCGCGATCCTCCATTGCCTTGACCAGCGTCGCCTCGGTATAGCGCGCGGGCGGGTTGGTGAAATGCTGCTCCTTTTCGGTCTTTTCTGCCGTGAGCCGTTCGCCGCCGTCCAGCTCGGGCAGCGTGTTCGGCTTTTCTGCGCTCTCGTCGTCGCGCCCTTCCTCATAGACCGCCGTAAAGCCGGGGAACTTCAAAATCTGCTCACCCGCGCGGAAGACGTGTTCCTTGCAGACCGCGTCGATCTGCACGGCGTCATAGAGCGCGTCGGCCATCTGGCAGGCGACAAAGCGGCTCCAGATCAGCTTATAGAGCCGGTACTGCTCCTTGGTCAGGTCGTCCTTGACGGACTCCGGGTCGAGCCGGACGTTGCTCGGGCGAATGGCCTCGTGCGCGTCCTGCGCGCCCTCCTTTTTGCGGAAGCGGCGCGGCGACCCGGCATAGTAGCGCTCGCCGTAGCGCGCGGAGATAAAGTCCTTCGCTGCGGCCAGCGCCTCCTCGGAGAGGCGCAGAGAATCGGTACGCATATAGGTAATGAGGCCGACCGTGCCCTCGCCGCTGATGTCGATGCCCTCATAGAGCTGCTGCGCAATCGCCATCGTGCGGCGCGGCGTCATGTTCAGCTTGCGCGAGGCCTCCTGCTGGAGCGTCGAGGTGATGAACGGCGGCGTCGGCGCGCGGCGCTTTTCCGTGCGCTTGATGTTGCCGATCGTGAATTCCTGCCCCTGAATGTCCGCAAGCAGCTCGTTGACCTCCTGCTCGTTGGCGAGCTCGCGCTTCTTGCCGTCGCCGTAATAGCGCGCGGTAAAGCTGCCGGGCTTGTCCATGCAGCGCAGGAGCACGTCGAGCGTCCAGTATTCCTTCGGAACAAAGGCCTCGATCTCGCGCTCACGCTCCACGACGAAGCGCGTCGCGACGGACTGCACGCGTCCGGCGGACAGGCCGCGCCGGATCTTCTTCCAGAGCAGCGGGCTGAGCTGATAGCCGACGATGCGGTCGAGCACGCGGCGCGCCTGCTGTGCGTCGACAAGGTTATAGTCGATGTCGCGCGGCTTTGCGATGCTCTCCGTGACGACCTTTTTCGTGATCTCGTTGAAGGTCACGCGGCGGGTCTTGTCGTCCGGCAGTCCCAGCAGCACCTTCAGGTGCCACGAGATCGCCTCTCCCTCGCGGTCCGGGTCGGTTGCGAGATAGACGCAGTCGGCCTTTTTCGACGCCTTGCGCAGCTCGTCGATGATGGCCTCCTTCCCGGCCAGCGGGCGGTATTCCGGCTCAAAATCGTGGTCAAAATCCACGCCCATCGTGCTTTTGGGCAGGTCGCGCAGATGACCCATGCTGGCCTCCACGCGGTAATCCGGCCCGAGATATTTTCCGATCGTCTTGGCCTTCGAGGGCGACTCGACGATCACCAGATTTGTTCCCTTGGACATGAAGGAACCTCCAAGCTTTGAGATAGATTCGGAAGCCTTTCAGAGCTTCCGCAGATTTCCGTTTTCCCGGACGGCGAGCCGCTTGATCTGCAGCATCGTCATCGCCGCCAGCACGCGCTGCGTGGGCAGACCGGCGCGGGCGATGACCTCGTCGGCCGGCTCCGGCTCAGTGCCGAGCACCTCGAGCAGCCGACGCTCGTCGTCGGTGAGAACAGGCTCTTTGCCGTCACTATAAGTCTTTCGCGGCGGATTGTCAACGACTTTTTTCTCCTCCGGCGGCTCGGGCGGCTCCGCCACCGGCGAATAGACCGGCAGCGCGCTGCCGTAACGCGTGCGGTAGATGCGCTCGAGCGACTCCTTACGCCGCGCGTCGGCAAGCTTTCCCGGGAAGAGGTAGGTATAATTCGACAGCAGCTCCCAGCCGTCGGTGACCATCTGCGCGCCCTCGCGCAGGAGGCGGTTCGTCCCCTCGTTGTTCTTCACGCCGATGTTGCCGGGGATCGCGAAGACGTCGCGTCCCTGCTCGAGCGCGTGCTGCGCGGTGATGAGCGCGCCGCTCTGCTCCGGCGCTTCGATCACGAGCACGCCCACGGAAAGTCCGCTGATGATGCGGTTGCGCGCCGGGAAGTTGCCGCGATCCGGGCGCGTTCCCGGCGGATATTCGCTGAGCAGGCAGCCATGCGCGACGATGTCGCGGAAGAGGAAGCGGTTTTCCGGCGGATAAACGACGTCCACGCCGCAGCCGAGCACGCAGGCCACCGGCATCATGGAATCGAGCGCTCCGCGCAGCGCCATTGTGTCAATGCCTCGCGCGCCGCCGGAGACGATCATGCCGCCGCTGGCCGCGATCAGTCTGGAAAACTGCTTGGCGTGCAGCAGACCGTAGGCGCTGCATTTACGCGTGCCGACCACTGCGATCGCGGCCTCGTCGTCAAAATTCGGCAGCGAGCCTCTGTAATACAGCACGGGCGGCGCGTCCGGCAGGCTGCGCAGCCGGTCTGGATATTCGTCCATATGGTAGCAGACGATATGGATGTCCTTGTTGTCGCAGTCGACCAGAATCTGCTCGGCTGCGCTCAGATCCTTGTCGAGCACGCCCTCAAGCCAACGCGCCTCAAAGCCCTCGGTGCTGCGGCACATCTCCTCCGTCAGGGCATAGACGCGCTCGGCGGAGCCGAACAGGCGGATCAGCGCCGCCCGTCCGACTGGCCCGATCCCCTTTCTGGTCGTCAGCCATATCCAATGCTTTTCCATATGCGCCGCGCTCCTCAGAATTGTCTAATTTCTCATCTGCCAAAGTACGATCGTTGCAGCGACCGCCGCGTTCAGAGATTCGCAGCGCTGCTGCATGGGAATGATGATTTTTTTGTCGCTGGCCTCCAGCAGCTCCTGACAGATGCCCTGCCCCTCGCTGCCGATCACGACGAGATAGTCGTTCATGTGAACGCGCCGCAGATCCTCGGAATCCGGCGCGAGCGCCGTGGCCGCGAGCGGAACGCCCTGCGCCCGGCAGACCGCCAGAATTTCCTCCATCGGAGCGCTCTGCGGCGGCGTGCGCAGCACGGCGCCCATCGAAGCGCGGACGGTCTTCTCCGAAAACGGGTCGGCGCAGCCGTTCGTCAGCAGCACCGGCACGTCAAGGGCGTCCGCCGTGCGGAGGATCGTCCCAAGGTTGCCGGGGTCCTGGATGCGGTCGAGCAGGAGCATCCCGCGCCGCACCGTCAGCGGCTCCGGCTCGGGAAGCATGCAGGAAAAAAGCACGCCCTGCGGCGATTTCATGACCGAGATGCGCTCCATCAGGCTCTCCGGAACCGTCACGACCCGCGTCCCGGGCGGCAGCTCCGGCAGCCCGAAGCCCTCTGTCGCCACGACGGTGTCGATTTTGGGATACCATTGCAGCGCCTCGCGCAGCAGCTTGCGTCCCTCGCAGAGGAACTGTCCGCATTGCGCGCGGTAGGCGCGGTCGGTGTGCAGCTTTTTCAAATGCGCGATCAGGGGATTCTTCGCGCTGGTGATGCGCTCCATGCGTTGCGTCCTTTCGAGTTAAAATACCATATACTCTTTGTTATTATACCACATAGTACATTTTTTTCAAGAGTGGATTTAATTGTATCTCCGGCGTTGCAATTTCCGACAAAGTGCGCTATAATGAAAAAAAATTCGGGAGGCAACAGAAATGAAAGCAGTTATCACCGTTGTCGGCAAGGACAGCGTGGGCATTCTGGCCAAGGTCAGCGCGAAATGCAGCGAAAACGGCCTGAACATCATCGACGTGACGCAGTCGGTCATGCAGGATATGTTCTGCATGATCATGCTTGCGGAAATTCAGGGGATGCAGATCCCGTTCGGCAGCTTTGCCGACGAAATGGCCGCCATGGGCGAGTCGATGGGCATGGTCATCCACGTCATGCACGAGGATATTTTCAACGCCATGCACCGCATCTAGGAGGCCGCCCATGCTCAACACGAACGACATTCTCGAAACCATCAGCATGATCGAGCAGGAGCATCTTGACATCCGCACGGTCACGATCGGCATTTCCCTGCTCGATTGCATCGACCCGGATATCCATGCCGCCTGCAACAAAATTTATGACAAGATCTGCCGCGTCGCGGAGCACCACGTCTCCGTCTGCACGGGCATTGAAAAGGAATACGGCATTCCGATCATTCACAAGCGCCTGAGCGTCACGCCGATCGCGATGCTCGCGGCGGCCTGCCCTAAGAGCGACCCCGTGCTTTTTGCGCACACGCTCGAGCGCGCCGCGCAGGCCGTGGGCGTGAACTTCATCGGCGGCTATTCCGCGCTGGTGCAGAAGGGCTTCGCGCCCGGCGATCTGGCGCTGATCCGCAGCATTCCGCAGGCGCTGGCCGAGACGGAGCACATCTGTTCCTCCGTGAACATCGGCTCGACGCGCGCGGGCATCAATATGGACGCCGTCGCCCTCATGGGCAGGATCGTCCGTGAGACGGCCGAGCGCACGGCCGACCGCGACTGCATCGGCGCGGCGAAGCTCGTCGTTTTTTGCAACGCGGTGGAGGATAATCCCTTTATGGCCGGCGCGTTCCACGGCACGGGCGAGGCCGACTGCGCCGTGAACGTCGGCGTCTCCGGCCCCGGCGTCGTGCGCGCGGCGCTTGCCAAAGTGCCCGACGCCGACATCGGCGAGGTCGCCGAGCTGATCAAGCGCACCGCCTTCAAGATCACGCGCGTCGGCCAGCTCGTCGCGAACGAGGCCTCCAAGCGCCTGAACATCCCGTTCGGCATCGTCGACCTCTCCCTCGCCCCGACCCCGGCCGTCGGCGACAGCGTCGCCCACATTCTCGAGGAGATGGGTCTGGAGCAGTGCGGCGCGTGCGGCACGACGGCGGCGCTCGCCATGCTGAACGACGCCGTGAAAAAGGGCGGCGTGATGGCGTCGAACAACGTCGGCGGGCTCTCCGGCGCGTTCATCCCCGTCACAGAGGACGCCGGTATGATCGACGCGGCGCGTTCCGGCTGTCTGCGGCTGGAAAAGCTCGAGGCCATGACCGCCGTGTGCAGCGTCGGTCTGGACATGATCAACCTCCCCGGCGACACGCCCGCCGAGGTCATCTCCGCTCTGATCGCGGACGAAGCCGCCATCGGCATGGTCAACTCCAAAACGACCGCCGTGCGCGTCATCCCCGCCATCGGCCATAAGGCCGGGGACGAGCTGAACTTCGGCGGTCTGCTGGGCGGCGGGCCGGTCATGCAGATCAACACCGCCTCCCCCGCGAAGTTCATCTCCCGCGGCGGCCGCCTCCCCGCACCGCTGCAAAGCCTGAAAAACTGAGGACGCTCTGATCCAATCAACACGGGGATCGATTCATTCAGAGGTTCCCTAGTTTTCCTGAAACGAAAAAACCAAACCTCCGCACGGAGCAGCCCTATGGCCGTCCCGTGCGGAGGTTTTCCTGTTTTTGAAAAGCTCTGATTCGATCCACAAGAATCGGCAAAAAGACCCGCTGAGCACCGCTGCCGATTGATTCAGAGGTTCCTTAGATTATTTCGGCATCGGTGCGTGGACTTCCTTGCAATAGTGCATCATGATCGCTGCGATCTCCGCACGCGTCGCCTCTCCCTGCGGGTTCAGCAGCAGCGCACCGTCTCGGCTCTCGCCCTTCAGGCACCCGGTTTTGACCGCCCAGCTTACGGCCTCTCTCGCATAGCCGCTGACGCTTCCGGCGTCCGGGAAACCGTCCAGCGGCGCGCCGCCGGAAACGACAGCTTCCGCCACGTTCTGCGCATATCGATAAAGCATCACGGCAAATTCCTCGCGCGTGATATGCTGATTCGGTTCAAAACGGTGCGAATAACCCGTGGGCATCGGTACGCCCGAGGTCGTCAGTGCATAGCCGTTGACGACCTTGTGATACGTTCCCCACATAACGGCCTCGAAATACCAATCGTTCGTCTTTGCGCACCCGATGTCCGCATAGTACAGAAAATAATCGCGCTCATCGATTCGGACGCTCCCGGCGCAGCGCCAGAGCATGGTAATAGCCATAGCGCGCGTCATAGCCGTCTCGGGCGCAAAACAGCCGTCCCCGACGCCCAGCATCAAGCCGTGCTCGGAAGCATAGCGCACGGCATCGGCATACCAAGCGCCGGCAGGAACATCGTCAAACTGCGGGTTCTCTGCAAAGGCAGAGATGGAAAGCATACCGATCAGGACGATCGGCAAGAGCACAGCCGCCAGTATCCGTTTCATAGTTCCGTCCTCCTATTCTCCCGGAAAGGGTTCATTGCTGCGGACATCCTAACAGAAGCCATCAAGCCCGGCAAACACGCTTCAATTTTGTGTTCCGTTAGTTACACTATATCGCATTTTCAGATATATGTCAAGTACATGATCTATTATTTATTCGGCATATAGGAAAAATTTACTGGATATAACGGTCTTTTCTTTTGTACGATTCGGACATTCCGAAAAAAGCACCGTATGAAAAAAATTCTGCGTTCAACGCCCTTTTCATTGACTTTTCCCCCGATTTCTTCTATCATAATAATGGATCGTTCTTCAGGAACCTCTGAATCAATCGGCTGCGGCGCTCAGCGGGTCTTTTGTCCCAGCTTATCGGTTTGAAAATCTTGAAATACACAAAGTATTCCTGCAATTTCCAAACCTCAATCCGGAACAAAATCCCTCGCTGACCACTCTTGCGATTGAATCAGAGCTTCCTTCAAAAGGGAGAGAGCATACATGGCACATATTCTGGTCGCGGAAGACGACGAAATGATCAACGAGCTGGTCGTCCGCAATTTGGAGGCCGTGGGGCACACCTGCGTGCAGGTCTATGACGGCGCAGCGGTTCTGGAGCATCTGAACGCGGGCGAAGCGATCGATCTTCTGATCCTGGACGTGATGATGCCGAAAATGAGCGGCTTTGAGGTCATCGAGGCCATCGGGCAGGAGACCCCTGCGATTTTTCTGACGGCGAAGGGCGGCGTGATGAACAAGGTCAAGGGGCTGTCGCTGGGCGCAGAGGATTACATCGTCAAGCCGTTTGAAATGCTCGAGCTGATTGCCCGTGTGGACGTCGTTCTGCGGCGCAGGCAGCCCAAGCGCGAGGTCTTCACCCTCGCGGGCGTCACGGTCGACCTCGGCACGCAGCAGGTGCGGCGCGGCAGCCGTCCCATCTCTCTGACGCCGCAGGAGTATCAGCTGCTCGAGACGCTGATCCGCAACCGCAACATCGCGCTCTCGCGCGAAAAGCTGCTCGACCTGGCATGGGGCATCGATTTTTACGGCGACACGCGTACCGTCGACGTCCATATCCAGAAGCTGCGCAAAAAGCTCGACTGGACGGATCACATCAAAACCGTCTACAAAATGGGTTATCGCCTGGAAACCGGCTCCTGAAGCAAGCGGGGCGCTCCGATCGGAGCGCCCCGTTTGTTTAAAGGATTTCCTTCAGCTCATAGCCCGTCTCGTTGATGACCCGTTTCAGAGCCTCCGGATCAAGCGGCTCTTCCGAAACGATCACCGTCTCTCCCCTGCGCCTGGAGGATTTCACCTTCCTGACCGAAAAGTACCGGCGGATCGCATCGTTGATATGCGATTCGCACATGCCGCACATCATGCCGTCGATTTTCAGCGTTGTTGTGACCATACAGGCAGACTCCTTTCATTCCGTGCCCTTGAGGGCTTCGACCATGTCGATCTTCTTATTTTTGCGCGAGACCATCAGGCTGACCAGCAGCGACATGCCGACCGTCAGCAAAATCGCCAGCGCGATCGAACGGATGCTGACCGTCATTTTCATCTCATATTCCCCTGCCAGCGCCGTGAGCAGATAATCCAGCGTACCGATCCCGGCCGGCAGGCCGAGGAGAACGCCGAGCAGGCTCAGCCAGAGGTTCTGCTCGATCAGCAATTGTCCGATGCGGCGATCCTTGAAGCCGACGACCTTGAGCGTCGCCATTTCGCGGTAACGCTCCGTGTAGCTCATCACGCCGAGGTTATACAGCACGACGATACCGAGCACGAGCGCCGCCAAAACCAGAACTGCGACCGAAGTGTCGAGCAGCTGCGTGAACACCCCGAACGAATCGACGATCATCTGCTTCGACTGCACGCTCTTGATCGCAGGATCAGACGGAATATCCGCCTTTTCCGTCTCGGTATAGACCGAATCCATCGTGTAGGACACGCCGATTCGGTCGGCGTATTCCGGCGTCATGACGACGTTTTCCGACACGCTCCGGATGATCCCCGCGACACGAACGGTGTATGTCTCGTCCGTTCCATAGGGGCTGAACGAGAAGGAATCGCCCGGCTCGAGGTCGAATTCGTCGGCCAGCCGCATACAGATATACGCGCCGTCGCCGCGCAGCGTCGTGTAAGCCGTCGACTCGTCCGGAAAGCGCACAAGGTCGTGCGCCGTGTCATAAATATCCAGTGAGACCGTCTTGTCCTCGATCTGCACACTGACCGAGGCGCTCCAGTCGCCGTCATACTCCTTTAAAATACGCGCGCGGCTGTCCGCGTCTGCCTCCTCTGAAAGCGCAATGCGGGACGCATAACGGGTCGCTCCGTCGTAATACAGGTTCAGAAATGCGTTCATCGTGTCGCTCATGCCCAGCGAGCCGACCAGCAGGATCATCGAGCCGACAATGCCGATCAGGCTCATCGCGCTGCGCGCCTTGTGGCGCATGATGTCGCGCAGATTCCAGCGCGTGCCGAAGCTCAGGCGGTGGAACCACCTTGTCCGCTCGATCAGCATGGGCTTGACGCGCTTAGGCACATACGGCCGCAGGGCGTCGGCGGCGCTGCCGCGCAGCATCTGCTTGACCGAGAGATACCCGATCAGCGTCAGCGCAGCAAGGATCCCGATCAGCACAAGGTAGCAGAACCACGGCATCACGAGCCTCCATTGCGGCAGGTCGAGATAGGTACTCATCATGCCGTTCGGATTCATGATATACCACGCGATCAGATAGCCCAGTGCAATGCCGAGCGCGCTGCCGAGCGCGCCGACGAAGAAGGCATAGGACGTGTAGTGCCGCAGAATGCGGCGATCCTTGAAGCCGAGCGCCTTGAGCGTGCCGATCTGGGTCTTTTCCTTGGCCGTCAGACGGTGCATCGTCGTGACCATCGTCAGAACGGCGATCAGAAGGAACAGCACCGGAAAGATCGACCCCATCGTCTTGCCCTCGTCCGATTCACCCTTGGCCGCGGAATAAGAGCCGGTCTCGTCCTTCGAGAGCGCCAGCACGGTGTAGCCGAGCGCCCGGTCGGCTGCGTCAAAGAAGTCCTGCTTGTCCAGACCGGAGATCACATGGATCTGCGGATAAAAGTCCGCCCCGGAGGCCTTTTCATAGAATGTCGGCGCGATATAGGCGAAGCCATAGGTCTTGTAATCCGGCATAAGCTGGCTGCTGTCGCGCACGTTGACCATAAATTCCCCGGCCTTGATGAGGCCGCGAATTCTGCCCGTCAGCGAGAGGCTCTTATAGGTCAGCGTCAGCGTGTCGCCGACGGAGAGGTCGTTCTCGGCCGCATAGTGATCCGACAGCCAGATGCCGTCCGCACTCTGCGGGTCATAGTCCTCGCCGTCCGTCACGAGCACGCCCGAGACGGCAGGGTTTGTCGTCACGGCCAGCGCCACGCTGTCTCCCTCGCGCTCGGCGACGTCCGCCGTCACGGTGAGATAGCGCGCGGCCTCCTGCACGCCTGCGATCTGCCCGATCTTTTCCAGCTCCGCCTCGCTGAAGCCCGTCTCGGAGATCAGGCGATAATCGGCGTAGCCGGTCTCCTCAAAGAAATCGAACATATTCCGTTCGATGCTGTACCACTCCATATTGAAGCCGACAAACACCCCGATGCCGAGCGCGATCATCAGGATCATAGAGAGGAACTGTGCCCGATAAAGCCGCATGGTTCTCCAAAGCTTTTTAAAAAGCATGGCCGCGCCCCCTTACCAGTCGATCTCGTCGGCGGAGGCCGGGTGCTCCTGCACCTCCTGTGAAACAATGCGCCCGTTTTTCACGCGGATGACCACGTCGGCCATTTTCGCAATGTTCTGGTTGTGCGTCACGATCACGATCGTTTTTCCGTGCTCGCGCGCCATCTGAAGCAGCAGCTTGAGCACCATCACGCCGGTCTCGGAGTCCAGCGCGCCGGTCGGCTCGTCGCAGAGCAGGATTTTCGGGTTCTTGGCCAGCGCCCGCGCGATCGAGACGCGCTGCTGCTCACCGCCGGAAAGCTCCGCCGGAAAATTTTTCAGATGATCGGACAGGCCGACCCGCTCGAGCATCTGCGTTGCCGAGAGCGCCTCCGGCGCGATCTCCTTGACGAGCGTGACGTTTTCATGCACGGTCAGCGTCGGCACAAGATTATAAAACTGAAACACAAATCCGACCTTCGCCGCGCGGTATTCCGCCAGCTCGTCGCGCGTCAGGCCGGAAATATCGCGCCCGTCGACGACGATGCTGCCGCCCGTCGGGCTGTCAAGGCCGCCGAGCAAGTTCAGCAGCGTGCTTTTGCCTGCGCCGCTCGGCCCAAGAATGACGATGAATTTTCCCTCCTCGAGGGACAGGTTCACATGGTCGAGCGCGCGGCACTCATGGTCGCCGCTGGTATAGACGCGGCTGACGTCCTTCATTTCAATAATTGCCATTTCTTAGCCCTCGTTTCTTTTCTCCTCGAGCTGCGTCAGCCGATCCTCCGGGATCGACGCCAGCAGCGAAAACGCCGCCGTCTGTGCGTCCTCAAGAGCAGGAAAGCTGTCCTGCAGCGATTCGGACACGAGGCGGTAATATTTTCCGTACCGTGCGGCGATCTCATTGCCCCGGTCGGTGAAAAAGCAGGCGCGATAGGCGTCCTTCTGCACCAGGCCGAGCCGCCGGAACGTGTTCATCATATTATGAACGCTGGGCTTGGAAAGCCGAAGCGCATTGGCAATCGCGCTGCATCGCACGCCGCTGCCATCGTGATCCAGCTCCTTCATAGCCAGCAGATAGCGGATGTTGGAAGCAGTCAATACGATCGGTTCCTCCACGGGGGTCTACTCCTTTCCAGAATCGGGCGCCGCCGTTTTGGAACGCACGGCGCGGATCGAATTAAAGTCGGGAGGCGCAGAACCGAAATTCTGCGCCTCCGTTAAGGAATCTCTGAATCAATCGTCTGCGGCGCTCAGCGGGTCTTTCGTCCCAACTGATCGGTTTGAAAATTTTGAAATACAAAAAGTATTCCTGCAGTTTCCAAACCTCAATTTGGAACAAAATCCCTCGCTGACCGCTCTTGCAACTGAATCAGAGCTTCCTTAAAAATCACTTTTTGTGACTGTGACAGGAGCCTGCCATTGCGCAGTGGGCACAATTGTTACCGCAGGTGGACTTGCCTTTCTTCTTGTCTCGCCGCATTCCGATGAGGATACCGACCACCATCAGCACAAGTGCCAGACAAATCAGGATTGTTGCAAGATTCTCAGAGATCCATGTTAACATTTCGGAAGACTCCTTTCGTTGAAAATCCGTTCTGCCGGTGCTTGCGGGTGTGCGCCGGGAACGGGCCGCCCGGTCGGCGCGAGCGCCGCAGAGCGACTGTATGGCTCGATTCCCGTCAGACGCGCGCAGACAGCTTGGTTGCTTCCTTGTACTTCTTGATGAAGAGCATGTAGAGAATGACCGCGAGGCAGGCAAAGGCTGCAATTGCACCGATCACATTGCCCTTACCCGTGAAGAGCAGGCCGAACTGGTTGACCATCAGCGCCACGACATAGGCGAAGCCGCACTGATAGCCGATCGCGAACCACGTCCACTTGGCGTTGTTCATCTCGCGCTTCATCGCGCCGATGGCCGCGAAGCACGGAGCGCAAAGCAGGTTGAAGCAGAGGAACGCATAGCCGCTGATGCCGGTGAACACGCTGGCCAGCGTTGCGTAGACATTGCCAGAGGCGCCGTAGAGGATGCCCATCGTGCCGACGATGTTCTCCTTGGCGACGAGGCCGGTGATGGAGGCGACGGTCGCTTCCCACGTGCCGAAGCCGAGCGGCTTGAAGATCCATGCGATGGCGTTGCCGACATAAGCCAGCAGCGAGTGGTCAATTTCGTCCTCGGCGAGCATCCGGAACGCGCCGTCAACAAAGCCGAAGTAGGTCGTGAACCAAACGAGGATGGTCGACAGGGTGATGATCGTACCGGCCTTCTTGATGAAGCTCCAGCCGCGCTCCCACATCGAACGCAGAACGTTGGAAACGGTGGGAAGATGGTATGCAGGCAGCTCCATGACGAAGGGCGCCGGGTCGCCCGCAAACATTTTAGTCTTTTTCAGCATGATGCCGGAGATAACGATTGCAGCCATGCCGACGAAGTAAGCGGAGGTCGCGACCCAAGCGGAGCCGCCGAAGATCGCGCCCGCGATCATTGCGATAAACGGAACCTTCGCGCCGCAGGGGATGAAGGTCGTGGTCATGATCGTCATACGGCGGTCACGTTCGTTTTCGATCGTTCTCGAGGCCATGATACCCGGAACGCCGCAGCCCGTGCCGATGAGCATCGGGATGAAAGACTTGCCGGAGAGGCCGAACTTGCGGAACACACGGTCAAGCACGAATGCGATGCGGGACATATAGCCGCAGGCCTCGAGGAAGGCAAGCAGCAGGAACAGCACGAGCATCTGCGGCACGAAGCCGAGCACCGCGCCGACACCGGCGACAATACCGTCAAGGATCAGGCCGCTGAGCCAATCGGCCGCGTGGCACTTTTCGAGCAGGTTGCCCAGCAGGACCGGGATGCCCGGAACCCAAACGCCGTAATCGGCGGGATCCGGCTCGTCAAAGCCGTTTTCTTCAAAATAAGCAACCGCGTCGACATAGGTCGTGGAGACGGTGCTCTCCTCGTCTGCATCGGCGGGGATCGTGTCGTAATAGGCCGTCATGTCGTTCACGGCGAGGGTCTCCTCGTCCTCAACGCCGATCACGGCGGAGGTCTCGTCGGTGGTGAACGCCTTCAGGTCGGCGATTGCCTGATCGGCGTCGAAGTCGTCGGCGGACGGGTCAACGTCGGGCTGGAAGGCCTGAACGGCTTCCAGAGCGGCCGCATATTCGTCGCTGGCGTCGCCGTAGGCGGAAGAGCCGATGCCGAGCAGATGCCAGCCGTCGCCGAACACGCCGTCGTTCATCCAGTCGGTCGCCGCAGAGCCGACCGTGACCATGGAGATGTAATAGACCAGGAACATCACGACCGCGAAGATTGGCAAACCCAGCCAACGGTTCGTGACGACGCGGTCGATCTTATCGGAGGTGGAAAGCTTCCCGGCATTGTGCTTCTTGTAGCAGGCCTTGATGACCGAGGCGATATACACATAACGCTCGTTCGTAATGATCGACTCGGCGTCGTCGTCCAGCTCCTTTTCGGCGTCCCTGATGTCCTGCTCGATGTGAGCGAGCTTCTGGGCATCAAGGTTCAGCTTCTTGAGCACCTTGTCGTCGCGCTCAAAGATCTTGATCGCGTACCAGCGCTGCTGCTCCTCGGGCATATTGTGCACGGCAGCCTCCTCTATGTGGGCGATTGCGTGCTCGACGCAGCCGGAGAAGGTGTGCTGCGGGACGGTCTTGGCGTTTTCCGCCGCATGGATCGCCGCCTCGGCAGCTTCCATGACGCCCGTGCCCTTCAGAGCGGAGATCTCGACAACCTTGCAGCCCAGCTGACGGGACAGCTCGCCGACATTGATCTTGTCGCCGTTCTTCTTCACGACGTCCATCATGTTGATCGCCGCGACCACTGGAATGCCCAGCTCAGTGAGCTGCGTGGTCAGATAGAGATTGCGCTCGAGGTTCGTGCCGTCGATGATGTTCAGGATCGCGTCCGGGCGCTCATCGATCAGGTAATTTCTCGCGACGACCTCCTCCAGCGTGTACGGAGAGAGCGAATAGATGCCGGGAAGGTCGGTAATGATGACGCCCTCATGCTTCTTGAGCTTGCCTTCCTTCTTTTCGACCGTAACGCCGGGCCAGTTGCCGACGAACTGGTTCGAACCGGTCAGCGCGTTGAACAGCGTCGTTTTGCCGCAGTTCGGGTTGCCGGCCAGCGCAATTCTGATTGTTTTGTCAGCCATAACAAAATCCCTTCTTTTCTTTGATTAGCTATTAGCGTTTGCTAACTGAATTGCCGAAAAAATGGGGAACCGCTCCCCTTTCTTCACTCGACCTCGACCATCTGAGCGTCCGCCTTTCTGAGCGAAAGCTCATAGCCGCGAACCGTGATCTCGATCGGATCGCCCAGCGGCGCGACCTTGCGGACGTAGACCTCCACGCCCTTGGTCAGCCCCATGTCCATAATGCGGCGCTTGACGGCGCCCTCGCCGTGGAGCTTCACGACCTTGACGGTCTCCCCGATCTTTGCATCGCGCAGTGTTTTCATTGCTTCATGACCCTCCTTTATTTGATCTGCTCATATGTCCAGACGTTTCCAACGCCGTTCATACCATGATCCTTCGTGCCATTTCTTCGCTGATGGCAACGCGTGCTTCCTTCACATTGACGATCACATTCTCGCCGAGGCGGCTGATCACGCGAACCGACCCGCCGACCACAAAGCCCAGATTTTCCAGATGCTTTTTGACCTCCGGGCTGCCGCCGATTTTTTTGATCGTATTGTCGGCGTCCAAATCTGCAAAACAAAGCGGCATCATTGCGTTCCCTCTTTTCTATATCCGTATCGTCAATTAGTTGCCGCTAACCGTTTTGCTAAAAAACAATTAGCTTCCACTAACCGTGAATAATATACTCGATGATTTCCCGCCTGTCAACCATTTTTTTGAAGAAGTCAAACATTTTCCCAAATTTCGTCGTTCCGCACAATATAGTTTGCATATGCTAACCATGTGCTTGGCTATCTGGCACAAATCGCCAGCATAGCTGCCTGTCCCCTGTTGGTTCCGGTCAGGCTCAGCGTCTTTTTTTCTTTTCCATTTTGGCGGAGAGAAAGGGATTCGGCTGAACGTATCAGCAAAGCTGCGGCAAGCTGCCACCGGCAGCTTGCTTTAACGCCTTCCCTCATTTTCCGTTTTCTCGCTGCCTGAAGCGTTGATTGCAAAATTCGAATTCCATCTTCGACGAAAAAAATCCCCGATCCATTCGGATCGGGGATTTTTGGCAAACAACCCTAACTTTAATAGAATTTCAAGGGGAGGCATTTTCGGCGCAAAAGGGGGTGCAGTAGTTTTCGGAAATGCACCCCCTCTGTGGAAAAATTTCTCATGACTGATCTATTCCTTCAATAACGTGGCAAGAAGCATCCAGGTTTGTTATCAGAAAATTCGTGACTGCTCCACGAAACTCCGCTTCTGCGCCCTTATTTTTCCAAAATGCCCGGTTTGCGTCCTCGATTTTCGGCTGCATCTGCTTGATCTGGTTATCGTCCAACGGAAAACGGACATCGCCAAAATCGTCATTCATAATTTTAAGAAGCAAATCGTAATACTTATGTGCACCGATTGTTTGTAATGCGGCTATGATTTCAAAAAGATGTTCTGAAGCAAGGACCTCCTGCAAATCGTCCATGGCGGACATCCAAAACTCCACGCTAAGGGCGAGCAGCCTTTCACTCTGAGACATAGATTGCTGTAGTTCAAAGAGCTTTTCCCAGTGGAAAGACGGCAGTTGCTCCAAGACGTTACCTTTCTCAATGTAAAACTCGTTGTATGATTCCGTGCGCCACCCTCCGGCTCGCTTTATTACAACGCTATATTTGGATAGTCCGTTATCATATATCACAGCGTTTCGCGAAGAAAGAATATCATCCTCAATATAATAAACGCCTGCTTTGGGAACGTTTGCATCCAGTGATTTTCCGTTGCGTATTGTTCCGATGTACTGACCGTTAATGTACATTCGATACGGCAAAAGGGCTCCCGCAAATGTGGATTTCCGATGAATATGGAATCGCACCTCACGCATGAAATCGCACTCCTGTATATACAGCAACATCTTTTTCGCCGCCTGCTAAAGAATGTGCTGTTTCCATCAATTCTGTACCGATCCCTTGGTGTAAATAGTCTCTGTCTACACCCAAATCAGTTACATAAAGCCAGTAGGCATAGTCGGTTAATCCGAATAGGACACCGACAATTTGATTATCCCTGTTTCTTGCAACAAGACTGATTGATACGTGATCAACCAGCTTTGCTATCCTTTCCTCGAACCGTTCCTTCGGATACTGCGACCCTAAATCTGTGCGCTTTAGAAATTCGATATATTCTATTGAGAATATTCGCTCCTCTCTAATCTGAATGTCTTTGCACATAAGCGCTACCTCCATAAATTCTGATTTTCCTTAACGATATACGTACGATTGTTCTGATTCAGTAAACTGGAAGTTATAGATTCCCCATCATATATTACCGAAAGTGCTCGGGGGATTCGCCAATTCTTTAGAGCTCCATTTCACACTCATAGCACTTAAATTTCTTTCCGCAGTATTCCTCATAATCTGAGTTTCCATTTAGATGCATGCCGCACTTTTCCATCACTTTTCTGCTGCCGATATTTCCTTCAAAAAAGCCAGCCACAACCTTTTTAAAACCCATCTCATGTAATTCGTTTATTACTGCATTCACCGCTTCCGTTGCAAATCCCCGCCCCTTAAAAGCCGGGTCAATGACATATCCCAATTCAATAGCCTCATCGTCATAACCGCAATCGTTGACAAATCCAATCATATAACCGTCCAGATAGACGCCATATTCGAGATGGGTCGTATCATTAATCTGACTGAATTCGATCAGTTTGTCAGCCAACGCATAAAACTGTACTTCTTCGGAATAATCGGGCACCATAAATGTTGCCGTAATCTCCGGATTACGCATCATTTCTGCGAGACGATCCCTGTCTTCTTTACGATAAGGACCTAATGTCAATCTATCTGTAATGATACGTTCTTTTTTTAGTATTTGCCTGCTCATCGCTCTTTTTCCTTCCTTACTGATATACAGCATTGATAATTACGCCTTTATTGTGACAAATATCGATTTGCCATTCATCTTAGAATATATTATACCATGCCTTTTTGAATTTTTCTACCACTCGCAACCGGGACCGAATTTATAAACAGCACCACCTTGGGATATCAGAAAGGGCCGATAATGAGGAGTTTTACTTATTCTGCCTTTTAACGAATACTCCCAGCAGTTCAACGATTACCCCAGCTGTTTAACGATTACAACGACAAAAAAGCCACAGAACCCATGTAAAGCACAAAACCCTGCCGCAGAATTGCACTGCAGCGGGGCTCGTATATGACGGGACAGCCGAAAACCCTTATTTCAAGCGGTTTGTGGCATAGAAAAAGTCCACCGTAATTCTATCAAAATTACGGTGGACTTTTGGCAAATGACTCTAATTTTGATAGAAACCCGTTAAGGGGGGTGCAATTACGGTTTGGATGGGGTGCATTTTCGATGTTAGGGGGGTGCAACCACAGCTTTAGGGGGTGCAATACATTCTTGTGTTGCCCTTCAATTACCGTGCAGGTGCAGGAGAGTGTTATTTTTCGTGGGAGCTGTCGTAGATTGCACGGATGTCCTTCGGCAACTCGTCGGGAATCATGGCGGCGAGTTTTTCCTCATTTCCGTCCCGGATTGCCTGTTCATAGTACCAGCATTTGAATTTCAGCATATCCAGAGTGCGATTCATGCGCGCAATCGCCGCTTCCATGTGGGCTTTCCGTTCCTCAAACATGGCCTTGCGCTGCGGATATGTGGCAGGACCCTCTTTACACCAATCCATGAACTGCTTGATATCCCGAATCTCCATTCCCGCCTTTTTCAGGCACTCAATGACTCGGAGTGCCTCGATCTCGGTTTCACTGAACTTACGGATACCGGATACCCGTTCCATGTTCGGGAAAAGTCCCTGTTTATCATAATAGCGCAGTGTAGAGATGGGCATTCCGAACATCTCCGCCACCTGTCCGATCGAATACATAAAAACTCCTCCGAAAATTTTCAAAAATGTCTTGACCTGAAGTTAGGTTTAGGTGTTATCATTATAATAACACAAAAGAAACCGAAGTGCAAGGAGTGTTTCATAATGAGTAAAAAAGTGTTGATTCTTTCTTCAAGCCCCCGCAAGGACGGCAACTCCGAAACGCTGGCGGCAGCATTTGCCAAGGGCGCACGGGAGGCGGGCCATCAGGTAGAAACCGTATCTCTGCGGGAAAAGCTGGTTGGCTTCTGCGAAGGCTGCTTTGCCTGCCTGAAGCTGGGGCACTGCGTCATCCAAGACGATGCCGTGGAAATTGCCGCCAAAATGCACGACGCAAATGTGCTGGTGTTCGCAACGCCCGTCTACTTTTACTGCGTCAGCGGTCAGCTCAAGACTATGCTGGACCGCGCCAACCCGCTGTTCGATACGGACTACACCTTTACGAAAGCCTATCTACTTGCAACAGCGGCAGAGAACGCACCGGAAACCTTTGCGGGCACAGAGAAGGCCGTGCAGGGCTGGGTAGACTGCTTCCCCCGCTGTGCGCTGGTGGGCACAGTGTTTGCAGGCGGCGTAAACGGCGTGGGAGAGATCGCAGGTCATGCCGCGCTGGAGCAAGCCTATCAGATGGGCAAGGAGGTGTGAGCCATGGCAATCAAACAAACGGCAGGCAGAGATGCTTTGGGGGAATTTGCTCCTAAATTTGCGGAATTGAATGATGATGTACTGTTTGGGCAGGTGTGGAGCCGGGAAGACAAGCTTTCCCTGCGGGACCGCAGCATTGTAACAGTGGTGGCGCTGATGGCGCAGGGGTTGACGGATTCGTCCTTTCAGTACCATCTGACAACCGCAAGGAACAACGGCGTGACGAAAACGGAAATTGCGGAGATCCTGACCCACGCGGCGTTTTATGCGGGTTGGCCCAAGGCGTGGGCGGCTTTCCGTATGGCAAAGGAGGTTTGGGCGGAGGACAATGCCGCCGACGCGAAAGCCAGACACCAGAATGAAATGGTCTTTCCCATCGGCGCACCCAATGATGCCTTTGCGAAATATTTTATCGGGCAAAGCTATCTCGCACCTCTTTCTACGCAGCAGGTCGGCATTTACAATGTGACCTTTGAACCCGGCTGCCGTAACAACTGGCACATTCATCACGCCAAAAGCGGCGGTGGACAGATCCTCGTCTGTGTGGCCGGTCGAGGGTTTTATCAGGAATGGGGCAAGCCGGCACAGGAGCTGCGCCCCGGCGATGTAGTAAATATCCCTGTTGGTGTAAAGCACTGGCACGGCGCCGCGCCGGATAGCTGGTTCTCTCATCTGGCGGTAGAGGTCCCGGGCGAGGAAACCTCCAACGAGTGGCTGGAAGCTGTGGACAACACAGCATATTTTAAGGCAGCAGGCAAGGATGCCTGAATATGGAAAAACTGGATCTGGCGCAGGAATGGGATAAAGTATCCCCGAAAAACAGCAAGCCTGTCGGAGCAATTCGACAGGCTTGCTGCTTTTTATCCCTTCAATTTTTTATAGTCCAGTCCCCCAAATCTCCATTGCCTCCATAATGGGACACATGGATTCGCCCAAGTCGGGCAGCGCGTATTCCACCCCTCGGGCGGTCTTTTTCTGTATGTCTTTTTCAGGCGAGGAAGCCCCTGAGAATGGTGTCCTCGGCCTCCTCCTCCGTCAGACCCAGCGTCTCCAGCTTCAGCAGCTGGTCGCCGGCGATCTTGCCGATGGCCGCCTCGTGGATGAGCTGCGCATCGGGACAGTTGGCGGTGATGGCCGGTACGGACTCGATCTTGGCCCGGCCCATGATGATGCTGTCGCACTGGACGTGGCCGAAGCACTGGGCGTTGCCCACCATGACGGGGCGGAATACCTGATGGGACTGGTCCTGCGCCACGGAGCGGGAGATGACGCGGCCCTTGGCACCGCAGCCGTTGAGCTGGATGTTCATATCGCTCTCCGCCGTCTGGCTGCCATGGGTCAGCAGGCGCTCCGTCACCACCACCTCGCTGCCGGCCTCGCAGAAGAAGTCCGTCTCCCGCTTGGTGGAGTCGATGCCGCGGATCTGGATGGTGTCCATCTGCATGGTGGAGTTCTCTCCCAGATACACCACGGTCTTGGGGTTCATCACGTTGCCGCCGGTCTGACCGGGGTCGTTCTCGCCGTAGTGCTTTTCGCTGTATCGCACCCGGGCGTTTTTGCCGATGTGGAACGTATGGATGCCGTCGTGGCGGCTCTCGTCGCAGCCGGAGTTGTGGATGCCGCAGCCGGCCACGATCTCCACGTCGCAGTCGTCGCCCACGTAGAAGTCGTTGTAGACCAGCTCGCTCAGGCCGGTCTTGCTGATGATGACGGGGATGTAGCACTTCTCCCCCTTAGTGCCCGCCTTGATGCGGATGTCGATGCCCTGCTTCCCGTCGGCGCGGGGCGTGATCTCAATATGCTCGGTGGACTGGCGGGCCTCGCAGCCGCTGTCCTTGCGGATGTTGAAGGCGCCCACGGGCTTGCCCGTCAGGTCCGCGATTTTTTCCAGCAGCTTGGCATCAATATCGGTGATCATTGTACGCCCTCCTTTCTATCCAGCACGGGACAGCCGCCCAGCGTATTCGCCAGGATCAGCGGGAATATCTCCTGGGTGCTGCCGCGGTGGGCGATCTGTCCGTTGGCGATGACCACGATCTCGTCCGCCAGACGGATGATGCGCTCCTGATGGGAGATGATGATCATGGTGGCGTGACCCTCCTGATGGATCTGCTCAAAGGTCTCGGTGAGCCGCGCGAAGCTCCACAGGTCGATGCCCGCCTCCGGCTCGTCGAAGATCATCAGGTCGCTCTGCCGCGCCAGAATGGTGGCGATCTCGATGCGCTTGACCTCGCCGCCGGACAGGGACACGTCCACCTCGCGGTCCAGATAGTCGTTGGCGCACAGGCCCACCTTGGTCAGGTACGCGCAGCACTTGTCCTTGCTGAGCTTCTCCTGCCCCGCCGCCAGAAGCAGCAGGTCGTGGACCGTGATGCCCTTGAACCGCGGCGGCTGCTGAAAGCCGTAGCTGATACCGCGGCAGGCCCGCTCCGTGATGGACATGTCCGTCACGTCCTCGCCGTTATACAGTACGCGGCCGGACGTGGGCTGCACCAGCCCCATGATAACCTTGGCCAGCGTGGTCTTGCCGCCGCCGTTGGGGCCGGTGAACACCACCAGCTTGTGGTCGGGAATGGTGATAGAGACGTTTTTGAGAATGTCCTGCTCCCCATCGGGAGTAGATACGCGATAACAGATATTCTGCAGTTCCAGCATGAATGCCTCTCCCCTCTTTGAGGTAATATCTGACAGCAGTATACCAGAGCTTTCCACGCCGCTTTATGGCATCTGCAACAGTCAAAAGAAAAAGTGCTGTGACTTTACAACCCCGTCAGTGTAACAGATTCCCCCGCAAAAAGCAATCTTTTCCTGCGTATTTTGCCGCAACCAGGCGCCGCAGGCGCACCGCCGCCCCTCTGCGCATAGTATGCCGTGAGAAGGAGGCGTTCAAACATGGAGCAGGAACTGAACATCGCCTATGACCAAAAGCTGACCCGCGAGGTCTGGCAGCGGGTGGCACAGTCGCTGCCGCCGCTGGAAGCGCCCGCCGCGGACACCGGCAGCTGCGGCATCGCCGCCCCGCCGCCGGAGGACAGCACCCATCGCCTGCGGCGGTTTATCGATGAGGAGCTGTCCATGGCCCGTGCCTACCGCCGTCAGGTCCGCTGCGCCCCGCCTTCGGCCCGCCGGACGCTGCTGCGCCTGTCGGATGAGGAGTTGGCCCATGCCCGCACACTGCTGGCCGCCCACTATCTGCTGACCGGCCGGTACTACCGGCCCCCCACCCCCGTGGGAGAGGAGCCCCGCTCGTCCTGGTGCCGACTGCTGCGGGAGCTGTACCGTGAGGAAACCTGCGGCGGCTGGGCCTACGCCCAAGCTGCGGAAGACACGGAGGACGTGTGTCTGCGGGACATTTTCCGCCGCTTCAGTCAGGCGGAGTACGGCCACGCCGCCTCCCTGCTGCACCTGTTGGAAAGCAGCTTGACAACAGGGAATAACCTGCTAAAATAGGGGGTAATTCAACACCACAAAGGAGGTCTGGAAGATGAAAGAGTGCATCTCCCGCGAAGCGGCGCTGGCCGCCCTGAAAGAATATAATAAGGAACCGTTCCACATTCTGCACGGTCTGACGGTGGAGGGTGTCATGCGCTGGTATGCCAACGAGCTGGGATGCGGCGAGGATGCGGACTTCTGGGCCACGGTGGGCCTGCTCCACGACATTGACTTTGAGATGTGGCCGGAGCAGCACTGCGTCAAGGCGCCTGAGCTGCTGAGGAAGGCCGGCTGTTCCGATGAGTTCATCCACGCCGTCTGCTCCCACGGCTACGGCCTGTGCTGCGATGTGGAGCCCACCCACGAGATGGAGAAGGTGCTGTTCGCTGCCGACGAGCTGACGGGCCTCATCGGCGCCGCCGCCCGCATGCGTCCCAGCAAGAGCGTCATGGACATGGAGGTCAGCAGCCTGAAGAAAAAGTACAAGGACAAGAAGTTCGCCGCCGGCTGCTCCCGCGATGTCATCAACACCGGCGCCGAGCGCCTGGGCTGGCCCATCGAGGAGCTGATGGAAAAGACCATTCTGGCCATGCGCAGCTGCGAGGAGCGCGTCAATCAGGAGATGGAGACTCTGGCCTGACCCACGCAGCACTGTAAAGCGTGTCCCCTGTACCGCCGTCGTACCCCAAAGAACGCCCTGTGTGAATACACAGGGTGTTCTTTTTGCCGTTTTATACGATTTGTTGTCGTTTCTCCGCGCTGTATTGCGGTTGTGCTGAATAAGCCGCCGATAAGAAGCAGCCTTTTTCCTTGCCTTTCCCTCCCGTTTATGGTACAGTAAAAACGTTGAAAATCGCGGGTTTCTCCCCGCATTTGCCGGGTATCCCGCCCCCGCGGCGCAGAAGCCTGCACATACTTCATCCACTTCTGCGCCCCCGCTCATAAGGAGGTCCCCTATGCGTATCGCCATCGCCGGGACCGGCTATGTCGGTCTGTCCATGGCCGTCCTGCTGGCCCAGCACAACACGGTCACCGCCGTGGACATCGTCCCCGAGAAGGCGGATCTTATCAACCGCCGCATCTCCCCCATCGCCGACTCCGAAATACAGGAGTACCTGTCCACCCGTCCGCTGGACCTGACCGCCACCACCGACGGCGACAGCGCCTACCGTAATGCGGACCTGGTGCTGATCTCCACCCCCACCAACTACGACCCCGACCAGAATTATTTCGACACCTCGTCGGTGGAGAGCGTCATCCGTCAGGTCATGGCCGTGAACCCCAGTGCCGCCGTGGTGATCCGCTCCACCGTACCCGTGGGCTTCACCGAAAGCGCCCGGGTCAAGCACGGCTGCCGCCGTCTCCTGTTCAGCCCCGAGTTCCTGCGGGAGGGCCGCGCACTGTACGACAACCTCTACCCCAGCCGCATCGTGGTGGGCGTCTCCCAGGACGACTCCCAGCTGCGGCAGACCGCAGAGGACTTCGCCGCCCTGCTGCGGGAGGGTGCCGTCAAGAAGGACATCCCCGTCCGCTTCATGGCCCCCACGGAGGCGGAGGCTGTCAAGCTGTTCGCCAACACTTATCTGGCCCTCCGCGTCAGCTACTTCAACGAGCTGGACACCTACGCCCAAGTCCGCGGTCTTGACACCCGGGCCATCATCGAGGGCGTCTGCCTGGATCCCCGCATCGGTGACCAGTACAACAACCCCTCCTTCGGCTACGGCGGCTACTGCCTGCCCAAGGACACCAAGCAGCTGCTGGCTAACTACCGTGATGTGCCCCAGAACATCATCTCCGCCATCGTGGCGGCCAACAGCACCCGCAAGGACTTCATCGCGGAGCAGATCCTGGCCAGACACCCTCGGACCGTGGGCATCTACCGCCTGACCATGAAGGCCGGCAGCGACAACTTCCGCCAGTCCTCCATTCAGGGCGTCATGAAGCGCATCAAGGCCAAGGGTGTGGAGGTGGTGGTCTACGAGCCCGCCCTCCGCGAGGACCGGTTCTTCAACAGCCGCGTCATCCGCGATCTGGACGAGTTCAAGCGCGTCAGCGACGTGATCGTGGCCAACCGGTACAACGACGATATCCGCGACGTGCCGGACAAGGTCTACACCCGCGATCTGTATTTCCGTGACTGACCCCAAAGGAGGTGTCCCTATGGACCGGATCACCGGCGTGATGATGTCCCTGCTGACCGGTCAGGTCTGCGGCGGAGAGCCGCCCCTCCCCGCCCTGACGGCGGATGAGGCGGCACACCTGTACGCCCTGTCTAAAACCTACGATCTGGCCCACCTCGCCGGCAGCGCCCTGCTGCACTGCGGCCTGCTGCCGGACGGTCCCCTGCGGGCCGCTTTTGAAAAGCAGGTGCTGCTGGCCGTCTACCGCTGTGAGACGCAGGGCAGCGACCTGGCCCAGCTGGATGCCCTGCTCACCCACGGGCAAATACCGTTCCTGCCCCTGAAGGGCTCGGTGCTGCGGCAGTACTACCCCCAGCCGTGGATGCGTACCAGCTGCGACATCGACGTGCTGGTACACCCCGCCGATCTGGACCGCGCCGTGGCCCTTCTCTGCGAGAATGGCTTCACCATCGGCGAGAAAAGCACCCACGATGTGGCCCTCACTGCCCCCGCCGGCTCCCACATAGAGCTGCACTACGACCTCATTGAGGACGGCATGGTGAACGACGCCGCCGCAGTGCTGCGCCGCGTCTGGGATACCGCCGTGCCCCACGGGGACAGCACCCTCCGGTACGACATGCCGGACGATCTGTTTTACTTCTACCACATGGCCCACATGGCCAAGCACTTCGTCTCCACCGGTGGCTGCGGCATCCGCCCGCTGCTGGATGTCTGGGTGCTGACCCACCGCATCCCCTTCGACCGCCGGAGCCGCGACCGCCTTTTGGCGGAGGGCGGCCTGTCCGCCTTCGCCCAGCAGGCGGAGCTCCTGTCGGAGGTGTGGTTCGGCGGCGCGGCCCCCACCGCCGTCACCGACCAGATGACCTCCTACATCCTCCGCGGCGGCCTGTACGGCAGCATGGAAAACCGCATCACGGTGCGGCAGCAGAAGCAGGGCGGCAAGCTGCGGTACGCCGCCTCCCGCATCTTCCTGCCCTACGACACCCTGAAGCACCACTACCCCGTGCTGGAGCAGCACCGCTGGCTCACCCCCCTGATGGAGGTGCGCCGCTGGGGGAAGCTGGTGTTCTGCGGCGGCCTGAAGCGCTCCGTGCGGGAGCTGCGCTGCAACAGCGCCACGCCGCGGCAGCAGGCGTCGGAAACCCAGTCCCTCCTGTCCGTTCTGAACCTGTAACCGAAACCAAAAGGACCCGTGACCACCCTTACAGGGCGTTCACGAGTCCTTTTTCTCTACCGTCCGCAATATTTTCGTCGAATATTACGCTTTGTTGTCGCTATTCAATGGCCACGATGTAGTAATACACCGGCTGCCCGCCGGGCAGGGCGCTGACCTCCGCCTGAGGGCACACTGTCTCGAACAGGGCCGCAGCCCGGGCGGCATCCTCGTCGGACACGCCCTCACCGGCGTAGATGGTGATGAACTCGGCGCCCTTGTCGGACGCCATACGGGCCAGCCGCTCCAGCAGCACGTCCAGATTCCGGTCGGTACCCATCAGCTTGCCATCGCACAGGGCCAGATAGTCGCCCTCGTTGATGGCAAACCCGTCGAAATCGGAGTTGCGGGCGGCGTAGGTGATCTGTGCCGTGGTGACGTTGGCCGCAGCGTCGGTCATGGCCTGCAGGATCACCTGAGCGTCCGGTTCCTCGGGGTCCACGTTCATCATGGCGGAGATGCCCTGGGGCACGGTGGCCGTAGGGACTACCACGACTTCCTTCTCCGACAGGCCCACGCACTGCTGGGCTGCCATGATGATGTTCTTGTTGTTGGGCAGAACGAACACCACCTCGCTGGGGGTCTGATCGATCTCCCGCAGGATGGCTTCGGTGGAGGGATTCATCGTCTGGCCGCCGGAGACGATGCGGTCCACGCCCAAGTCGCGGAATACCGCAGCCAGGCCCTCACCGGCGCACACCGCCAGGAAGCCATACCGCTTCTCCGGTGCGGCCACGGCGCAGGCGCTCTTCTCCAGTTCCTCCTCGATGGCGTCCAGATCGTCGGTAGACTGGGCCTTGCGTCCCGCCGCCAGATCCGCCGCCTGAGTGCGCATGTTCTCGATCTTGGCCAGCTCCAGCGTGCCGTACTTCTGGGCCTCGTTCAGGGCGTCGCCCGGGGTGTCGGTGTGGACGTGAACCTTGAAGGATTCGTCATCCTCGCCGATGACCAGACTGTCGCCGATGCCGCCCAGATATTCCCGCAGGCCGTCCAGCGGGCGATTCGTGGTCTTGCGCACGATGAACACGGTGTCGAAGGCGAAGGTGATGTCCTCATCGCCGATGGCGGCAAAGTCCGCCTTCTCCTCGGCCTGCTCCTCCACCTCGGGGATCTCCTCGCCCCGCAGAGCCCGGAGCATGCCCTCCAGAATGATGAGGTAGCCCTTGCCGCCGGCATCCACCACACCGGCCTTTTTCAGCACCGGGTTCATCTCAATGGTCTCCGCCAGGGTGGTGTAGCCGGTCTTGATGGCCTCCTCCAGCACGTAGGCGGCATCGTTCCGCTCTCCGGCGGCCTCCAGCGCCCGCTGGGCCGCCAGCCGGGAGACGGTGAGCACCGTGCCCTCGGCGGGCTTCATCACCGCGCCGTAGGCGGTGCTGACACCCTCCTGCATGGCCGATGCCAGCTGTGCGCCGTCGGCTTCGGTCAGCCCCTTGAACACCTTGCTCATGCCCCGGAACAGCAGGGACAGAATAACGCCGGAGTTGCCCCGGGCACCCCGGAGCAGGCCGGAGGCCGTGACCTTGGCGGCCTCGTCCACGGTGGCGGGCTGGACTTTACGCAGCTCGGCCACGGCGGTCTGGATGGTCAGTGACATATTCGTGCCCGTGTCGCCGTCCGGCACGGGAAACACGTTCAGGTCGTTGATGGCTTGCTTTTGCTGTGCGATGCAGGCGGCGCCGAAGGCGACCATATCCTTGAAAGCGCCGCCGCTGATCCTATCTGTCATGTTGCTTCTCCTTCCGGGCGCGTCACACCGTGACGGAATCCACGCAGACGTTCACCGCCTTGACGGTGACGCCGGTGTTGAGGTTGACCACATATTTGACCTCGCCCATGATGGAGCGGCAGACTGTGGCGATGTTGACGCCGTTTTCCACGACGATGTGCAGCTCGATGGACACCGTGCCGTCGTCGTTATATGTGACCTTCACGCCCTTGCTCATGGACTCCGGGCGCAGGAGATGCACCAGACCGTCGGTCATGCTGCGCTGCGCCATACCCTTGACGCCGAAGCAGTTGGTGGCGGCCGCGCCGGTGATCGTGGTGAACACCGCGTCGCTGATGGTGATCTCACCGTGCTCAGTGGGGACTTTTATCATAGCTGACTTCCTTTCTGCGGAATACCGCCATCCGTCCCGCCGGTGCAGGAACCTGCCCGCTTGCCGCGGCGGATGGCAGCAAAAACAATAAGCCCAATTTAATACGTTATATTATATACTACTTCCCGCCGGAGTACAAGAGAAATTTCCTGCGCCGCCTGCCGCCGCGAAAAAAGCGGTTCGAACGCGCAAAAAAGCGGAGAGCGGCACGGTGTGCCGCTCTCCGTAGCCCTTACCTTCACCGCGCCGCTCAACCGCGGTTACCGAAGAAGTAGTTGTAGAATTCCTGCCAGTTGTCGGGCATCTGGCCGCCGTAGCTGTTGCCGCCGTTGCCGTAGCCGTAGCTGTTGTCGCCGCTCTGGCTGCTGTCATCGGAGCCGGTGGTCTGGGGCTGGGTGTCAAACGTCAGCTCCACTTCAATATACTGCCCGCCGCGGTACACCGTCAGCGTCACGGTATCACCGGCGCGATAACCCTTCATAGCCGCGGACAGATCCTGACGGGAGGTCAGGGTCTTGTCGCCCATCTTGGTGATGACATCGCCCAGACGCAGACCGGCCTTGTCACCGGCGCCGCCCTCCACCACGGAGTAGACGAACACGCCCTCCGTGACGTCGATATTGAACTGTGCCGCCATCTGCTCATTCATGGTGCCTGCGGTAATGGCCATGTAGGCCTTATCCGTCACAGCGCCGTTTTCCATGATGTCGGTGATGATGCTGCGCACGTCACTGATGGGAATGGCGAAGCCCAGGCCCTCCACCGTGGTGCTGGAGTAAGTGGAGTACTTGGCGGACACGATGCCCACCACCTCGCCGTACAGGTTCACCAGCGGGCCGCCGGAGTTGCCGGGATTGATGGAGCAGTCCACCTGGATCATGTTGAAGGGGGTACCGTCCACGTTGATGGCGCGGTCACAGCTGGACACGATGCCCTGGCTCATGGAGAATGTCAGCTCGCCCAGAGGGTTGCCGATGGCCAGCACGGTGTCGCCCACGTTGACGTCGGCGCTCTCGCCCAGCGTCACAGGCTGCAGGCCGGTGGCCTCGATCTTCAGCACAGCCACATCGTAGTCGCTGTCGCCGCCGATGACGGTGGCATCATAGGTGTCGCCGTTGTACAGCGTCACCTCCACAGAGCTGGCGCCGCTGACAACATGGTAGTTGGTGACCACATAACCGTCCTCAGTGATGATAAAGCCGCTGCCGGAGGAGGCAGTCTGGGTCTGCTGGCCGAAGATGTTGGTGCTGGTGGCAGAGCAGTTGATGGACACGGCGCTGTTCACCACGGAGGCGTACACCTCGGCAGGCTCCATCTTGGTCTGACCGTCCACGTTCTTCACCTGCACCGACACGGGCTGGCGCGAGCTCTGCTGGATAGCGGCCCTGGACGTACTGCTCCCGGCGATGGCCGCGCCGCCCCAGCCTGCCAGTCCGCCTGCCACGGCGCAGGCCAGGATCAGCGCCGTCACCTTCACGGCAGTGCGGTGGAAGAATCCCTGCTTCTTGGGAAACTCCGGCGCAGGCGCCGGTGCGCGGTTGGGGCCCGGCGCGTAGTCGTCGTGGGGCAGTTGATCCCGATTGGTGTAGCGATACTGGTCGCTGCTTCTGAAGTCATCGTTGTAGTACATAAAAAATACCTCCTCTTTCGGCGGACCATATGATTTTTGATGCTTGTGGCAGCGGGAAATTCGTGGTATGATACCGCCGCCGGGAAATTTCTTTTTCTATCTTATAGGATAAGCACTTTCCTTAATTCAAGCTTTAAGTTTCCGCTGGAAATTTTAACTTTTTGAAAACGAGGTGAGACATTTGCTGCGGATCGACCAACTGCGCCTGCTGCCGGACCAGCCGGAATCGGACCTGACGGCCAAATGCGCCCGTCTGCTGCGGACAGCCCCGTCGTCCCTGCGGGACCTGACGGTGCTGCGCCGCGCCATCGATGCACGGGAGGGTCTGACCTTCGTCTACACCGTGGCCGTCTCCGCTCCGCAGGAGGCCGCCCTGCTCCGCCGCTGCCGCGATAAGCGCGTCACCGCCTACGTACCGGAGCATTACGTCCTCCCCGCCCCCGTGGCTCCGCCGGAGGTGCGCCCCATCGTGGTGGGCGCAGGCCCCGCGGGCCTGTTCGCCGCTCTGGTACTGGCCCGCTGCGGCGCCCGCCCCATCCTTCTGGAGCGCGGGCAGCCCGTGGAGCAGCGCAGCCGGGACGTGGCGCGCTTCTGGCACACCGGCCGGCTGGACACCGAGAGCAACGTCCAGTTCGGTGAGGGCGGCGCAGGCGCTTTCTCCGACGGCAAGCTGAACACCGGCACCCGCGACCTCCGCCATCGCTACATCATGGAGCAGTTAGTGGCCTGCGGCGCACCGGAGACCATCCTCGCCGATGCCCTGCCCCATGTGGGCACCGACAAGCTCCATATCGCCCTGCAAGCCCTGCGCCAGCAGCTGCTGGACGCCGGTGCGGACATCCGCTTCGGTGCGCGGCTGGAGGGCTTCACCGCACAGGACGGGGACTTGACTGCCATCACCTGCCGGCAAGGCGATTCCCTTTACACCATTCCCGCCCAGCGGCTGATCCTGGCTCTGGGCCACAGCGCGCGGGACACCTTTGAGACGCTGTATGAATCCGGCCTCGCCATGGAGCCCAAGCCCTTCGCCATGGGCGTCCGCATCGAGCACCACCAGTCGGCGGTAGACGCCGCCCGCTACCGGCAGCTGGCGGGCCATCCCGCTCTGCCGCCTGCCACCTATAAGCTGTCCTGCCACCTGCCCAACGGCCGCAGCGCCTTTTCCTTCTGCGTCTGCCCGGGCGGGCAGGTGGTGGCCGCCGCCTCGGAGGAACAGCGCGTCGTCACAAACGGTATGAGCGAGTACGCCCGTGACCGCGAGAACATCAACGGCGCCCTGCTGGTAAACGTCACACCCGCCGATTTCCCGGACGGGCATCCTCTTGCCGGCATCCGGCTTCAGCGGCAGCTGGAGGACGCCGCCTTCGCCTTGGGCGGCGGCGATTACCGCGCCCCCTGCCAGCGGGTGGGCGACTTTCTGGCGGGCCGCCCCTCCACCGGTGCAGGTACCGTGCAGCCCAGCTACCTGCCCGGCGTCACCTACACCGACCTGCGGCGCTGCCTGCCCGCCTTCATCAGCGAAACGCTGGCCCTGGCTCTGCCGGAGCTTGGCCGGAAGCTGCGGGGCTACGACGACACCGACGCCCTGCTTACCGGCATCGAGACCCGCTCCTCATCGCCGGTACGGCTGGTGCGGGATGACCGATACGAGTCCAATATTCGCGGCGTCTACCCCTGCGGCGAGGGGGCCGGCTATGCCGGCGGCATCCTCTCCGCCGCTGCTGACGGTATGCGCTGCGCTGAAAAATTACTGGAGGTATACCGATGAAAAAGCTTGCTGTACTCGGAGATTTTCTGGAGCCGCATCACCATGCGCAGATCGACAGCACCGCGGCACGCTGCGGCTTTGCCGTGGACTATTATCCCGACGGCCACGTGCCTGCGGAGCTGGCCGGACAGTACGAGGTGCTGTATGGCATGCCGGATCGCGCCGCCCTCAGGACCTTCACCAGCCTGAAGTGGTTCTGCGGCAGCTTCGCCGGTGTGGATGCCTATCTGGATGACGCCCTCTACCCTTCCCCCGACGTGATCCTGACCAACTCCTCCGGTGCCTACGGCGTCACCATCGCCGAACACCTCATCATGGTCACACTGATGCTGCTGCGCCACGCTTCCGCCTACGTGCTGGAGGCCGCCGCCCACCGCTGGGGCCCCGTCCTGCCCATGCGTTCCATCATGGGCAGCACCATCACCGTGGTGGGCACCGGCGACATCGGCACCGAGTTTGCCCGCCGCGCCAAGGCCATGGGCGCCAAGTCCATCCGCGGCGTCCGCCGCACCATGAAGCCCGCCGACCCCGCCTTTGACAGCGTCCATACCCACGACCAGCTGGAGTCCCTCCTGCCGGACACCGATCTGCTGGTGCTGGCCCTGCCCTCCACACCGGACACCATCGGCTTCCTGTCCCGCCGGCGCATCGCCCTGCTGCCCAAGACCGCCTTCGTCATCAATGTGGGCCGCGGCAGCGCCATCGACCAGCCCGCGCTGGTGGACGCCCTGAACGCCGGGCAGTTGGCCGGCGCGGCACTGGACGTGTTCGTGCAGGAGCCCATCCCCGACGGCGACCCCATCTGGGACGCCAAGAACCTCCTGCTGACGCCTCACGTCTCCGGCCAGCTGAGCCTGGGCTATACGCGGGATAAGAATGTGGCCCTGTTCTGCGAGGATCTGGAGAATTACGCCGCCGGCCGTCCTCTGGCCCGCTATGTCGACCGCAAGATCGGCTATTGACGTACATACGATAGAAAGAGCCACCCGCAGTCTTACGACTGCGGGTGGCTCTTTGCTCTCTCACAACCCATTGGGAGTGTTGACGCCGAAGCCCTCGCCCAGGATCTCGTAGGCGTCGCACACGATGATAAAGGCGTCGGGGTCCGCCTGCTTGACGATGGACTTGATGGCCACGATCTGAGCGCGGCTGAAGGCGCACAGGATCACGTTCTTTGCCTTGCCGCTGTATCCGCCCCGCCCCTCCAGCAGCGTCACGCCGCGGTCCAGCTCCAGCAGCTTGGCGGTGATCTCCTCATACCGTTCGGAAACGATGTAGGCCATTTTGGCACCGTTGCCGCCGTAGACCACGCGGTCCATCACCTTGGAGATGATGAACAGTGCCACCATGGCGTACAACGCCTGGGTCAGGTCGCGGAACACCGCGGCGTAGGACACCACCACGATGGTATCGATGGCCAGACACAGCGTACCGATGGACAGTCCCGGCAGCTTCAGCTTCAGAAGCCGCGCCGCCAGCTCCGTGCCGCCGGTGGTAGCGCTGTACCGCAGCATCAGACCGCAGCCCAGGCCCACGATGACGCCGCCGTAGACCGCCGCCAGCATGGGCTCCATGGGCCGAAATGTATACACACCGGCCAGCAGATCGATCATGCCGGAGCTCACCAGCGTGGCGTACAGCGTGGCGTACAGCCAGTGCCGCCCCACCTTGGTCCAGCTCAGGAGAAACAGCGGCAGGTTCAGCACGATAATGGCCACGCCGATGGGGATCTGAGGAATGAAGAAATTAATGATCTGCGCCACACCGGTGAAGCCGCCCACGCTGAGGTGGTTGGGGTCGAAGCACCAGTTGAAGCCCACGGCGTACAGCGCGCAGGCCAGCGTGATCATGGCGTACTGCGCAGCGATGCTCTTGATCTTTCCGGTCATAAACAGCGTCCTTTCTTTCCTCTCATGAAAATGCATATACAGTATACTATGCAGAACGCTGTTTGTCTACTGCCGTTTATTCCACCACCGGCGGGGAAAAAACGAAAAGCGCATCCGCTTCCGCGGATGCGCTTTTGCTGCGCTCACTTATGATGTCCCAGATGGAAGTGGTGATGGTGCTTGTGACCCTCCCCCTCCGGCTGGGGATCGAATCCGTCCTGCCAGTTGGAAAGCAGGAAGTAGAGCAGGTAGATCACCGAGCTGATGGCCCATGTGATGGGATAGGCCCAGTAGACGTAGACGATCTCGTGCCGCCACTGCATCATCACGGTGATGTAGAGAATGCGGAACACGCACCACACGCCCAGCATGATGGACATGGGCACAAAGGCCTTGCCCGCGCCGCGGCACACGCTGGCGATGGCGTGGGAGAATGCCAGCAGGCAGTAGAACAGGCAGATGATCCGTGTCTCCAGCACGCCCAGCTCAATGACCTCCGGCGTACGGGAGAACAGCCGCACCAGCCACGGCGCCGCCAGATAGGTGGCGATACCGATGAGCTCGGCGATGATAGCCGCCGCCGCGATGCCGAAGATGGCGCCCTTTCTGGCACGGGGCTTCATACCCGCGCCCAGATTCTGGCCCACATAGGTGGTGATAGCCATGGTGAAGCTGGTGACGGGCAGGAACGCGAAGCCCTCGATCTTGGAATACGCGCCGTAGGCCGCCGTGGCCATCTTGCCGAAGGAGTTGATGTTGGTCTGCACCACCACGTTGGCAAGGCCGATCACGGAGTTCTGGATACCGGCGGGCAGGCCGTAGCGCAAGATCTCCCGCAGCAGCGGGCCGTCCAACCGCAGGGCCGACAGCTTCAGCTGATAGATGGTGCCCTTCTTGGCCAGATGGATGACGCACAGCACGGCGCTGAGCGCCTGGGAGATGATGGTGGCCAGCGCCGCGGACCACACGCCCCACCGCAGCACCGCCACGAACAGCAGGTCCAGGATCACATTGGTCACGGACGAGACGATCAGGAAGTACAGGGGCCGCTTGCTGTCGCCCAGAGCGTTCATGATGCCGGTAAAGGTGTTGTACATCACACCCGCGCCCACACCGGCGAAGTAGCACCGGAAGTAGCCGATGGCATCGGGCAGCACCTCGGGATCCGTGTCCATCCACAGCAGCAGCGTAGGGGTGAACAGTACGCCGATGACGGTGAGAATCAGGCTGCTGATGAGGCCCAGCAGCACGGCGGTGTGGACGGTTCGGGACACCTTGTCATAGTCCCCTGCGCCGAAATAGCGGGCGATGGCCACGCCCACGCCGCTGGCGGCGCCGGCGAAGAAGCTGATAAGCAGGAAGATCAGGGGGCCGGAGGCACTGACGGCGGCCAGCGCGTTGTCGCCCAGGAAGTTGCTGACGATCAGAGAGTCGGCGGTGTTGTACAGCTGCTGAAACAGCTGGCTCAGGAAAACGGGAATGGCGAATCCGGCGATGAGCCGCCAGGGCACGCCGTGGGTCATGTCTTTGGTGGTGGCAGAGGCCAAGAGGGCTGCACTCCTTTCAAGATGAGGTGACAGCGGCGTTCAGAGCCGATAAATGGCCCCGACTGCCGGGGAGCGGTCGGGGTCTGGGTCGTTTGGAGATGCCGTCAGTTGGCAGGGGCAACCATGTCAACTGATGGTAAATATGCCTGATGCCATGCGGCTTTCACCGCATGGCATCGTTCAGGCTTTTCTGGCGCAGTGGGAGGGATTCGAACCCTCGTGCCGCTTTTGACGACAACACGATTTCCAGTCGTGCTCGTTATGACCTCTTCGATACCACTGCAAATATTCAGTTCTGTGACGAACAGCATTATTTATTATAGCAAAAAAACTGTCCTTGTCAAGAAGTAATTCCTGCAAAACTCCGTTTTTTCGCACAGGTAGGCGGCGGAAGGACCAAGAGCCCCTCCACCGCCTGCCGTAATACCTCAGTGCAGCATGGATGTGACAGTCACCAGTGCCGAGTCCAGTGTATTCCCCACCCGCTGCATGGCCTTGCCCACAGCGGTTTTTCTGGACTTCGGGTAGGGGTGCGCCGCCATATCCACCGCCGCGCCGGCTACCATGCCGACGCAGACGCCCCGCAGAAATGCGGTCATGTTCATTTTTACCTCACTCCTTTTCCGTACAGCATCAGTATCTCCCGCCGCCGCGAAAAAAACACGCGGTGTTTCTTGCCAAATCGCCCCAAAGCGCGGTATAATGATATTTAATGTATTTTTATTGCGGAAAAGGAGGACCCCTGTATGTCCGTTACCGATTTGCAGCAGCGCATCCGGCAGAAAAAGACGCCCCTGGCCCTGGGCCTGCGTCCGGAGCCGGAGAAGCTCAGTCCCAAAATTCTGAAAAACTTCACCGATATGTTCGGCCCGGGCAGCATGGCGGAGGCGGAAGCCCTGCGCTATCACGGCACCACCCTGCTGGACGCGGCGGCGGAGACGCTTCCCGCCGTGATGCTCCACGGCGCCAGCTACCTGCGCTGCGGCATGATGGGCGCGGACGTGCTGTCCAACCTCATCAGCGCCGCCCACGCCAAGGGCCTGTACGTCATTCTGGGTATGGGTGCGGAGGAACCCGCCCTGTGGCAGGGCTACGGCGCCGACGCCATCACCGTGGATCCCTACATGGGCAGCGACTGCTGCGATGCCGGCGAGCAGGCGGTGTTCGCCCTGGTGCGTACCTGCAACAAGAGCGGCGGTGAGGTGCAGCGTCTCATGGCCGGCGACCGTCCGCTGTACCTGGCGGTGGCGGATCAGATGGCCCGCCACGGTGCGTCGCTGGTGGTGGGCACCGGCTACCGGCTGGACATCCGCGATGTCCGGCGGCAGTGCCCCAAGTCCTTCCTGCTGCTGCCGGAGTGCGACGGCGAGAATGCCGTCCCCGCCTTCGATGAGTACGGCCACGGCGCCATGCTGGTGGACTTCGATCTGCAATACGCGGAGGAACCGGCGCAGGCCGTGCCTGCCGCCGCGCAGCTGCTGAAGCAGTGGGTGACGGTGGTATGACGAAGATCTATCTTATCCGCCACGCGGAGGCGGAGGGCAACCTCTACCGCATGGCTCACGGCCACTACAACGGCATGATCACCAACTACCGCGGCTATCAGCAGATCGACGCCCTGCGCCAGCGCTTTCAGGACGTGGACATTGACGCCGTGTATGCCAGCGACCTCTACCGCACCCAGATCACGTCCCGTGCCATCTGGCTGCCCAAGGCTCTGCCCCTGCATCTGGAGCCCGCCTTCCGCGAGATCCACATGGGCGTGTGGGAGAATCACACGTGGCACGAGCTGAACAAGGCATACCCCCAGGAGATGTACCACTTCAACCGCCGCGTGGACCTGTGGCACGTGGAGGACGGCGAGACGGCGCAGGACGTGCTGGACCGCTATCTCCCCGCCCTGCACCGCGTGGGCGCCGCCCACGACGGCGGCACCGTGGCGGTGTTCTCCCACGGCGCGGCCCTGCGCATCGTGCTGGGCACATTGCAGGGCGTCCCCCTGCCCGGGATCGGTGAGACGCCCCATGGTGACAACACCGCCGTCTCCCTGCTGACCTGGGACAACGGTCAGCTCCGCGTGGAGTACCGCGATGACAACAGCCACCTGACGGAGCGCGGCCTGTCCACCTTCGCCAAACAAAGCTGGTGGCGCAGCAAAAACATGGTGGACCCCGGCGAGGATTATCTGCCCCTGCCGGAGGAGCTTCTTCCGCGCTTCCATGTGCCCGACGGCGGTGAGGCCGTGGGCATCCGCAGCGGTGAGACGTTCATCGGCGCGTATCAGCTGCTGCCGGACCGCGAGCCGGACGCCGTATGGCTGGGCTGGTACTGGCTGGACCCCGCCTTCCGCGGTACGGGCCGCGGCATTGCCCCCATGGGCCAGATCATCCGCGCCGGACGCCATCGGGGCGTGGGCTTCCTGCGTCTTTCCTGCGGCGACGCGAAGCTGCGGCGGTTTTTCGCCCGTCTGGGCTTCTACCCCCTGAGCGGCGATGTGATGGAAAAGGACATCCGCCAGCAGCTGCCGCCCATCCCCCAGGCGTACCGTCCCTGAAAGGAGCTGTCCCATGACACGTGGCGAATATTTTTTACCTGTCAGCCGTGACGAGATGATCGACCGCGGCTGGTACTATTATGATTTTCTGGTGGTGACGGCGGACGGCTACATCGACCATCCCAGCTTCGGCTCCACCCTCATCGCCCGCCTGCTGGAGGCGGAGGGCTACCGCGTGGCCATTCTGGCCCAGCCGGACTGGCACTCGGCAGAGCCGTTCCGCGCCATGGGCAAGCCCCGCTACGGCGTGCTTATCGGCGGCGGCAATCTGGACTCCATGGTGGCTCACTACACCGTGGCCAAGCGCCGCCGCACCCGCGACCTGTACAGCCCCGGCGGCAAGCTGGGCTGCCGTCCCGACCGCCCCACCATCGTCTATACCAACCGGGCGCGGGAGGCGTTCCCCGACACGCCCATCGTCATCGGCGGGCTGGAGGCGTCCCTGCGCCGCTTCGCCCACTACGACTACTGGGACGACAAGGTGCGGCGCAGCATCCTGTTCGATGCCCCTGCCGACCTGCTGGTATACGGCATGGGCGAGAGCGCCACGGTGGAGATCGCCCGGCGTCTGGCGCGGAAAACGCCGCCGGCGGATATCACCGACGTGCCCGGCACGGCCTATATCACCGACGCGGTGGGCGAGCTGAAATTCCACCGGGCGGACTGCCCCTCCTACGAGGACGTGTGCGCCGACCTGACGGCCTACGCCCGCGCCACCAAGATCGAATATGACGAGCACGACCCTATCCGGGGCTGTGCCGTGCTCCAGCCCTGTCAGGGCCGGACGCTGGTGGTGAACCCGCCGGCCCGTCCCCTGCGCCGGGAGGAGCTGGACGCGCTGTACGCCCTGCCCTACACCCGGGAGGTACACCCCATGTATACCGGCGGCATCCCCGCCATCGAGGAGGTGCGGTTCTCCATCACC
>URCY01000010.1 GCA_900546415.1 uncultured Eubacteriales bacterium
TCGCTATCGCTCCTCGCAATGACAAATCTGGTAGGTTTTGCGGAAAAACGGAACAGTTTTTGGAACGAAACGATCGAAAACGGAACAATTTCCGGAACGAAGCGTTTGAAAGACGATGAGGAGCGATGCTGCGAAAAAAATAACCGCAAAAATAATAAACGTCCGTTTTACAAATAAAACCGTCCCAATTTTGTGTCATTGCGAGGCCGCTGTGCGGCCGTGGCAATCTTAAAGTTGAAGGCAGGGCATCCCGTGGCGAAGCACGGGAGCGGGAAACAAGACGGCAGCCCTATCACAAAAAACATGAGATTCGCTGCTTCGTTTCGCTTCCTCTTTCTTTATTTCAGGGTTCTGTTTCGTTCCGTCCAACCATATTTCGTTACGGGATGCCGTTTCGTTCCGTTTAAGATTGCCGCGTCGCTATCGCTCCTCGCAATGACAAATCTGGTAGGTTTTGCGGAAAAACGGAACAATTTCCGGAACGAAAAGGTTTCAATAACGGCCGAACTTCACTGCGCAGCCTCGGCCTCCGCCGTTCCGGCGGGCGCATCCACTTCTGGTCTTTCCTCCGCCGTGTTATCTGTCTCGTCATTCGTCGAGGCGGAGGTCTCCGCCTCGGGCGGGGCTTCGCGCAGGCGCGGACGGCCGTCGGCATCGAAAATTAGCTCGTAATATTGCTTCCCGTCCAGCACGACCGGCTCAAAGGAGGCCGTCCAGGCAGGGAAGCACGCCGCCGTCTCCTCCGGCATCGCCATTCGGCAGCCGTCCTCTGCCGCGCGCGTCAGCGCCATGGAGACGGGCACGCCGTCCAGCTCGCCGCGCCACGGCTGCCATACCCCGCGCGGCTCATCGGTCACGACGCCGCACACCGGCGCGGACGGCAGGTGCTTGCGCGCGAGCTGCGCCGTGAGCCGCCCCGCGCGGTCGGGGATGCCCAGATAGACGCTCGTCAGCCCCGCGACCGCATAGACCCGGACGGGCGTCTCCGTCTTATTGTCTAGTTGAATTGTAAAATGATAAAACAATGCACTTTCCTTGACCTCGGCTGCGCCCGCGCCGCCGTTCCGGTCGAATAGCTTGATCTGCATAAAAAATCCCTCCCGCACAGCTTATGCGGAAGGGTCGCGCAAAAGTCGCGATCTTTGGCTCAGGCGGATGTGACTGCGGCGAAATTCGAGCACGCCCTCGTCGCGGAGCTTGCCCAGCTCGGCGGAAAGGCCGCTGCGCTCGACCGCGAGATAGTCGGCCAGCTGCTGCCGCGAGAACGGCAGGTCGAATTCATAGCTGCCGCTGCGCTGCGCCTGCGCCGAGAGGTAGGACAGCAGCTTTTCGCGCGTCGTGCGCTGCGCCATGTGCGTGAGCTTCTCGTTCATTTGCAGGTTTTTCGCGGCCAGCTCGCCGAGCAGGTTGCGGATGATCCGGCTATGGTGCGCGCACGCCGACGGGCACACGTTCAAAACGCGCCTGACGTTCAGATTCGTCACCGTGACGGCCGTCTCGGCCACCACGCTCACGTTCAGCACGGCGCCCGGCGCGCAGGCGTAGGCGGCGGCGTAGGTCTGCCCCGGCCCGGCCTTGGAGAGGATATTCCGGTTGCCCCAGATGTCCTCCTGAAGCACCAGCACGCTCCCCGCCAGCACAAGGCCGATCGACTCGGCCGCGTCCCCGGCGCGCAGCAAAAACGCGTCCTTCGGGAAGCGCTCCGCCCGCGCGTCGAGGCAGGCGAGCATCGCCGCCAGCTCTTCCTCGGAAATTCCCGCGAAAAGGGTCGCAGAACGGAGCACGGAAAAATATTCTTTCATAAAAACTCCTCTTTTGTTGAAAATTCAACCGACTTGCCGCGTTCATTTTACTATAATAGAGCCAGAAACGCAAGGAGGCATTGCTATGAAACGAAGAATCATTGAAATCGACCGGGAAAAATGCAACGGCTGCGGCGCCTGCGCCGACGCGTGCCACGAGGGCGCGATCGCGATGGTGGACGGCAAGGCCGCGCTCATGCGCGACGACTACTGCGACGGGCTGGGCGACTGCCTGCCCGCGTGCCCGACGGGTGCGATCTCCTTTGTAGAGCGCGAAGCTGCGGCCTATGACGAGCAGGCCGTCCTTGCCCACAAGCAGGAGAAAATGCGCGCCGAGGGGAAGTCGCTGCCCTGTGGCTGCCCCGGCAGCCGTTCGCGCAGGATCGAGCACACGGACGGCGGGGAAGCGCCGCTCTGCGAGGCCGTGAGCCGTCTTGCGCAGTGGCCGGTGCAGATCAAGCTCGCGCCGGTCAACGCGCCCTATTTCTCCGGGGCGAAGCTGCTCATCGCCGCCGACTGCACGGCCTATGCCTACGCCGCCTTCCACGAGCGCTTCATCAAGGGACACATCACCCTGATCGGCTGCCCGAAGCTCGACGCCGTGGATTATTCCGAGAAGCTCACCGAGATCCTGCTCCGCAACGACATCAAAAGCGTCACCGTCGTGCGCATGGAAGTGCCCTGCTGCGGCGGTCTGGAGCACGCGGCGAAAACCGCTCTGCAAAAAAGCGGGAAATTCCTGCCGTGGCAGGTCGTGACGCTCTCGACGGACGGGTGCATTCTGGACGAATCCCTTTGAAGCAGGAGGACACACACATGGAGCAAAAAATGTTTTGTTTTCAATGCGAACAGACGGCCGGCTGCTCCGGCTGCACCGGGAACGCGGGCGTCTGCGGCAAAAGCGCCGACGCGGCGCGGCTTCAGGACGAGCTGACGGGCGCGCTGATCGGTCTGGCACGAGCGACGGACAACGCTCCGGCCGTGAACGACGGCACTTGGCGGCTGATGATCGAGGGGCTGTTCGCGACCGTCACCAACGTGAGCTTCGACGCCGCCGCCATCCGCGCGCTGCTCGACCGAGTGCACGCGGAAAAAGCGCGGCTCGTGCCGAACTGCGCCCTGTGCGCCGCCCCGTGCGGGCGAACCGGCGACTATGACATGGCGCAGCTCTGGGGCGCGCAGGAGGACATCCGCAGCCTCAAGTCGCTGATCCTCTTCGGCGTGCGCGGGATGGCGGCCTACGCCCACCACGCCATGGTGCTCGGCGAGACCGACGCGGCCGTGAACGACTTTTTCGCCAAGGCGCTCTTCGCCGTCGGCGAGGACTGGGGCATGGACGAGCTTCTGCCGGTCGTGATGGAGGTCGGCGAGCAGAATCTGCGCTGCATGGCGATGCTCGACCGCGCCAACACGTCGCATTACGGTGATCCTGTGCCGGTTTCCGTTCCGCTGACCGTGGAAAAAGGGCCGTTCATCGTGATCTCCGGCCATGATCTGCGCGATCTGGAGCTTCTGCTCGAGCAGACTGCGTGCAAGGGCGTCAACGTCTATACCCACGGCGAGATGCTGCCCGCCCACGGCTATCCCGCGCTGAAAAAATACCCGCACCTCAAGGGCAATTTCGGCACGGCGTGGCAGAACCAGCAGCGCGAATTCGCCGACCTGCCCGCGCCGGTGCTGTTCACGACGAACTGCCTGATGCCGCCGAAGACGAGCTACGCCGACCGCGTGTTCACCACGTCTGCGGTGTCCTATCCGGGGATCGCCCACATCGGCCCGGACAAGGACTTCACCCCGGTCATCGAAAAGGCGCTCGCGCTGGGCGGCTATCCCGCCGACCGCGTCTTCACCGGCATCAACGGCGGCCGCACGGTCACGACCGGCTTCGCGCGCGGCGCGGTGCTCGGCGCGGCGGAGCAGGTGATCGGGGCCGTGAAATCCGGCGCGATCCGGCACTTTTTCTTGGTCGCGGGCTGCGACGGCGCGCGTCCCGGCCGCAATTATTACACCGAATTCGTGAAGCAGACCCCGCCCGACACCGTCGTGCTGACCCTCGCCTGCGGGAAATACCGCTTCAACGACCTCGACCTCGGCACGGTCGCCAGTCTGCCGCGCCTGATGGACATCGGGCAGTGCAACGACGCCTACAGCGCCATTCAAATCGCCCTCGCGCTGGCTGACGCGTTCGGCTGCGGCGTGAACGAGCTGCCGCTGTCCATGGTGCTCTCGTGGTACGAGCAGAAGGCCGTATGCATCCTGCTGACCCTGCTGCACCTCGGCATCAAGAACATTCGCCTCGGGCCGACGCTGCCGGCGTTCCTCTCGCCGAATGTGCTGCAATATCTCGTCGAGCACTTCGGCATCGCGCCCATCACCACACCGGAGGCCGATCTGAACCGGCTGCTCAACGGCTGACCGCGCCCGAGGCAGAGAAAACCACCGGACTCCGTCATGGAGTTTCCCCCGCAGCCGTTATAAAAATCCCGACACCGCGCGGTGTCGGGATTTTTGCTTGCCTCATCCGTCTCCGGCGGGCATTCTTGGGATCCTCTGAATCAATCGACTGCGGCGCTCAGCGGGTCTTTTGCCCCAACTTGTCGGTTGATGATACTTGGAACTATGCCGACATTCTCTGGAACGGCATACAGGCTGAGAAGGTGCAGCGGGCATTTGAGAAACTGAATTACCGAGAGCAGACCTTGCTTGAAAAGCGTCTTGCAATCTGTATGGCCTGTGGGCGAGTCGGCTCGTGGAAGCACCGCCCCACCTTTGAAGAACTGGCAGTTATGTTTGAGGGCAGCACAGCCAGCGGTGCAGAACGGGCTTACCGAAAAGCGGTGGACAAGCTGACAGAACTTCTGGTTGCCGAGGGTGCTATCCATGCCATCCAACTGAAACAGAAATCCAAGACTCGTCACAAAAAGAAAATCTCCGCCGCAATCTACGAATATCAGGTAGACTGCGACGGAGAATGGGGCGAAATATCATTGGATTTCGAGAACGGTACAGCAGAGATCATCCAACTTGCTGATTGGGATACCATGAAAACAAATCGCTTTGCGAACAAGGTGATAGCGTATCTTCTGAACTGTGAAAACGAGAAACTGCCAACGAAAACAATGCTGGCATTTGAACCATCAAAAGAAAAAACCGCTACAACATTCATCCCCCCCTTTGGAATGAGAATTGCAGCGGTTTATCTGCTTGAAACTAATTATTCGATATTTGTGATTTTCTAATCATCGTTTGCCAGATGGGTAAAGCCTTTGTTTTTCTCAATAACCTTGATACCATAAACATCTGCAATTTGTGCAGGATAGGTTTCAAGGATTTCACCAGCGTATTCAATTTCGATCACATCTCCGATTTCAGGTTCCGGTGATGGATGCACATTTCTGATCGGCACTTCAATTCGGTCTGCACTACTCAATTCCCGGCTACCTTCAACAGGCTTCACAAGATAATTGCCATCATGAATTTCCAGAATTTCAGCTTGGAACACCTGATGCGCTTCGTTGGAAAAACCTTCAATCTGAATGCAATGATTCTTGAAAACCAGTCGGCCGGTTTCTACCAGTTCATCAGTATGATATTTTGTTTTATCTACATACAAGCGGCCATCTTGATGATCCTGTCTGAGAGTGAAATCAAAATACCCTCTGTCAGACAGCTCATAGCTTACTCCGTTTGCATAGTCATAGATAATGACACGGTTGTCAATCATGCCTGAGCCCCAACTGATTGAAGAACACAACTCAGGCAAACCGTCGCCAGTGAGGTCGCAGAAATAGGCGTTCCAGATTGGCATCCCCGTATAAAGTGAAGTGCTTTTACTACCCTTAACAGCCAGCATCTCTCCGTAAGTCCAACGGAAGGTCACATCTGGAAACTCGGTGAGGCTGATTTCAAGACTACCGTCCCATTTCATTTCATCAGGGGTTTCAAGGTAATCAAACCACTCTATTACGGAATTTATCTCGTCCACAATACGCACTTCTACATTTTCTACTTCAACATAAACAATAATGTCCTCATTGGTGGGGTTCTGCATATTCACACCAATCTTAAACCATGTATCTTTTTCTGCATCAAATTCCACAGACATACCATGCGTAAGATAAGTGGCTGTGTATCCGGTTTCTGCTGTTTTATTAACGGGGAACAAAAGAACTTCTGTATCACCCAATCCATCACCAGACCATATTTTGATTGAATTTCTGACTGTGCTGACTTCCTCCTCCGTATATACAAATTCCTCTTGACTTCCTGCGGGAACAACAATTCGCAATGTATAGCGGTCTTGTTTAGGATTCGTCAGGAAGCAGACCGCAACGCCCACGCAAATAATGACTGCAATAATAATAACCCAGAACGCGGGCTTCTTATAATTCATCACAGACTTCACACGCTCCTTTACGCCGACCTCACCAAACGCGAGAGGGCAAGCGGCAATCATACGGCGGTTTACGCTGCAGGCCACAAGTGCTTGCGTATAATCGGCTCTCTGCTCATTGCCAAGTTCCTTGATGACTTTTTCATCGCAGGCAAGCTCAATGTCACGGCACAGTAGAACATAAGCCAACCACATGAGAGGATTGAACCAATGGATTGTCAGTAAGAGGAAACCAAGGGGTTTCCACCAATGGTCTTTACGATGAATGTGTGCTTGCTCATGGGCAACAACGTGTTCCAGATCCTGACCGTTCATGTTGAACGGGAGATAGATTCTTGGCTTTATGATGCCAAGCACAAACGGAGATTTTACATTCTCGCTCTGGAAAATGTTGTCCTTGTAGCGAACGGCAGTATCAACTTTGCGATGCAGACGCCAATAGCTGATAGCTGTATATAAGGCAAGTGCAATCATGCCGAAAATCCAGATGTATTCAAAGATACCGATGGTGATTTGCAAAGGATTTACACTGGCACCAGCCATCGGAGTATTGGACTGGCTGATGATAGGATTAACAGCATTGTTTATTGCATTTATTCCACTATTGATGGTAGGGGTGGTATTCATTCCAATGTTCGGCGGAATGGTTTCGGCACTTGGAATTAGACTCAATGCGCTCTCGATGGAAAATGGGAAAGCCAGCCGCACTGCTACGATGCCCCAGAGCAGGACATTGACCCACTTGGGGGCTTTCTTCAAAACAAACCGGAGCAACAGCACTGCCAGGACGAGCCAGCTTGCCGATATGCTCATGTTGATGATTTTCAAAAAGAGTTCGTTCATTGTGAACCTCCTTTCCTGATGCGGTCGATCATGCGCTGCATCTCATCAAGCTCATCTTCGGACATAGCCTGATGCTTTGTAAAAGCAGCGATAAAGGCAGGCAGAGAACCCTCGAATTTCTTCTCAACCAGTTCGTCGATCTCACACGCCTGAGCTTCATCTTTGGAAACGAGAGAAGTAATAGTGCCATTGTCGTTTTTCAGCACACCACGATCTCCAAGACGCTTGATAACGGTATAAGTTGTAGTCCTTTTCCATCCGAGTTGATTCTGGCACAGCTTTACAAGCTCGACGGCAGTAACCGGCTCATGCTCCCACATAATCAAGCAAAACCTATACTCACTTTCGTGAATCTTCGGAAAATCCATATTCATGCCCTCCATGTCTACACTGTTAGACTCCATAGATAGTCTACCACATTAGACAATCAAAATCAATAGAGTTCACAGAAAAGATACAAAAAATGCCCGCAGAATTTCTCCCACGGGCAAGGTGTTGGTTAGCTATCAAGCGGTTTGTATTCAGTTACAGTTTTCAAATAGGTTTCTGGATCACCGTTCAATATCAAGTCTGCATATCCAATCGGATCATTGTAGATCAGACAGTCCAGTTCTGACCGCTGATACATATTGTCGGCAATCTCGTTTTCCACGGCGATGGTGTTAATCGCAATCATGCTACCATTTGCAAATTTCAGTTCCACACAGGCATTATCCATGTTGAACTCACAAGAAATCAATCTATCCATAAGAAACCTCCATTTTGCTGGATGTTAGATCATCCCAAAATATTTGAATGCTTCTCGGATTGCTTTTTCCTTCTCCGGTGGGCATTGTGGCTGTCTGGAATCCTCGGACTTCGGCAGATTGTAGTTCTTGCCGACTTCCAGTCCGCATTTTCTCTTTATCTGAGAAATATAAAGGTTGGAAACCTTTAACCCGGTATGCTCCAACACATACTCCTTGATCTGCGGATAGGTTGCCCCATCCTGAAATTCGGACATATCCATATCTTCCAAAGAGAACTCAACCCGAATCTTTTTCGAGTCGACCTCACCCTTGGAAAGCAAGACAACCGTCTCAACATGCGCGCAGCGGGGGAAGAGGTCGACGGACTCGGCGTGGCGGAGGGCGTAGCCCTTGGCGTTCAGGAGCTTCACGTCGCGCGCCAGTGTAGCCGGGTCGCAGGAGACATAGACCACGCGCTCGGGGGACATGGCCGCGATCGCCTCGATGACGTCGGCGCTCAGCCCCTTGCGCGGCGGGTCGACGACGATCACGTCGGGCGCAACGCCCTCGGCGGCAAGCCGGAGCGCGGCCTGCCCGGCGTCGGCGCAGAAAAACCGCGCGTTCTCAATGCCGTTTCTCCCGGCATTTTTCTTGGCGTCCTCGATCGCTGCCTCGACGACCTCGACGCCGATGGCCTGCCTCGCGCGCCGGGCAAGACAGAGCGTGATGGTGCCCGTCCCGCAGTAGAGGTCGAGCACGGTCTCGCATCCGGTCAGACCGGCGGCGTCGAGCGCCTTTTGATAAAGCACCTGCGCCTGCGCGCGGTTGACCTGATAGAACGAGCGCGGGGAGATGCGGAAGCGCAGGCCGCAGAGCACATCCTCGATGAAGCCGTCACCCCAGAGCGTCCGCGTCTCGTCGCCCAAAACGGCGTTGCCGCGCCGAAGGTTCGTGTTCAGAACGACGGTTCGCAATCCGGGGACACGGTCGCGCAGGGCGTCGACCAGCTCGTTTTCCCGGGGAAGACGCGCGCCGTTTGCGACGATGCAGACCATGACCTGTCCGGTCGCCTCGGCGTGTCGCACGAAAATATGGCGGACAAGGCCGCTGTGCTGCGTCTCGTCATAGGCCGGGACGCGGAATTGCCGCATCCAGTCAAGCACAGCCTGCTTCGCGCGGTCGGCGCATTCCGGAAGGATCAGGCAGCGCTCGACCGCAACCACCTCGTGTGTGCCCTCGCGGTAAAAGCCCGCGATCGGCTTATTTTTCTCGGTGGTGACGGGGTATTGCGCCTTGTTGCGGTAGCCCTCGCAGGTCGGCGCGGGTGTGAGCGCAAGCGTTTCAAGCGACTGTCCGCCGAGGCGGTTCAGGGCGTCGAGCACACGCTGGCGCTTGAGCTCGCACTCGGCCTCATAGGTCAGATGCCAGAACCGGCAGCCGCCGCAGCGCTTGGCATAGGGACAGGCGCGGTTGACGCGCGCGGCGGATTTTGTTATAATGTTGACGATCTTTCCGTGCGCGCTGTTTTTCCCGACATGGGTGATGCGCAGGTCATATTCCTCATCCGGCGCGGCGTTCGGCACGAACACGGCGCAGCCCTCCACGCGGCAGACGCCCAGTCCGTCGCTGGTAAAGCCGGTCACGGCCGCGCGGTACAGTTCATTTTTCTTCAGCATAATTCCTCACTGTTTCACGTGAAACACAGATTTTTTGACAGGACTATTCTATCACGTTTTCGGACGTTTGAAAAGGGTGATTCGATGTTGAGCTACAAAAACTGCACGCTCTGCCCGCGCCGCTGCGGCGCCGACCGGACGGCAGGGGAGCGCGGCTTCTGTAAAATGGGCGCGGAGCTGACGGCAGCCAAGGCGATGCTGCACTATGGGGAAGAGCCGCCGATCTGCGGCAGCTTCGGAACGGGCGCGGTGTTTTTTTCGGGCTGTACGCTCCGATGCAAATTCTGTCAGAATTCCGAAATCTCCCTGCATCAGCACGGGCAGGCCATCTCATCCGACGAGCTGCGTGCAGTCTTTGAGCGTCTGATCGACGACGGCGCGCAGTCGATTGATCTGGTCACGCCGACGCAGTTTTTGCCGTCGATTCTTCCCGCGCTCACGCCAAAGCTGCCCGTCCCTGTGATCTACAACTGCGGCGGCTATGAGCGCGTCGAGACACTGCGCGAGCTGGAGGGACTGATCGACATTTATCTTCCCGATTATAAGTACAGCGACCCGGCGCTGGCCGCGCGTCTCTCCGGTGCGCCGGATTATGTGGAAACGGCACAGGCAGCGATCCTCGAGATGTTCCGGCAGGTCGGTACGGTACAGCTTGAGGACGACGAAATGAAGCGCGGCGTCCTGATTCGCCACCTGGTCCTGCCCGGGTTTCTTGAAAACAGTCTCGGCGCGGTGGAGTGGATCGCAGAGACCTTCCCGAAAAATTCAATCCTGTTTTCGCTTCTGCGGCAGTACACGCCGATCGGCACACTGGAGCCACCGCTTGACCGGCGCGTCACGGACGAGGAATACGACGGCGTGCTCTCATGGATGGAGCTGTGCGGTCTGGACAACGGCTTCCTACAGGACGCGGCAGCCGCAACAACGGAATATCTTCCCGAATTTGACGGAAGCGGACTGGCCGTACCGCCTGAAAAAACGGAACACTAAGAAAAAATCGTGTTTCACGTGAAACAATGCTCGCTGTTTTTGTTGCATTCCGTCTGCATGTATGATAGAATGTGTTCAAGAATCGATACATCATAAAAAGGAGGCGGCTGCATGGCGAAGATCATTGCCGTCGTGAACCAGAAGGGCGGCGTGGGCAAGACCACGACGTCCGTGAACCTGAGCGCCGCGCTGCACGAGACGGGCGCTCGTGTTTTGCTCTGCGATTTCGATCCGCAGGCGAACGCGACCTCCGGCATGGGCGTGGACAAGCGCACGGTCAAGGCCAGCGTCTATGACGTCATCATCAATGACGTCTCCCCGGAAAAATGCATCGTCATGACCGAATACGGCGACGTCATGCCGTCCTCTGCGGCCTTGGCGGGCGCATCCGTCGAGCTGATCGGGATCGAACAGCGGGAATATTGCCTCAGAGATCGGCTGGCGCTCCTGCGCGACAGCTACGATTACATTTTCATCGACTGCCCGCCCTCGCTCGAGCTGCTCACACTGAACGCGCTCTGCGCAGCGGACAGCATTCTGATCCCGGTGCAGTGCGAGTATTACGCGCTCGAGGGGCTGTCCGACCTGATGTCGACGCTCCGCGCCGTGAAAAAGCGTCTGAATCCGAAGCTGCATGTCTTCGGCGTGCTGCTGACGATGTTTGACGGACGGACGAATTTCTCCAATCAGGTCGCACAGGAGGTACGGCGGCATTTCCCCGGCAAGGTATTTGCCACAGCGATCCCGCGCAACGTCCGCCTGGCCGAGGCGCCGAGCTACGGCGTGCCGGTTTTTGCCTATGACCGCAGCTCCCGCGGCGCGCAGGCCTATCAGGCCGTCGCCGAGGAGATCCGCAGGAAGGAGTAACTATGGCAATGAAGCAACGGGGGCTTGGGCGCGGTCTCGGCGCGCTGCTCACCGATTATTCCGAGAACGATGCCGCGCAGGCCGTCACAACGCTGCCCCTGCAGCGCATTGAGCCGAACCCGAATCAGCCGCGCAAGCGCTTTGACGAGGTCGAGCTTCAGGCGCTGGCCGACTCGATCGCGCAGCACGGGCTGCTGCAGCCGCTGGCGGTGCGCGACATGGGCAACGGATATTATCAGATCATCGCGGGCGAGCGGCGCTGGCGCGCCTGCCGTCTGGCAGGGCTTTCCGAGGTGCCGGTGACGGTCGTCGAGGCCGACGACCGCACGGTTATGGAGCTGGCGTTGGTCGAAAACCTCCAGCGCGAGGATCTCAACCCCATGGAGGAGGCCGAGGGCTACCGTGTGCTGCTCGAGGAATACGGCCTGACGCAGGAGCAGGCGGCGCAGCAGGTCGGAAAATCGCGTTCCGCCGTCGCGAACGCGCTTCGCCTGCTGACGCTCTCGGACGAGGTACGCGCGCTTGTGGAAAACGGTGAGCTGACCGCCGGTCACGCCCGCGCGCTCCTGACACTGCCGAACGGCCGTCTGCAAAAGGCCGCGGCGCAGAAAATACTGGCTCTGCGGCTTTCGGTGCGGCAGGCCGAGGCGATGTGCAAGCGCATGGCCGCCGAGGAAAAGCCAAAGGAAGAGCCGGAGCCGCTGGCCGTGGATTACATCGCAGAGTGCGAAAAGCACCTGACACGGCGTCTCGGGCGGCGTGTGCATATCGTCAACGGCAAACGCAAGGGCCGCGTCGAGCTGGATTTTTACGGCGACGACGATCTTCAAAAACTATATGAGGCGCTCTGCGCGCTGAAACGAACGGAGGACACACATGGAGGATAAGCAAACCGTGCAGGAGGAACCGCTCACGCCGAGAAAGAAACGCGCCATGGTCGAATACATGGGCATTTTGTTCGCGGCAGCCTTTCTGCTCGTGGCAATCTCGCTGGTGGTGAAGGTGCATTATATGCAGGATAATTTCGACGCCGCCAGCCAGGGCGCTTCTGAAAACATCGAGGCGATCCAGCGCGAATCGAGCGCGACGCTCCTGCTCGTGCAGGCGCAGGAGGCCTACCGCATCGGCGACGCCGGCGCATTCACGCGTTGCATGGATGAGCTGAGCGCCTGCAAGGCCGACCTTCCCGAGCCTGCCGCAAAAATTTATGACAGCCTGCTGACCCTGCAAGCGCAGCAGAACTAATTCAATGAGGTGATCTTATGCTGGATATCAAACGAATCAAGGAAAATCCCGAGGCCGTTAAGGCTGGTCTTCGTGCAAAGGAGGTCGACTGCGACGCGCAGGTCGACCGCATTCTCGAGCTGGACGCCAAGCGCCGCGCACTGATTCTCTCGACCGAGACGGACAAGGCCGAGCAGAACCGCGTCTCCAAGGAGATTCCGATGAAGAAAAAGGCGGGCGAGGACGTCGCGCCGATCTTCAAGCGCATGGCCGAGCTGAAGGCGCAGATCGCCGAGAACGACAAGGCGCTCGGCGACGTCGAGGCCGAGTATCGCACGCTGATGCTGAGCCTTCCGAACCTGCCCGACCCCGACCTGAAGCCCGGCGGCAAGGAGAACAACGAGCCGCTGCGCTACTACGGCAAGCCGCATTCCTTCGACTTTGAGCCGAAGCATCACGTCGACCTCTGCACCGACCTCGGGCTGATCGACTATGAGCGTGGCACGAAGCTGGCCGGCTCGGGCTTCTGGATGTACCGCGGCATGGGCAGCCGTCTGGAATGGGCGCTGCTGAACTATTTCATCGACCAGCATCTGGCCGACGGCTACGAAATGGTCGTGCTGCCGCTGATGCTCGAGTACCGCTGCGGCGAGACGGCGGGGCAGTTCCCGAAATTCGCCGACGAGGTCTATAAGATCGAAAACCCGACCGACGACCGGATGCACTTCATGCTCCCGACGGCCGAGACCGCGCTGGCCAGCCTCCACCGCGACGAAATTCTCGCCGAATCCGACCTGCCGCACAAGCTCTTTGCCTATACGCCGTGCTTCCGCCGCGAGGCGGGCAGCCACCGCGCCGACGAGCGCGGCATGGTGCGCGGCCATCAGTTCAACAAGGTCGAGATGTTCCAGTATTGCCTGCCGGAGAAATCCGACGAGGCCTTCGAGGAGCTGGTCACCAAGGCCGAGAACCTCGTCAAGGGTCTGGGCTTCCATTTCCGCACCGTGAAGCTTGCGGCGGGCGACTGCTCGGCCTCCATGGCGCGCACCTATGACATTGAAATTCAAATTCCGTCCATGAACGGCTATAAGGAGGTCTCCTCCGTCTCGAACGCCCGCGATTATCAGGCGCGGCGCGGCAACATCCGTTTCCGCCGCGAGGCGACCGGCAAGACCGAGTTCGTCCACACGCTCAACGGCTCCGGCCTCGCGACCTCGCGCATTTTCCCGGCCATGGTCGAGCAGAACCAGCGCGCCGACGGCTCCGTTGTCGTGCCCGAGGTGCTGCGCAAATATCTCGGCGGTCTGGAAATCCTCGAGAAGAAATAATCAGGGGGCGGCTCGATGGTAACGGTTCACAATGAGGGATATTTCCTTGAAAACGGCCGGCTGATCGCCGCCTCGCAGAGCGCGCGCCTCCCCGCAGAGGGCAAAAAGCGCACGATCAGCTACGGCATTTTGCAGGCGCACAACACCTCCGGCGACCCCGAGCGCCTGCGCATCCGCTTCGACGCAATGGCCTCGCACGACATCACCTATGTCGGCATCATCCAGACGGCGCGCGCCTCGGGTCTGGAGCGGTTTCCGCTGCCCTATGTGCTGACGAACTGCCACAATTCGCTCTGCGCCGTCGGCGGCACGATCAACGAGGACGACCACGTCTTCGGCCTGTCGGCCGCGAAGCGCTACGGCGGCGAATTCGTCCCGGCGCATCAGGCCGTCATCCACAGCTATATGCGCGAGATGTACGCGGGCGGCGGACGCATGATCCTCGGCTCGGACTCGCACACGCGCTACGGCGCCTACGGCACGATGGCAATCGGCGAGGGCGGCCCGGAGCTGGTCAAGCAGCTCCTTGAAAAGACCTATGACATTGCTTATCCGCGCGTGGTCGGCGTGTACCTGACCGGTAAGCCCCGCGCGGGCGTCGGCCCGCAGGACGTCGCGCTGGCGCTGATCGGCGCGACCTTCCGCGCCGAAACGGTCAAAAACAGCGTGATGGAGTTCTTCGGCGACGGCATCGCGAACCTCGCGATGGACTACCGCAACGGCATCGACGTCATGACCACCGAGACGAGCTGCCTGACCTCGGTCTGGCAGACCGACGACACCGTGCGCCACAGCCTCACCGCGCACGGCCGCGCCGACGCCTATCGCGCGCTTGCGCCGCAGGACGGCGCATACTACGACGCGCTCATCGAGGTCGACCTCAGCCGCGTCGAGCCGATGATCGCGCTGCCCTTCCACCCGTCGAATGCCTACACGATCCGCGAATTCAACGAGAACGCCGCCGACCTGCTGCACGCGGTCGACGAGGCGACGCCCTCGGCGCTCGGCCTGAAAAAGCAGCCGGAATCCCTGCTGAAAAAGCTCAAAAACGGTCGATTCTACGCCGATCAGGGCGTCATTGCGGGCTGCTCCGGCGGTACTTATCAAAATCTGCTCCGCACGGCCGAGATCCTGCGCGGGCGCGCCCTCGGCGACGACCGCTTCTGGCTCTCGTGCTACCCGGCCAGCCAGCCCGTCATGATGGAGCTGATGCGCACGGGCGCGCTGACCGACCTGATGGCCGCCGGCGCCTCGATCCGCAGCGCGTTCTGCGGGCCGTGCTTCGGCGCGGGAGATGTCCCGGCCAACGGCGCGTTCTCCCTGCGCCATTCGACGCGCAACTTCCCGAACCGAGAAGGCTCGAAGCCCTCGGACGGGCAGGCGGCCTATGTCGCGCTCATGGATGCGCGCTCGATTGCGGCCTCCGCGCTCAACGGCGGCGCGATCACCCCGGCGACCGAGCTGGAATGGCTCGAAAGCGACCCGGCGGAGGTCGATTATGTGTTCAATCCCGCGCCCTACAGCCGCGTTTATCACGGCGTCGGGCATCCGCAGCCCGAGGAGCCGCTGGTGTTCGGCCCGAACATCGCCGACTGGCCGGAGCAGATCGCCCTGCCGGAAAACCTGCTGCTGACGGTCGCCTCGGCAATCTATGATCCCGTCACGACCACGGACGAGCTGATCCCGTCCGGCGAGACGTCGTCCTACCGCAGCAATCCGCTGCGCCTGAGCGAATTTGCCCTGAGCCGCAAGGATCCGGCCTATGTCGGCCGCGCCAAGGCCGTGCGGGAGCAGGAGCAAAAGCGCCGTGCCGACCCGGAAAGCGTCGATCTCGGGGAATTCGACCCGAAAACGACCGGTCTCGGCAGCGCCGTAATGGCGATCCGCCCCGGCGACGGCTCGGCGCGCGAGCAGGCGGCGAGCTGCCAGCGTGTGCTCGGCGGCGCGGCGAACCTCTGCGAGGATTTTGCGACGAAGCGCTACCGCAGCAACGTTATCAACTGGGGCATGGTGCCCTTCACGGTCGACCGCATCGCCGACTACAACATGCAGCCCGGCGACCGGCTCTATGTTCCGGGCATCCGCGCGGCGCTGCTGGGCGAGGCCGACCGCGTCGAGGCCGTCCTGCTGCAGGGCGACGCGCGCAAGCCGATCACGCTCAAGCTCGAGCGCCTCACGCGCGAGGAGCGCGACATTCTCCTCGCAGGCTGCCTCATCAACTACTACGCGAAATAATTGGTATCCTTATAAAATCGGTAGGTTTTCGACGAAAACCTACCGATTTTTTGCACAGGACTGTTCAAAAAAGTCCGGACAGCAGTTGAAACGGGCAAACTGTCCCGTACATGGAATCCCGTCTCGCGTGCCGCATTTCGGCTCGTGCTCCCTTTCGTCGTTCCGGGATGCCATACCTATAACTTTCAGATTGCCGCGTCGCTTCGCTCCTCGCAATGACGCGAAATTGGAACGTTTATCGTTAGAAAACAACCGTTTTGGTCGGATACAGTCGTTTTCAATCAAAACCAGCGTCCCGTTTTTTCGCAAAACCGATCAAGTTTGTCATTGCGAGGAGGGCGCATGTGCGCCCGACGCGGCAATCTTTGACGCACTGGCACGCCATCCCGTAACGAAATATGGAGAAATGTAACAAAATGAGCAAAAACAACACGAGGCGTCGCAGTTTGCCTCGTGTTTCATATTGTATGGATCCCTTTTTGCCCTGTGTTATATGCTTCACTTCTCACTCCGTGCTCCCGTGCTTCACCACGGGATGCCATACCTGTAACTTTCAGATTGCCGCGTCGCTTCGCTCCTCGCAATGACAAAAAATGGTAGGTTTCTTCAAAAAACCTACCATTTTGGCAACTAATATATTTAAATTTGTCGCGTAGCGAAACCATAATAGTGCCCCTTTGGGGTGCTATATCATACGGCCGCAAGGTCGTATATCATATGCGCAAGCATATATCACACAGCGGAGCTGTATATCATTGCGCAGCCTCGCCCGTATTTCTCATGCGCAGTACTTTCCCTTACCCGAAGCTCAAATATCATTGCGCGGCCGGCTTCGCCTCCACGCCGTCGGCACGGAGGGCGGTCGGCGTGACGATCCGGATCTGATTGTGCAGAGCCTCGCCGCGCAGATAGACCTTCACGCCGTTGCGGGCGTGGCCGGTGAAAAAGCCGTCCTCGAGCTGCTCGAACAGCACCTCCTGCGGCTTGCCGAGCAGCGCCGTGTCGTAGCGCTCGCGCAGCGTCCGCGCGAGCTCGCCGGCCTTGGCCGCGCGTTCCTCCTTCTCGGCGCGCGTGAGCTGGCCGGGCATGGACGCGGCGGGCGTGCCCGGTCGGCGCGAATAGGGGAAGACGTGCATCGCGGCAAAGCCGCAGCGCTCGGCAAAGGCCAGCGATTCGGTAAATTCCGCCTCCGTCTCGCCGGGGAAGCCGACGATCATATCCGTCGTGACGGCGCAGCCCGGAAAGGCCGTGTTCAGCAGCTCCACGCTCTGAAAATACCGCGCGGAGTCGTATTTCCGGTGCATTCGGCGCAGGACGCCGTCGCTGCCGCTCTGCATACTCAGATGGAACTGCGGGCAGAGGTTTTTGCAGGCCGAGAGCCGACGGCAGAATTCCCCGTCGACCGTGCGCGGCTCAAGCGAGCCGAGACGCACGCGCACCTGCGGCACGGCGCGGCAAACGGCCTCGACAAGGTCGACCAGCCTGCTGCCGTCCTTGAAATCCCAGCCCCATGAGGCGATCTCGATGCCCGTCAGGACGATCTCGCGATAGCCGTCGGCCGCCAGCCCCTCGGCCAGCGCCACGGCGCGCGCCAGCGGCAGCGAACGCACCGGCCCGCGCGCGTAGGGAATGATGCAGTAGGTGCAGAAATTGCAGCAGCCGTCCTGCACCTTGAGCATCGCGCGCGTGCGCGCGGCAAGCCCGCCGGCCGGAAGCTCCTCGAATTCGCGGCGGCGCAGCGCCTCGTCGACGGCGACGATCGGCGCCCGTTCGCGCGCCGCGTGCAGCAGATTCTGCAAAAACGCCTCGCGGTCGCCGCTCCCGCCGATCACGTCGACATCCAGCGCGCGCACCTCGTCGCTCTTGAGCTGCGCATAGCAGCCGCAGACGCCGAGCACGGCGTTCGGATTTTCGCGGCGCAGCCGGCGGATCAGCGTCCGGTTCTTCCGGTCGGCGACCGCCGTCACCGTGCAGGTGTTCACGATCAGCAGGTCGCAGTCCCGGTCGGCCTGCTCGTGCCCGAGCGCGAGGAGCTGCCGCTCCAGCGCCTGCGTTTCATATTGATTGACCTTGCAGCCAAGCGTGTAGCATTGAAATTTCATGGTGCGCTCCAACCTTTTTGTTTCTGCCTACCATTGTAGCAGATTTTTCGGAAAAGGGAAAGTCTTTTTCTCGCCGTCCGGGCATATGCTTGTACCAAACCGGGAAAGGATGGGGTTCATATGGTCAAACGGATATGCGCAATGCTGTTGGCCGCCGCGCTGCTGGCGGCGTTTCTGCCGCATACGGCGGCGGTTGAGGTCGAGATTCCGGCGCCCTCGGCCGTCCTGATGGACGCGGCGACCGGAACGGTGCTGATCGAAAAAAACGCGCACGAGCGTCTTGCCCCGGCGTCCGTGACGAAGATCATGACGCTGCTGCTCGTCATGGAGGCGCTCGACGAGGGGCGGATCACGATGGACGACATGGTCACGACCTCAGAGGCTGCGGCGGCAAAGGGCGGCAGTCAGGTTTATCTGGAGGTCGGCGAGCAGATGAGCATGGATGAGATGCTCAAAAGCGTGGTCGTCAGCTCGGCCAACGACTGCGCGACGGCGCTTGCCGAGCACGTCGCCGGGAGTGAGGCGGCGTTTGTCGAGCGAATGAACGCGCGCGCGGCCGAGCTGGGGATGCAGGACACGCATTTTGTCAACTGCACCGGCCTCGACGACGCGCCGGACGCCGCCGAGCATCTGACGAGCGCTTATGACATCGCGGTCATGTCGCGTGAGCTTTTGAAGCATGACCGCATCCGCAGCTACACGACGATCTGGATGGACACGGTGCGCAACGGTCAGTTCGGCCTCTCGAACACGAACAAGCTCGTGCGCTTTTACAAGGGCACGACCGGCCTGAAAACCGGCTACACCTCGTCGGCCGGGCACTGCCTCTCAGCCTCGGCCGAGCGCGACGGGCTGGAGCTGATCGCCGTCGTGCTGCATTGCGCCAGCTCGGCCGACCGCTTCACCTCTGCCAAGGCGCTGCTGGATCACGGCTTCGCGAATTATGCCCTCGTGCAGACCGAGCCGGACGAGGCGCTGCCGCCGCTGCGTGTCCGCCTCGGCACGCAGACCGCGCTCACGCCGGTCTTGCAGGACAGCGCGCCGCTGCTGACCAAAAAGGGCGCGCAGATCGAAAAAACAGTCGAGCTGCCGGAGGAGCTTGACGCGCCGCTCCAAAGCGGCCAGCAGCTCGGCACGCTGACGATCACGTCCGACGGGCAGACCCTCGCGCAGGTCGCGATCATCGCGCCGGAGGCCGTTCCGCGGCTGAGCTGGTGGCAGCTCACAATGCGTCTGCTCCAGCGCCTCTGCATGGCGGGGGAATAGACCGCCGAACGGCACAAAAAACCGGGACTGCCGCATTCAGACGCGGCAGTCCCGGTTCCGATGCACAGCGCTGTGCAAAAAATCACGGATTTTTCTCCACAGCCATCATCTTGTCAATGCGGCGCTGGTGGCGGCCGCCCTCAAACTCGGCGTGCAGCCAGGTGTCGACGATCTGAAGCGCCAGCTTCTCGCCGACGATGCCCTGACCGAGCGCCATCATGTTGGTGTTATTGTGGTTGCGGCAGAGCTTGGCCGAGACCGTGTCGCTCAGCAGCGCACAGCGGATGCCGTTGACCTTGTTGGCCGTGATGGAGATGCCGATGCCGGTCGTGCAGACCAGAATGCCGCGCTCACACGCGCCGGACGCGACGGCGCGCGCCGCCGGGATCGCAAAATCGGGATAGTCGCAGCTGTCGGTCGAGTTCGTGCCGAAGTCGACGACCTCGTGCCCCTGCTCAAGCAGGTGCGCCTTGATCGCGTTTTTCAGCTGCAAGCCGCCGTGGTCGCAGCCCATGGAAATTTTCATTGGAAATGCCTCCTAAAATTAAAAAGTCTTCGTGAAGATCAAGCAGACCGCGATGCCGGCCGCAAAGAGAACCGGCGCGGCGATTTTACGTTTTCTGGCAAGCCCCGCCCAGACGCGTCCGAGGGGGAGCACCGCCGGCAGCAGCAGATGCAGCGCGTAGGGCACGCCGCAGAGCCACAGCGCCAGCACCGGCAGGGGCAGCAGCAGCGCGGGCAGGCAGACGATCTCGCGTCGGAACAGGAAGCCGTGCGCCGCCGTCAGCCATGCGGCCAGGCCGAGCAAGAGCACCGTCGCGTCGAACAGCGTCGGCGTCGAGGGCGCGAAGCAATGCAGGCAGCTGCTGAGGAAGCGCAGCATCTTGGACGGAAGTGCAATGTAATAGCTACCCGTCCAGAAGTCCTCCGGGTCGAGCCCGCCGAGCATGAGGCGCAGGGTCGTGACAACGGCCGCCGTGAAGAGCACGAGCAGCAGCGTCAGGACGATCGAAACAGCGAGCTTTCCGCCGCGCTGCCCCTCCACACCCGTGCGCCAGCGGTAGCACTGCGTGACCGCATAGGCGATTATGTAAAGCGGAAAAAACCAGAGCATCTCCGGCAGGATTACAACGCTCAGGCTATAGGCCAGCGCGGTCGGGACGAGCCAGAATGCGTGGAAGAACAGCGGCTGGTCGCCGGGCGCGGTCATCCAGAAGCTCAGGAAGAACAGCGACAGCGCCAGAAAGGCCGTGGCCTCCGTGCCGAAGGTCTGAAGCCCGGAGAGCGCCGCGACGCAGAGCGCCGCGAGGGGGCTGCCCCACATCAGGCGCGTCAGCAGGTAGGCCATCACGCCGAGCAGCGCCGGGTAGCCGAGGCTGCGCGCTGCCGCCTTGAGCCAGGAGACGGACAGAAATACCGTCGACGTGCGCAGCGCCGCCGCGCCGAGGCACAGCCCGGCCGCGCACAGCCCTGCGACCACGCAGAACAGCAGGTCCATCCATTGCAGCGCATAGATCCGGTAGGCGGTGAATCTGGGCGGATCGATGCTGCGCATCCAATCCGTGCTGCCGGGGCTGGGCTTGCGCGCCAGACGGTACATCGGGAAAAGCAGCACGGCCAGCGCCAGCGCGAGAACAGGCAGCGCCAGATAGACCGGCCGGTCAAGCAGTGCATTCAAAAGTTGTTGCATGGCATAGCCTCCGGATCGAATTTCAAAATTGGGGATCGCTCAGCGCGCCTTGGTGATCGGCGTCGAGCGCTCCTGCAGCTCCTGCAAATAGAGGATGATCTGATTGCTGACGAGCCAGCCGCGCTCGGTCAGGCGCCAGCGGTCGCGCGTCATCTCGGTCAGTCCCTTGGTCTGGAGCTTCTGCATGGCCTCCTCGATCGGCGCAAAGGGCAGCAGGAAATGGCGCTCATATTCGCGGGCGTTGATGCCCTGCGCGATGCGCAGACGCAGCATCAGGTATTCCCCGGCGCGCTCGCGCTGCGGGATCGGGTCGCATTCCGAGAGAATGACGCCGCGCTTTCTGATGCCTTCGCAATAGCCCTTGAGGTCGCGGACGACCGTGAAGCGCTTGCCGTCGTAGTCGCTGGCGGCGGTCGGGCCGAAGCCGATGTATTCGCCGCCCGTCCAATATTTCAGGTTGTGCTTGCATTCAAAGCCCTTTTTCGCCCAGTTTGAGATCTCATAGTGCTCGTAGCCGTGCGTTTTCAGCAGCTCGCAGGCCGCCAGATACATATCGGCCTGCTGATCGTCGCTGGGCAGGTTTGCGGTGTCCTGATACGTCCAGAGCGGGGTGTTCGGCTCGACCTTGAGGCCGTAGCAGGAGATATGCTCCGGGCGCATCCGGATGATGCGCTCGACGGTCTGTTTCCAGCTCTCGAGCGTCTGGCCGGGCAGACCGTACATAAGGTCGAGCGAGATGTTCGCGAAGCCGGCCTTGCGCGCCTTGTCCATGGCCTGCCGTGCCTGCTCAAAGGTATGCGGACGGCCGATTTTTTTGAGAATTTCGTTGTCGTCGGACTGCACGCCGATGGAGAGCCGGTTGAAGCCCGCGCGCAGCATCCGCCGCAGTCCCATGGGCGTCAGGCTCTCGGGGTTCGCCTCGAGCGAGATCTCCGCGTCGACGCCGATGCGGAAGGAGCGCTGCAGCTCGTCGAGAATTTTTTCGAGATTTTCCGCGCCGAAATAGCTCGGCGTGCCGCCGCCGAAATAGACGCTGTCGACCAGATGCTCGGTCGAAAGCTGTCCGGCCTCGCGAATGTGGTCGGCCAGAGCCTGCAAATAGTCGTCGGTCGTGCGCTGGTCGCACGCGCCGGGCAGGGAATAGAAGTCGCAGTATTCACATTTGCTCTTGCAGAAGGGAATGTGGACATAAACGCCGAGGCGCTTATCCTGCGTCTGTTTTCCGAGGAAAAATGCCATTGCTCTGCCTCCTTAGCTGCGGCTCAGACCGCGCGCCTCCAGAAATTTCACGAGGTCGTCGACCGTTCCGCCGCTGATGCCGCTCTTTTCGACAAAGAACCAGTTGTCGCGCGAGCGGCGCAGGAGGAGTAGATGCTCCGTCTCGGCGATGCGCGAGAGGGCGGAATAGCCCTCGACGGTGATATCGTCGTTTTCCTTTAGGGTCTGCGCGAGGTTGTGGGGGTAAAATTCCGTCTCAAGCGTCAGGCAATCCGTGCCGTACTGCCGGCGGATGCCCGCCTCCCAGCGCTGCAGGGCCTTTTTCGGGGCGGTGAATTTGTTATAGAGCAGGAAGATCATCGTCAGCGCCAGCACGACCAGCATAAACAGGTTGTTTTTGTTGCCGGTGGCGATGAGCTGCCAGACCAGCACGCCCGCCATCAGCGCGATCACGCCGAAGCAGATCCAGCTGACCACCGTCGTGGCCTTTGGCGTGAGCGCCTTGGCGGCCTCCTGCTGCATTGCGGCGTTCAGACGGGTCGTGGCCGTGAAAACCGGCCGATCCTGCACTTCCTCGAGTTGTTCGGTTTCAGGATTCATGGCTTACTCCTTTGTCTCTTCTGTTTCTTCGGAGGCCGCCTCCGTGCTTTGCAGGGAGATCACGCGGTTCTCCTCCTCGACACGCATCAGGATCACACCCTGCGTGTCGCGGCCATAGATGCTGATGCCGGAAACGGGCATACGGATCACGACGCCGCCCGACTCGACCAGCAGCACGTCCTCGTCCTCGCCGACCACGGCCGCGCCCGCGACCGGGCCGGTCTTCTCGGTCAGACGATAGTTCTTCATGCCCTTGCCGCCGCGGCTCTGCACGGCGTCGCCGCGCAGATAGCTCTCGACCGGGGTGCGTTTGCCGTAGCCGTTTTCGGTGACGGTCAGCAGGGTCTTGCCCTCCTCGGCGACCGCCGCGCCGACGACGCAGTCGTTCTCGCCGAGGCGGATGCCGCGCACGCCCGTGGCCATGCGGCCCATGCAGCGCACGTCCTGCTCGTTGAAGCAGATGGCCATGCCGCCGCGCGTCGCCAGCAGGACGTTGTCCTCGCCGGTGGTCTTGAAGACGGCGATCAGCTCGTCGCCCTCGTCGAGCGTCAGCACGCGGATGCCGGCCTTGCGGGCGGTGTAGATGTCGGAAAGCTGCATCCGCTTGACCGTGCCGCCGCGCGTGACCATCATCAGATACTCCGTCTCGGAGAATTCGCGCGTCAGCAGCATCGCCGTGACTGTCTCGCCCTGCTCGAGCGGCAGGACGTTGACGATGTTCGTGCCGCGCGCGGCGCGCCCGGCCTCGGGGATCAGATAGCCCTTGCGGCGGTGCACGCGGCCGAGGTTCGTGAAGAACAGCAGGTAATCGTGCGTAGATGCAATGTAAAGATTCTTAACATAGTCCTCATCCTTGAGGTTCTGGCCGTTCACGCCGCGGCCGCCGCGCCGCTGGGCGCGGTAGGTGTCGACCGGCAGGCGCTTGATGTAGCCCGCGTTCGACAGCGTGAAGCAGCACGTCTCCTCCTCGATCAGGTCCTCGTCGTCGATCTCGTCCTCGACCTCCTGAATTTCGGTCAGGCGGTCGTCGCCGTATTTGTCGCGGATGGCCGTCAGCTCGTCCTTGACGATCTGCTTGACCAGATTCATGTCGCCGAGCACCTGCAAATAGTAGGCGATCTTCTTCTCCAGCTCGGCATATTCGGCCTTGAGCTTGTCCTCCTCCAGACCCTGCAAGCGCTTGAGCTGCATGTCCAGAATGGCCTGCGCCTGAATTTCGCTGAGGCTGAAGCGCTCCATCAGGCGCTCCTTTGCGTCGTCATATGCGCTGCGGATGATGCGAATGACCTCGTCGATGTTGGCCTGCGCGATCAGCAGACCCTCGAGCAGATGCGCGCGCTCTTGCGCCTTTTTCAGGTCGAATTTCGTGCGCCGGATGACCACGTCCTCCTGATGCGCCAGATATTCGTCCAGAATTTCTCGCAGATTCAGCACCTTCGGCTGGCTCTGGTTCTTGACGAGCGCCAGCATATTGGCCGAGAACGTCGTTTGAAGCGACGTCTGCGCGAACAGGCGGTTGAGCACGACCTGCGCGTTGGCCTCGCGCTTCAGCTCGATGACGATGCGCATACCGTTGCGGTCGGATTCGTCGCGGATGTCGGAGATGCCCTCGAGCCGCTTTTCGTTGACCTGATCGGCCATGCTCTTGATGAGCATCCGCTTGTTGACCTGGTAGGGGATCTCCGTGACGATGATGCGCTGGCGGTTCTGACCGAATTCCTCGATCTCGGTGCGGGCGCGCATCGTGATGCGCCCCTTGCCGGTGGCGTACATGCTGCGGATGCCCGCGCGGCCGAGGATCAGCCCCTTCGTCGGGAAGTCCGGCCCCTGAATGTGCTCCATAAGGTCGTAGACCGTGGCCTCCGGATTGTCCAGCACGCAGAGGCAGGCGTTGATGACCTCCGTCAGGTTGTGCGGCGGGATGTTCGTGGCCATGCCGACGGCGATGCCGGACGAGCCGTTGACCAGCAGGTTCGGGAAGCGGCAGGGCAGCACGCGCGGCTCCTTGCGCGTCTCGTCAAAGTTCGGATCCCAGTCGACCGTGTCCTTCTCGAGGTCGCGGAGCATCTCGTTGGAGATCTTCGACAGTCTGGCCTCCGTGTAACGGTAGGCCGCAGGGGGGTCGCCGTCGACGGAGCCGAAGTTGCCGTGGCCGTCGACGAGCATATAGCGCATGGAAAAATCCTGCGCCAGACGCACGAGCGCGTCATAAACCGAGGCGTCGCCGTGCGGGTGATACCGACCCAGCACGTCACCGACGCAGGTCGCGGATTTCTTAAATGGTTTGTCAGATGTTAAATTATCTTCATACATGGCGTAAAGTATGCGCCGATGCACCGGCTTTAAGCCGTCGCGCACGTCGGGGAGCGCGCGTCCGATGATGACGGACATGGCATACTCCATGTAGCTTGTCTTCATTTCGTGGACAAGCTCCGACGTGACGATCGCCTGATCGGGATAGCGAATATCCTCAGGCTTGTAGTCCTTTTTATGCGCCAAAGCGGTTCCTCCTTGTTTCAGAGATCACATGCTCGATCAGTAATCGAGATTCGCGACATATTTCGCGTTCTGCTCGATGTATTCCTTGCGCGGCTCGACCTTTTCGCCCATGAGCAGCGCGAAGATGGAATCGGCCTTGACGGCGTCCTCCATTTCGATGCGCTTGAGCGTGCGGCGCTCGGGGTCCATGGTCGTCTCCCAAAGCTCGTGCGGGTTCATCTCGCCCAAGCCCTTGAAGCGCGAAATGTCGACCTTCGCGTTGGGATTGTCGGCGCGCAGCTCGGCGGAGATGCGGTCGCGCTCCTCGTCGGAGAAGGCGACGCGGGTCGTCTTGCCGCGCGTCAGCTTGAAGAGCGGCGGCATGGCCGAGTAGACATAGCCCTGCTCGATCAGCGGCCGCATATAGCGGAAGAAGAAGGTCAGCATCAGCGTGCGGATGTGGCTGCCGTCGACATCGGCATCGGCCATGATGACGATCTTGTGATAGCGCAGCTTGTCGAGGTTGAATTCCTCGCCGATGCCCGCGCCGAGCGCGGTAATGACGGGCTGCAATTTATCGTTGCCGATGACCTTGTCCTCGCGCACACGCTCGACGTTGAGCATCTTGCCCCAGAGCGGCAGGATCGCCTGAAAACGCGAGTCTCTGCCCTGCGTGGCCGAGCCGCCTGCCGAGTCGCCCTCGACGATGTAAAGCTCGGTGAGGGAGGGATCGGTCTCGTTGCAGTCGCGGAGCTTGTCCGGCATGGCCGCGCCGCCGAGCGCGGTCTTTCTGCGGATGGATTCGCGCGCCTTGCGCGCAGCCTCGCGGGCGCGGTTGGCCATCATGGCCTTGTCGAGCACGATGCGCGCCGAGGCGGGGTTCTCCTCAAGGTAGGTTGCAAGCTGACTGGACACAATGCTGTCGACGAGCGTGCGGATATAGGCGTTGCCGAGCTTCTGCTTGGTCTGCCCCTCGAACTGCGCCTCGGGCAGCTTCACCGAGATCACGACGGTCAGACCCTCGCGGCAGTCCTCGCCGGAGACCTTGTCGTCGCCCTTGATGATGCCGTATTTTGTTCCGTAAGCGTTCAAAACACGCGTCAGAGCCGCCTTGAAGCCCGTCTCGTGCATACCGCCCTCAGGCGTGTGGATGTCGTTTGCGAAGGACACCACGACCTCGTTATAGCCGTCGTTATATTGCATGGCGATTTCTGCCACGGAGTCGTCCCTGCGGCCGGACATATAGATCACGTCCTCCTGGATCGCGTTCTTGTTCCGGTTGATCCAGCGGACGAACTCGCGGATGCCGCCCTCGTAGCACATGGAATCCGACGGGCCGTCCTCGGTGCGGGCGTCGCGGATGGAGATCTTCAGGCCGGCGTTCAGGAAGGCCTGCTCGCGCATCCGCGTGTGCAGGATCTCATAGTCGTATTCCGTCGTGTCGAACATCTCGGGGTCGGGCTTGAAGGTGACGCTCGTGCCGTGGCGGTCGGTCTTGCCGATGATGCGCATTTCCTGCGTGATCGCGCCGCGCGCGAATTTCATCTGATAGATGCTGCCGTCCTTATGCACCTCGACCTCGAGCCACTCGCTCAGCGCGTTGACGACGGACGCGCCGACGCCGTGCAGACCGCCGGAGACCTTGTAGCCGCCGCCGCCGAATTTGCCGCCGGCGTGCAGCACGGTGTAGACGACCTCGAGCGCCGGCCGGCCGGTCTGCGCCTGAATGTCCACGGGGATGCCGCGGCCGTCGTCGGTGACGGTGATCGTGTTGCCGGGGTTGATCGTCACGGTGATGTGCTTGCAATAGCCCGCGAGCGCCTCGTCGATGGCGTTATCGACGATCTCATAGACCAGGTGGTGCAGACCGCTCGACGAGGTCGAGCCGATGTACATGCCCGGCCGCTTGCGCACGGCCTCCAGACCCTCGAGCACTTGGATTTGTGACGCGTCATATTCCTGCTCAACGGTCGTATTCATAAGTTCTTCGCCCATTTTTACTGTCTCCTTACCTACCTACTACTCAATAATACCTTTCTGCTCCGACCGACTGTGGTCTGTAGCCGAAGCCTTTACTGTCTCCTTACCTGCCTACTACTCAATAATACCTTTCTGCTCCGACCAACCGTGGTCTGTAGCCGAAGCCCTTGTTATTTTCTTACATATCTACTACTCAAAAAATACCTCAAGGCTTAACCAAGCCTATCCATAAATACAGCATAAAACTGTAAAATTGCCTTGTTTCATGCAATCCTTCAGAAAAATTATTTCGTTCTCCGGTCGATGGCGGCGGTGTTGAACTGCGTCAGATAGACGCGCTCCATGCCCAGCTCCTGCGTGAGCACGAAGCTCTTCGGCAGCTCGCCGGAGACGTCGATCACAACGCCGTGCTGCTCCGCCTCGCTCAGAAAGCGCCGCGTATGGCGCGAGGTCGTCGTATTATCCAGATCGAAAATTCCAATAATACTGCGGTCGCGAACGGCCATATCGCCGCCGATTCCGACATACATGCAGCTTTTCCTCCCAAAACATGCTCAGACGCGGACGCGCCCGTCCTCGACAAAAAGCACCTGTCCCAGCTCGGTCAGCCGGTCGGTCTCGCAGCAGGTGATGAAAACCTGCCCGTCGCGGAGGCGGTTGAGCACGAAATCCTGCCGCCCGGCGTCCAGCTCGCTGAGCACATCGTCGAGCAGCAGCACGGGCGTCTCGCCGCAGTCGCGCTTCATCAGCTCGCGCTCGGCGAGCTTGAGCGAGATCGTCGCGGTGCGCGTCTGCCCCTGCGAGGCGAACTGCGCCATGGGCAGGCCGTTCAGCGCGGCCTCGAAATCGTCCTTGTGCGGCCCGGAGAGGCACTGCCGACTGTCCAGCTCGGCGCGCGCGTGGCTGCTCATATGCGCCTCCAGCTCGGCGCGGAGCTGTTCGAGCGGCGCAAAGGGATCGGTCACGGTCGAGACCGTGTGATATTGCAGCGTAAGCTGCTCCCGATCGCCGGAAAATTCCTTGTGATATTGCTCCGCGATCTCCCCGAGCGCCCGCAGATACCGCGCGCGGTAGGAGATCAGCAGCGCGCCGATCTGCACCATACGCCGGTTGAACTCCGGCAGCACGGCCAGCATGGAGGGGTTCTCCTCCTGCTCGCGCAGGAGCGCGGCCTTCTGGTCGAGCAGGCGCGTATATTCGGCCAGCGCGGCGTCATAATTCGGCCGAAGCTGACAGATCACGTTATCGAGCATTTTCCGCCTCGGCTGCGCGCCCTTTTTCAGAACGAGCAGATCCTCCGGGCAGAACAGCACGCTGTTCAGCACACCGGCGATGCCCGCGGCGGTCTTCTGCCTGACGCCGTTGAGAAAGAGCTGACGCGGCCGCCGCCCGGCAAAGAGCACGGCGCGAAGCGTCTGCTCCCGCTCCTGCGAGAACAGCTTCGCCGAAAGCTCGGCATATTCCGCGCCGAAGCGGATCAGCTCCTGCTCCCGGCGCGTGCGGAAGGCGCGGCCGGTGGAGAGATAGCCGATGGCCTCGAGCAGGTTCGTCTTGCCGTTGGCGTTGTCGCCGACGAGCAGATTGACCCCCGGCACAAATTCGACCGTCGTCTCCTCGTAATTGCGAAAGCCGTTCAGGTAAAGCTCGTTCAGCCGCATACCACCGTGAACTCCGCGCCGTCAAAGCGCACGCGGTCGCCGGGCACGAGCTTCTTGCCGCGCATGGTGCACGGCTCGCCGTTGACGAAAACCTCGCCGTTCTGGATGAAATTTTTTGCCATTCCGCCAGAGGGCACGGCGTTCGCCAGCTTCAAAAACGCCTCCAGCTTGATAAATTCCGTGTGGATCGGCACGGAGACAGACTCCTCCCCGACCCTGCGCACGCGAACCTTCATAAATAACGCTCCTTAATGTAATCTAACGGGAAGAACCATATAGGCATAATCCTGCTTCTCGTCGACCGGCGTGAAAACGATCGGGCTGAGGCCGTTTTGCAGCTCCAGCGTCGTCTCCTCGGACGGGATCGCGCGCAGCGCGTCGAGCAGATAGCGGCAGTTGAAGCCGATCTCCAGCTCCCCGCCGTTTCCGGCGACCGGGCAGGTGTCGTGGGCGCTGCCGATCGTGTTGACGGTGCGGAAATCCGCGACGTTGTCGCTGAAAACGCAGCGCACCGGGCTTTTGATCTTCTCCGAGACGATCAGGCTGACGCGCTCGATCGCGGCGGTGAGCGTCGCGACGTTAGCGGTCAGAATTGTCTCGTTATTGGACGGAACAACGCGCCGCCAATCGATAAATTCGCCCTCGAGCACGCGGCAGACCAGCGTCGCGCCGCCGATGTGGAAGAGGATGTGCTTCTCGCCGAGGGTGAAGGTCATCGGCTCGTCGCTGTCCTCAAGGATTTTTTCTACCTCGCGCAGACCCGTCGCGGGCACGACGAATTTCATCTCGCGGCCGATCGGCTCGGGGCTGTGCCAGGTGCGGCGCGCCAGCCGGAAGCTGTCCACCGCAACCATGGTGATCGTCTCGTCGCTGACCTCGATCAGGCAGCCGGTATGGATCGGCCGCGCCTGATTCTCCGAAACGGAGAAGATCGTCCCGCCGATCATCTCGCGCAGCGCGCTCTGCGGCATCTGCACGCCCTTTCCGGCGTTGACGTCGGGCAGCTCGGGATAGTCCTCGGCGTCCATGGCGGTAATTTTAAAGGACGAGCCGCCGCCCTTGATGGAGACCTGAAGCTCCGAATCGACGGAAACCGTGACCATATCGTCCGGCAGCTTGCGCACGATGTCGAAGAAGAGGCGCGCCGGCATGACGCAGACGCCCTCCTCGCGGACGTCGGCCGCAACATCGACGGTGATGCCGGTTTCGAGGTTGAAGCCGGTGAGCTGAACGCCGAGACCGGCGCGCAGCAGGATGCCCTCGAGGCACGGAATTGCGCTCTTCGGGGCGACGGTGCGTCCCGCCACGGAGATGGCGGAGACGAGCAGCGCTTTTTCACAGGTAAACTTCATATCGTTCCCTCACTTTTCTTTCTGATATAGATAGGACGGATATATTTTAGTAATGGTGTTAGTAGGCAAAACTTATGTGCAAAACCGGCGCAAGCCCTTGCGGCGCAAGGAATTTTTATCCACACCCGCCTGTGCATACACAAAAAAGTTATTGACAGGTTTTTGTGCGTTCAACCGCCGGGAAAGTTTTGCACAGGAAATTTCTGCACAGTGAACAGCTCCTGTTCATAAAAATCCAGCTCTGCTTTTTGCCGCATGACGGCGCAGAAATGCCTCATGCGGAAATTGGACCCGGACGCGGCCGCGCCTCGGAAAAAACCGGATCAGAGACGGGAATTGATCTTGGCCTTGATGTCGCGGATGTTATCCTGCAAGCCGTTGGTCGCGTTCGGAAGCTCCTCCTCAATGCGGCGGATGGCATAGAGCACGGTCGTGTGGTTCTTGCCGAATTCCTTGGCAATGTCGGGCAGGGAGAGGTTTGTCATTTTGCGGATGAGGTACATGGCAATCTGCCGCGCCTCGCTCGTGCCCTTGCTCTTCTGCGTGCCGCGCAGGGTCGTCTCGTCGAGGCGATAGAAGTTGCAGACCTCGCTGATGATCAGCTCGGGCGTCGGAACGGTCTGCGCCTTGCCCTTATACATGTCCTTGATCGCGCGCGAGACGTTGGCAATGTCCGTGGGCATATTGTTCAGGTCGTGATAGGCCTTGATCTTCTTGACCGTGCCCTCAATCTGGCGGACGTTGTTCGTGATGTTTTCGGCGATATAATCGCAGACGTCGTCGGGAAGCTCCAGCCCGAGGGAGAGCGCCTTGTTTTTTGTGATGGCCCAGCGCGTCTCATAATCGGGCGGCTGCACGTCGACAATCAGGCCCCACTCGAAGCGCGTGCGCAGACGGTCCTCCAGACGGAGCATATCGCTCGGCACGCGGTCGCTCGTCAGAACGATCTGCCGATGGTTTTCATAAAGGGTATTGAAGGTATGGAAGAATTCCTCCTGCGTCGCGTCCTTACCGGCGATAAATTGAATATCGTCGATCAAAAAGAGATCGGCATTGCGATATTTATCGCGGAATTCAAAGTTTTTGCCGCTTCGGACGGCCTCAATGAATTCGTTCGTGAATTGGTCGCCCTTGATATAAACGATGTTATAATCGGGGTGCTTCTGCTGGATGCGGTTGGCGATGGCATAGAGCAGATGCGTCTTGCCGAGACCGGACTGGCCATAGATAAACAGCGGGTTATACGCTGCCGTGCGTTCCTCCGCGACGGCCTCCGCCGCCGAAAACGCGTGCTTGTTCGATGAGCCGACGACGAAGGTGTCAAAGGTGTACTGCGAGTTGAACTCCACGAAGGCGCGGCGCTTGCTGCCGAGGGAATACTGCGGGAACTCGTCCTCGTCGAGCACGACCAGCTCGATCTCGGTTTGGAACAGCTCGCGCATGGCGTCCTTGATGAGATTTGTGTAGCGATTTAAAATGACATCTTTACGGAACGGGGAGGGCGAATAGAGCACAAGCTTCTCCTCGTTCAGCTCTGCGACCTCGGCGTCGTCAAAAAACGACGCGACCGCGACTGCCGGTGAGTGCTGCTCCAGATATGCTAATACGCGTGACCAGACATAAGCGTTGGAATACATGACCGACTCCTTTTCCTCTTGAAAGGCTCGCCGAATTCGTTTTTCCGAAAAAAGGGCAAGCTCTGGTTATTCTATAAAATTATACTATAATTTTGAGAAAAATGCAAGCGAATACATTATTAAAATATGATTCTGCATAAAAAGCAATTGACTTTTTCGACGTATTTCGGTATACTATTTGTCCAACTCAAACCCAAAAATCGGAGGCGGAGCGTATGAAAAACCGCGGGGCAACGCTGCCCTATTCCGTGCTTCAGGCGCTGATCTGGGGCGAATACGGATTTTTGATGAGTTATTCCAACCCGTGGCTGACCGAGCGCGTCGGCCTGACGGATTCCGTCGCGGGCGTTGTTCTGGCGATCGCAACGGCCGTGGCCTTCCTCTTGCAGCCGCTCATCACGGCCGTGGCGGACCGCACGCGGGTCGATCTGCGCCGCGTGCTGCTCGTTTTCGGCGTATGCAACGCGGGCTTTGCGGTGCTTGCGCCGCTTCTGAGCGGCTATGGCTCGGTCGTGGCCTTCACGGCTGCCTGCGTCAGCCTGCAGGTCTTCCCGTCCTTTTCCAACGCGCTCGGGATGCAGTGCATACGCGGCGGCACGCCGATCAATTTCGGTCTGGCGCGCGGCATCGGCTCGATTTTTTTCGGAATCTGCTGCCGCGTTGAGCCGCTGCTGACGTCGGCTTTCGGCATGGACGCCGTGCCGATCTCGTCGGCCGTGTTGGCGGCGCTTTTCTGTGCGGCCATTCTGCGCTTCCCGAAGGGCACGCACCTTGAAGCGGAGCAGGCCGGGCGGCCGGACGGCGCCGGGGCGTTTTTCCGGTTGCACCGGAGCTTCGCCGTCCTGCTCGTGGGCGTGATCCTGCTCTATATCGGCCATAACGCGCTGAGCAACTGCATGTTCCGCATCGCGCAGTTCAAGCTCCCTGACGCGTCCGCCGACGAGGCCTCGGCCGTGCAGGGCACGGCGCTGATGATCGCCGCACTCTGCGAGCTGCCGGTGATGTTCCTCTTCACGAGGCTCGTGCGGCGCGTCCGCTGCGACGTCTGGCTCGTCGTTTCGGCGCTGTTTATGACGCTGCGGCTGATTTTCACCCTCGTGCTCCCGGGCGCGTGGGGGCTGTATCTCGGCCAGCTCACGCAGAGCATGGGCTTCGCCCTCTTCGCCGTCAGCACGGTCTATTATGTCGGCTCGGTCATTGAGCAGCGCAACGTCGTCAAGGGGCAGACCTACCTCGGCGCGGCCAACACGATGGGCAACCTCCTGGCCTACCTGATCGGCGGCATCCTGATCGACGGGATCGGCACGGGCGGGATGCTCCTGACCTGCGGAATCGTCTCGGCGCTCGGCGTGCTCCTGCTGATCCTGAGCAAGGAGCGCGTGCAGCAGACCGTGGGAGCGTAGCGAAGCCGTCGTATACGGCTTTGCAGGGAAATGAAAAGAAGTGAAGTGCGGCCGACGGCCGCACTTCACTTCTTTTCACCTGCGCAGCCTCCGCTGCGCTTCACACGTCCAGCTGGTCGAGATTTTTGCCGAAGGCGGTCAGGCAGTGCTCCATGAACCAGTCCAGCTCGGGCAGGTGCATGTCGACGAGCGCCTGCCGCGTCTGCTCGGCGGCGGAGGCGAATTCCTGATTGCCCGCGCGCAGCTCCTCCATGCACTTGATGTGCGCCGAGAGCTTGTCGGCGGCCTTGACGATCGCGTGCACCGTCTCGTCGGATTCATAGATCAGCGGTGCGAAGCTGTCCTTCAGCTCCGGCGGAAGCAGCGCAAGCAGCTTTGTTCCGCTGACGTGCTCCACCTGCTTATAGGCGGTCTTGATCCCAGGATTATAATACTTGATCGGCGTCGGCAGATCGCCCGTCAGGATCTCGGACGCGTCATGATAGAGCGCGGCCGTGGCGCAGCGCTCCGGCTCGGCGTCAAGCCCCAGAATGTCCCGCCGGATGAGCGCCAGCCCGTGCGCCAGCACGGCGACCTGATGGCTGTGCTCCTGAATATTCTCGGAGAACGAGTTGCGCATCAGCCCCCAGCGCGTGATATAGCGCATTCTCGAGAGCAGCGCGAAAAACTGATATTCTTGGCTCATGATTCCTCCCCGGCCGTGGTTTTCGGCCGATCCAGACGGCGGCGCGGCGCGGCGGCGCGCTTCTGATGCGTGGGTGCGCGATGCGCTACGCGGCGGCGGACGGGAATGGCCTTCTCGGTGCGCCGATGCGGGAAGAAGCGCCGCACGGACTCCAGCGACAGGCCGAACGGCTCGTCGCGCAGCGTCGAGACCAGCTCGCCGTAGCACTTATAGAACGCCTGCGCGGTTTTGGGAACGGGCTTGGCGTCAATCAGCCACGGACAGTCCTCAAGCTTCTCACCGGAGCAGCGCTTGACGAATTCGCGGCCGACGCCCAGCATCTCGGCGAAGGGCAGCGTGCGGTAAAAATACAGCTCGTCCTGCGCATTGAGGCGCTGAAGCGTCTCGGCGTCGAGCTTGCGCAGATAGCGCCGCAGACCGAGCAGCTTGCGCACGGTCTCGATCCCGGCGGGCGTGCGGCGTCCGCCGAAGAGGGTCACGGCGGCGCAGAAGCCCTGCATCAGCAGCGCCAGCACGGCGATCATCAGATTCTCTGCCTTGATGCCGACGTTGACGAGCACAACGGCTGAGATCATGCCGAGCACGATGCGCGTGATATAGCGGCGGCGGCAGAACGAGCGCAGCGCGTTTTGAATCAGATAACATTGCACCGCATTGAGGATCGACAGCAGCGGCAGCAGGAACCAGCGGATTCCGGCCGTGGGCAGGATCGTGTCATAGAGCAGAATGCCGCTCATCAGACCGGTCAGCGCGCCGATCAGGCTCAGAACATAAGGGCTGCCGCCGTTGTGGAAGAACAGACGCTGCGACCACGCCGTCCGGAGCGCGTGCGCCGCAGTGGCCGTGCCGCGGCGCTCGCGAAGCTGCTGCGCCCCGCAGACCGGCCCGTAGCGGAAAACGGCGTAAAACAGCTTCCGCTCGGCGGGCTTGCGCTCGTTGCCCATGTCCATCTGTTTTTTGATGTAAATTTTCCCGTTGCGGTTGCGCCGCAGGGACAGATAGCCCAGATTCGCCCAGTGGATGAGCGTCGCGGCGATGTCCGGCTCCTCGCCGAACAGCTGGCAGGACAGCTCGCCGGCCGTCGCCTCCGTCGGCGGGCTCTGCTGCTCGACGGGCAGATAGAGCATCCGTCCGCGCAGACGCAGGAACCAATAGATCAGTCCGGCCGCAACCGTGAGCCAGAACAGAATTTTGGTGACGGAGACCGTCGAGCCCTTCTGATTCAGCAGCTGGAAGGTCCCGGCCTCAAAGGGCACGACCAGCCGGATGGCCTGATGGTCGCGGTAATACTCCGTCGACGAGGCGTTCAGATCGCCGCCGTTGAGCGTAACGTTCAGATAGTTGTCGAGGGTGTTTTCGTAATACGTGCCGCTCCATTTGAGCTGGCCGCCCGGCTCATAGGGCATCGAGACGTGCACGGAATAGTGCGAGACCGGATATTCCCAGCCGCGCTCGGGCAGGTTGAGCGTCAGCTCCTGCCGGCCGTCCTCGGTGTTCACGACGGCGGCGTTCAGGCGATAGGTGCAGGTGAAGCTCTGCGCCCCGGTGAACCCGGCGTCGCTCGTGAAGCGGACGCATTTGACGCCGTCGAGCGTCTCGGTCGTATATTCGCTGCCGCCGGAGGCCGTGATCGAGGCGGCGTCGGCCGCCAGCGGGAAGACGATCTCCTTGTGCTTGGAGGTCAGCGAGAGCGCGGCGTTCACCGTCACGTCGCAGCGGCCGTGACGGTCGACCGTCACGTCGATATTCAACTCGGAGACCTCGTCGGCCTCCTCGGCGAAGCAGACGCCCGTCAGCAGCAGCACACACAGCAGCACCAGCAAAGCCCGTTTCACAGCCGCACCTCCCTTTCAGAATCGGCGATCGAACCCGATCCAAACGCCCGAATGGGCACAATTTGCATATTTTAATTATTATAGCATATTGTGTCGAAAGTTGCAACAGAAAGTCGACCGGCCGCTCCGCTCCGCAGCTGCCAAAAAAAGCCGCGCGCCTCAAATCAGGCGCACGGCTTTCAGCGTGTTCCATTATGGAACCTCTGAATAAATCGGCAGCGGCGCTCAGCGGGTCTTTTGCCCCAACTTATCGGTTTGAAAATCTTGAAATACACAAAGTATTCCTGCGATTTCCAAACCTCAATTTGGAAACAAAATCCCTCGCTGACCGCTCTTGCAATTTAATCAGAGTTTCCTTATTTTTTGAAGAAATCGAAGAAGCGCTTCTTCTTCGGCTGGTTGCTCTCCTCGGCGGACTGGTCAAACTGCCGCAGCAGCTCCTTCTGCTCGCGCGTCAGGCGCGTCGGCGTCTCGACGACGACCGTCACGAACTGATCGCCGCGCTTCTTGGCGTCGTTGACATAGGGAACGCCCTTGCCGCGCAGACGGAAGGTCGTGCCGGTCTGCGTGCCCTCGGCGATGGAATAGCGCACCTTGCCGTCAATGGTCGGGACCTCGACCTCCGCGCCGAGCGCGGCCTGCGCAAAGGTGATCGGCATCTCGCAGTAGAGATCCTGTCCCTGACGCGTCAGGATCGGGTGCTTGCGCACGCGCACCGTGACGAGCAGGTCGCCGCGCCCGCCGTTGTTGAAGCCGTCGCAGCCCTCGCCGCGCACGCGCAGGGTCTGGCCGTCGTCGATGCCCGCCGGGAAATGGACGCGCGTCTTGAACGCGCGGCGCACCTTGCCCTTGCCCTTGCAGCGCGTGCACGGATTCTTGATGACCTTGCCGCTGCCGTGGCAGTCGGGGCAGACGCTGTCGGACTGCATGACCATGCCCATGAAATTCTGCTGCGTGCGCACCGTGCCGGTGCCGTGGCAGCGCAGACAGGTCTCCGCAGAGCTGCCCGCAGCCGCGCCCGTGCCGTGGCACTGGTCGCAGTTTTCAATGCGCGAGGCGCCGACCTCCTTCTCCGTGCCGAAGACGGCCTCCTCAAAGGTCAGGTCGACGGAGGCGTTGATGTCCTCGCCGCGCACCGGGGCGTTCGGATTGCTGCGTCTCGCCGAGCGGCCGCCGCCACCGCCGAAGAAGCTGCCGAAGAGGTCGCCCAGATCGCCGAAATCTCCGAAGCCGCCGAAGCCGCCGCCGCCGAACGGACTGCCGCCGCCCGCGCCCGCGTTGAAGCTCGGGTCGACGCCGGCGAAGCCGAACTGATCGTAGCGCTTGCGCTTCTCCGGGTCGGAGAGCACCTCGTTGGCCTCGTTGATCTCCTTGAATTTGTCCTCGGCGCCGGGGTCATGGTTGACGTCGGGGTGATATTGCGCGGCCAGCTTGCGGTAGGCGCGCTTGATGTCGGCGTCCGAGGCGTCCTTTGCGACGCCCAGCACCTCATAATAATCTCGTTTGTTTTCGTTAGCCATAAAAAGTCACCCTCTCAGTGGGGATATGTGTTGAAAAAATCAAATATTGTCCTTCGGACAGATGAAGCATGTTCGCATAAGCGGACAGGCTTCATCCGGCCGCAGGCGCGGTCGGATCGGACGGCCGAAAAAGGGCGCTTTTGGGGCGCCCTTTTTCGATCCGGTGTTCCGAAAAATCAGTCCTTGACTTCCTCGTAGTCCGCGTCGATCGGCTCGTCGGGGTTGCTGCCGTTGTTCGCGGCGCCCTGCTGCGGCTGCCCCTGCTGCGGAGCGGCGTTCTGATAGAGCTTCTCGCTGACGGCATAGAAGGCCTTCTGCAGCGCCTCGGTCGAGGCCTTGATGGCTGCGACGTCGCTGCCCTTGTTCTTCTCCTTCAGGTCGCTGACGGCGCTCTCGATGGAGGCCTTGTCGTTCGCGTCGACCTTGTCGCCCAGCTCGTTCAGCGTCTTTTCGGTCTGATAGATGAGCTGGTCGGCGGCGTTATGCGTGTCGACCTCGTCCTTGCGCGCCTTGTCCTCGGCGGCGTACTGCTCGGCCTCCTTGACGGCCTTGTCGATGTCCTCCTTGGACAGGTTGGAGGAGGCGGTGATGGTGATGTGCTGCTCCTTGCCGGTGCCAAGATCCTTGGCGCTGACGTTCACGATGCCGTTGGCGTCGATGTCGAAGCTGACCTCAATCTGCGGCACGCCGCGCGGAGCCGGAGCGATGCCGTCGAGCTGGAACTTGCCGAGGGTCTTGTTGTAGGCGGCCATTTCGCGCTCGCCCTGCAGAACGTGGATCTCGACGCTCGTCTGGTTGTCGGCCGCGGTCGAGAAGACCTGGCTCTTCTTGGTCGGAATGGTGGTGTTGCGGTCGATCAGACGGGTGAACACGCCGCCCATCGTCTCAAGACCCAGAGACAGCGGGGTCACGTCGAGCAGCACGACGCCCTTGACGTCGCCGCCGAGCACGCCGCCCTGAATGGCAGCGCCCACCGCGACGCATTCGTCGGGGTTGATGCCCTTGAAGCCATCCTTGCCGGTGATGCCCTTCACGGCCTCCTGCACGGCGGGGATACGGGTCGAGCCGCCGACGAGCAGAACCTTGCTCAGATCGCTGGCCTTCAGACCGGCGTCCGCGAGCGCCTGACGGACAGGACCCATCGTGCGCTCGACGAGCTTTGCGGTCAGCTCGTTGAACTTCGCGCGGGTGAGCGTGACGTCGAGGTGCTTCGGGCCGGTGGCGTCGGCGGTGATATACGGCAGGTTGACGTTGGTGGAGGTCACGCCGGACAGCTCGATCTTCGCCTTTTCGGCAGCCTCCTTGAGGCGCTGCATGGCGACCTTGTCGCCGGAGAGGTCGATGCCCTCGGCCTTCTTGAACTCGGAGACGAGATAGTCCATGACGCACTGGTCAAAGTCGTCGCCGCCGAGATGCGTGTCGCCGTTGGTCGCCTTGACCTCGACGATGCCGTCGCCGATGTCGAGGATGGAGACGTCGAAGGTGCCGCCGCCGAGGTCATAGACCATGATCTTCTGCTCGCTTTCCTTATCGACGCCGTAAGCCAGCGCGGCGGCCGTCGGCTCGTTGATGATGCGCTTGACGTCCAGACCGGCGATGCGGCCGGCGTCCTTGGTGGCCTGACGCTGCGCGTCGTTGAAGTATGCCGGAACGGTGATGACCGCCTCGGTGACGGGCTGACCCAGATAGGCCTCGGCGTCCGCCTTCAGCTTGCGCAGGATCATTGCGGAGATCTCCTGCGGGGTGTATTTCTTGTCGTCGATGGCGACCTTATAATCCGTGCCCATGTGGCGCTTGATGGAAGAAACGGTGCGGTCTGCGTTCGTGACGGCCTGACGCTTTGCGACCTGACCGACCATACGCTCGCCGTTCTTCGAGAACGCGACGACCGACGGGGTGGTTCTGCCGCCCTCGGCGTTTGCGATGACGACCGGCTCGCCGCCTTCCATAACGGCGACGCAGGAATTTGTAGTACCAAGATCAATACCAATGATTTTTCCCATGATGAAAATCCTCCTATATGAAATGAAATATTTACGGGTTTAAGGAATCGAACGATTCCGGTGTTAATTAGCGACCTTGACCATCGCGAAGCGGATGACCTTGTCGCCCAGCGTGAAGCCGGTCTGGAAAACCTCGGCAATGACGTTTTCCGCGAGCGATTCGTCCTCAACGTGCATCACGGCGTTGTGGCGCTCCGGATCAAACGGGTCGCCCTTCTCGCCGAAGGTCTCGACGCCAAGCCCGGTGAAGATCTTCTTCAGCTCGGTCATGGTCATCTCGACGCCCTTTTTGTATGCCTCGTCAGACGTTTCGCTCAGCAGCGCGCGCTGCAGATTGTCATAGACCGGCAGCAGCTTTTTCACCGTGTCCGAGACGGCGTCGCGGTAGATGCCGTCCTTTTCGCGCTGCGAGCGCTTGCGGAAGTTGTCATATTCCGCGGCAAGCCGCAGGAACTGATCGTGCTCCTTGGCAAGCTGCTCCTTGAGCTGCTCGGCTTCGGAAGGCTTTTTGGCCTTCTTTTCTTTCTTCTCGCTCTTGGCGGCCTCGGGCTGCTCGGCCTTCGGCGCCTCGGCGGATTTTTTTTCTGTTTCCTCGGCCGCTTGGGCCGTTGCCTGCTCTTTTTCAGACAATGCTTATTCCTCCTTTTTGGGAGCCTCGTCCGTCGGCTGATGCTCCGGCAGCTCCTGCTTGCCGAACATCCGTCCCAGACCCTCGGCGAAATAACTCAGACGCGCAGTGATCTGCGCGTAGTCCATGCGCTGCGGCCCGACCACGCCGATCATGCCCTGCATCCCGTCGCCGATGTCGAAGCGGGTGACCACCACGGAGGTGTCCTTCAGCTCCTGCGCGACGTTTTCCGGGCCGACCAGGATCTGCACCGGGCTGTTCGGGTCGAGCTTGGCGGGCAGGTTCGAGATCGTATCCTCGTCCAGCGCGCCGAGCACCTCCTGCGCCTTGCTCAGCTCCTGATATTCCGGCTGGGACAGCAGGCGGTTCTGACCGGTCACATAGACCTCGCCCCGGCTGCACTCCTCGAGCACATGCGTGGCGAAATCCACGACCACAGGCACAAGCCCTGCGGCCGCACCGGCGCTGCGGCTGACGCGGTCGATCAGCTCGGGCGTGAATTGCTCCGGCGGAAGCTCCGCCAGACTCGCGTTCAGAACTGCGGAGAGCAGCTTCAGATCCGATTCGCTCACGCGAAGCGGCAGCTTGATGAGTTTATTTTTTACCGTTTCATCCGTCGTCATGACCACGAGGATGAAGCTTCCGGGATTTGCCGGCAGCAGCTCGAAGCGCCGCACGCGCACGCTGTCGTTGTGAGACGTCAGCGCGTAGGCGGGCAGATTCGTCAGCTTGCTGACCAGCTTGCCGACCTGACTCATGGCGCGGTCGAATTCCTGCATCCGCAGCTCCATGGCCTGATTGATGGACTTCGTCTCGTCCACGCTCAGGCTGTAATCCTGCATCAGCCGGTCGATGTAAAACCGATATCCGGCCGGGGAGGGAATGCGCCCGGCGGAGGTGTGCGGCTGCTCAAGAAAGCCCAGATTTGTCAGCTCGGCCATCTCGTTGCGGATGGTCGCGGAGGAGAAATCCATGCCCGGCAGCGCGGCAACGGTCTTCGAGCCGACCGGCTCGGCGGATCGGATATAAAGATCGACGATCGCCTTGAGAATTTTTTGCTTTCGCTCGGAAAGCTCCATTGCCCGCACCTCCCATGTCGTTTGTTTGTTTGTTTGTTCTTAGCACTCCATATCCATGAGTGCTAAACCAACTATACAACCAAGCTTTTGATTTGTCAATAGCTCTGGAAAAAATTATTGTTAAAAATTTGTGACGACCGGCCTTTCGGCGCAAAAAACGGGACGGCGCACGCATCGCCCGTGCAAAAATCGCCCGTCCGCGAAGGGAAACCGGGCCACCGGAGCGGTATGAAATGCAGAAACTGCAATGTTCGTGTCGTATCGTGAGAGATTTTCAAAAATAGTCATGTTGATTAGTGCGAAAATTCAAGGAAATTTCATTGATTTTTACACGAATATCTGCTATACTATGGTCAGTACCTTTAAGGAGGGCTGCTTATGGATCGAAAGATAATGGGCTTCTTGGAAGCGTGGAAAGAAAGCAAACACCGCAAGCCTCTTATTTTACAGGGCGCAAGACAGGTCGGAAAGACCTATTCCATTCTGGAGTTTGGACGCACCCACTACGAAAATGTGGCATACTTCAACTTTGAAACCAATCCAAAGCTGAACGAAACCTTTGCCGAAGCCATCAACCCCGATTATCTGATACCGATTTTGTCCCATATCGCAGGTCAGACTATCGTAAAGGAAAAAACGCTGATCGTCTTCGATGAGGTGCAGCTCTGCGAAAGGGCATTGACCTCGCTCAAATACTTCTGCGAGGACGCTCCGGATTATCATATTATCGTCGCAGGCAGCTTGCTCGGCGTTGCGGTGGGCAGAGCGAAATTCTCTTTTCCCGTAGGAAAGGTCGATATGAAAACGCTCTATCCTATGGATATGGAGGAATTTCTGTTGGCGCTCGGTGAGAACGATTTGGTGGAGCAAATCAAAAAGTGCTTCCAAACCGATACGCCGCTGCCGTCTGCCCTGCACGACGCCGCCATGCAGCGTTACCGTCAGTATCTTGTGGTCGGCGGTATGCCGGAGTGCGTGATGCAGTTTGCCGAAACCAAGGACTATATCCTTGTCCGCCATACGCAGGACACGATACTTGCAAGCTATCTCAATGATATGAGCAAGTATAACAGCTTGAATGAAATCAAGAAAACCCGACTTGCCTACGATAACATTACCGTTCAGCTTTCAAAGAAGAATACCCGTTTCCAATACAAGCTGATGAAGAAAGGCGGACGGGCTTCCGAATTTGAAAATGCAATCGAATGGCTTTGCCTGT
>URCY01000011.1 GCA_900546415.1 uncultured Eubacteriales bacterium
GGACACCGCCATAGTGCCCCTTTGGGGCGCTATATCACGCGGCCGCGAGGCCGTATATCATATGCGACAGCATATATCACTCAGCCGGAGGCGGAATATCATTGCGAAGTCCTGCTTCGCCTGGCCCGCATTTCAATGCGTCAGCATCTTTCACACGATTGAAAATCGTATTGCACTCTAAAAGGGGGATGCCTCGCGGCATCCCCCCGGCATATTCGATCAGCAGCCGCAGCCAGAGTTGCAGCCGCAGCCGTTGTCGCAGCCGCACCCGCAGCCGCTGGGCGCGGTGTTCGTGCCGTTGCAGCCGCAGCCGCCCAGCAGGCCGCCGTTGCCGCAGAAGCCGCACAGCAGGATCAAGAGAATCAGCCAGCCGCCAACGCCGTTATTGCAGTTACATCCCATGATTGAATACCTCCCAGAAGATTTCGAGCACTCGGCTCATTCCATGTTATGACGGGAGGTAAAAATGGTGAAAGGTTTTTCTAAGGAAGCTCTGATTCAATCGCAAGAGCGTTCAGCGCCGCCCGCGCAGCACCTCGAGCGCCTGCGGCGTGTCCACATCGGTCAGCGAGGCCGCGTCCGTCTCGACGCTCCGGAAGCACTCCGGATGCGCCCTGATGACGCTGCTGCCGCCGACGTCGCCGGTCAGCGCCAGCAGCTCCGGGAAGAAGCGCTTCGGAAAGAGGTTCGGATTGCCGCGCTTGCCCGCGTGCGCCGCGCCGACGATGCAGTCCGGGTGAGCGCGCCACTCGGCGGCGATGCGCCGCAGCAGCTCCTGCGAGAGCAGCGGCTGATCGGCCACGACGAAGGCGATGCCGTCGCAGTCGGCCATTGCGGCCGTGCCGAGCGCAACGGAGCGGCTCTGCCCGAGATCCGGGCGGTCGTTGCGCACGCAGGCAAAGCCGAATTCCCGCGCCAGCGCCTCCACGCCGTCATACTGCGTCACCACCGTCACGCACGAAAACACGTCCGTCGGGACGGCCTCCAGCGTGCGGCGGATCAGGGGCTTGCCCTCAAACAGCGCGGTGAGCTTGTTGCTCTGAAACCGGCTGGAGCAGCCCGCCGCGAGGATCAGGCAGCCGAGTTTTTGGTTTTCCATCCTTCCGCACCCCCATTTCACCATTAGTATAACCCATTTTTTCGGAAAAGAAAACGCATCTGCGTTCACCATCGTCGAATTGTGCGTTATCTTGTAATTAGTACAACGATGTTTCTTCAAAATATTCCCGTTTTATGCTATACTGACAAAGGAAAGGGGCGGACTGGGGCGTTTTTCGTGAACGTTTCACGTCCGCGAGATTGTAATCAGGAGGGTTTTGTACTATGAATGTCGGTAAAAGTGTCGTTCGTGTCGACGCCTTTGACAAGGCGACCGGCAGAGCCAAATACACCGATGACCTCTGCGACAAGAGCGCGCTGATTCTCCGGGTCGTGCGCTCCACCATTGCCCACGGCTTTGTGAAGTCCGTGGATATTTCCGAGGCGATGAAGGTGCCCGGCGTCGTGCGCATTTTCACCTGTTTTGACGTGCCGGACATCCGCTTCCCGACCGCCGGTCACCCGTGGTCGGTCGAGGCTGCGCATCAGGACGTCGCCGACCGCCGTCTGCTGAACATCCACGTGCGCTATTACGGCGACGACGTCGCCGTCGTGGTCGCGGAGGACGAGGTCGCCGCCGCGCAGGCCGCGCGTCTGGTCAAGGTCGAATACGACGAGCTGCCCTTCGTGCTCGACGTACAGAAGGCCATGGAGGACGGCGCGCCGCAGATTCACAAGCGCTTCCCCAACAACATCCTCAAGCACACGGAGATCCGCAAGGGCAACTATGAAGAAGCCATCAAGGAGCCGGGGCTGATCTGCGTGGACAAGTGGTACGAGACGCCCGCCGTCCAGCACTGCCACATTGAAAACCACATTGCCTATGCCTATGAAGAGGCCGGCAAGATCGTCATCGTCTCCTCCACCCAGATCCCGCACATCGTCCGCCGCACCGTCGGTCAGGCGCTGGGCATCGACTGGGGCCGCGTGCGCATCATCAAGCCGTACATCGGCGGCGGCTTCGGCAACAAGCAGGACACGCTCTATGAGCCGCTGGTCGCTTGGGTGTCGATGCAGCTCGGCGGCCGTCTGGTGAAGCTGGACATTCCCCGCGAGGATACCTTCATCTCCAACCGCATCCGCCACGCCATTCGCTTCCACCTCGTCTCGTGGCTCCGCCCGGACGGCACCTTCGTCGCCCGCAAGGCCGAGCTGTTCTCCAATCAGGGCGCTTACGCCTCCCATGGCCACAGCATCGTCGCCAAGGCGATGGGCTCGTTCCCGCAGCTCTATCCCTGCGACAACTTCGAGTGCGACGCCTACACCGTCTATACCAACCGCTCCGCCGCCGGCGCCATGCGCGGCTACGGTATGCCGCAGGCGTCCTTCGCGCACGAGGCGCACATCGAGGACATCTGCAAGGCGCTCGGCGTCGACTCGCTGAAGTTCCGCCGCGAGCATCTGATGCCGGTCGGCTTCGTCGACGGCTTCTCCAAAAACGAGAACTATTTTGACTCCTTCAATCAGTGCTTCGACAAGGCTGTGGCCTACATGGACTACGACCGCAAGCACGCCGAATATGCCAAGCAGACCGGCGACATCCGCAAGGGCATCGGCATTGCCCCCTTCTGGTATAACACCGCCGTCTGGCCGATCTCGCTGGAGCATTCCTCCTGCCGCATGGTGCTCAATCAGGACGGCTCGATCCAGGTTCAGGTCGGCGAGACCGAGATCGGTCAGGGCGCCGACACCGCCTACGCGCAGATGGCCGCCGACGTCGTCGGCATCAAGGACTACCGCGACGTGCACGTCGTCTCCTGTCAGGACACCGACGTGACCCCGTTCGGCCTTGGCGCCTATGCCTCCCGTCAGACCTACGTCGTCGGCTTCTCCATCACGCAGACCGGCAAGATCCTCAAGGACAAGATCCTCGAATATGCCAAGGAGATCACCCGCTGCCCGATCTCCAATATGGACATCATCGACAGCAACATCGTCCGCACGACCGACGGCCGCGTCCTGCGCAGCCTGCGTGAGCTGGCCACCGAGGCGTTCTACAGCCTGACCCACTCCGAGCACATCACCGCCGAGTCGACCTACCAGATCAAGAACAACGCCTATTCCTTCGGCTGCTGCTGCGCCGAGGTCACGGTCGATGTTCCGATGTGCCGCGTCCATATCGACAAAATCATCAACGTCCACGACTGCGGCAGCCTCATCAATCCGCAGCTCGCCGAGGCGCAGGTGCACGGCGGCATGTCCATGGGCATCGGCTATGCGCTGAGCGAGCAGATCCTGTGGGATGAAAAGACCGGCAAGCCGCTGAACAACAACCTGCTGGACTACAAGCTGTCCTCGACCATGGATCACCCGCATCTGGAGGCGCAGTTCGTGCAAAATCCGGAGCCGACCAGCCCCTTCGGCACAAAGGCGCTCGGCGAGCCGCCTGCCTGCCCGGTCGCCCCGGCCATCCGCAACGCGATCCTCAACGCCACCGGCGTGGCGATCGATCAGGCGCCGATGAATCCGCACGTTCTGTTCAAGCGCTTCAGCGAGGAAGGCCTGATCGACGATCCGTGGAGAAAGGAGAACTAAGCCATGTATGATATGAAAGAATATTACGAATCCGAGAGCGTGCAGGACGCCGTCCGCCTGCGTCTGGCGCACCCGCAGGCGCACATCATCGCAGGCGGCTCGGACGTGCTCGTGCAGATGCGCGAGGGCAAGCGCGCCGGCGTGGAGCTGATCTCCATTTATATGCTCGACGAGCTGCGCGGCGTCAGCATCGACGAGGAGGAGAACATCCGCATCGGCAGTCTGACCAGCTTCTCCCACATCACCCGCGACCCCATCATCCAGAAGTACATCAACGTCCTCGGCGAGGCGGTCGATCAGGTCGGCGGCCCGCAGATCCGCAACATCGGCACGATCGGCGGCAACACCTGCAACGGCGTCACCTCGGCCGACTCCGCCTCCACGCTCCACGCATGGGAGGCCGTTGTCGAGCTGACCGGCCCGAACGGCACGCGCCGCGTCCCGATCAAGGACTTTTACCTCAAGGCGAAGGTCGTCGACATCCGCGACGGCGAGATCCAGACCGCCATCCTGATCCCGAAGGCCAGCTACGAGAACACCTACGGCTACTATATCAAATACGCCATGCGCAACGCGCTGGACATCGCCACGAACGGCTGCTCCGTGAACGTGCGCCTGTCGGCCGACAAAAAGACCTTTGACCGCGTCCGCGTCGCCTACGGCGTCGCCGGCCCGATCCCGATGCGCGCCCCGCACGCCGAGGAGTTCCTCACCGGCAAGGCCGTCACCATGGAAAACGTCGAAGCCTTCGCGCAGAAGGTGCTTGAGGACATCAATCCGCGTGACTCGTGGCGCGCCTCCAAGGCGCTGCGTCAGCACGTCGCCGTCGAGAGCGCCAAGCGCTGCATCATCGAATCCGTAAAACGTGCAGGAGGTGCCTTCTGATGGAAAACCAGTACCGTCTTGTGAAATATAACCTCAACGGCAAGGACGTGCAGCAGATCGTCGACGTCCGCGCCAGCCTGACCGATATGCTGCGCAACGACTTCCGCATGACCTCCGTGAAGAAGGGCTGCGAGGTCGGCGAGTGCGGCGCCTGCACCGTCCTGATCGACGGCGAGGCGTTCAACTCCTGCATCTATCTGGCCGTCTGGGCAAACGGCAAAAAGATCCGCACGCTCGAGAGCCTCATCGGCCCGAACGGCGAGCTGTCCGACATTCAGCAAGCCTTCATCGAGGAGGCCGCCATCCAGTGCGGCTTCTGCACGCCGGGCTTCCTGATGAGCTCGATCGAGATCCTCGAGAGCGGTAAGGAATACACCGACGCCCAGCTCCGCAAGCTGCTCTCCGGCCACCTGTGCCGCTGCACCGGCTATGAGAACATCATCAAGGCCGTCAAGAAAACCATGTATAAGCGCCTCGGCAAGCCCATGCCCGAGGAAGCAAAGTGATCGCAGCAGTCGGCTGCTTCCTGTAATCACATAAAGAATAATGGCGGACACATTCGTGTCTGCCATTATTTTTCGGGCTGTCCAAAAAGCCGGAATCTCAAAAAGCAGTGTAATATGATTTTTCGATTGTGTGAAAAATGCTTCGCACGGGAAACGCGGGCCTGCGCCCGCGTGACATGGCGCTTCCGAGGAGGCGCCGTCGCGGTGTCGCTCCGCGACCGATTCATACATTCCAATGTAAGAAACCGGCAGGTTTTTTCATAAAACCTACCAGTTTTGTGTCATTGCGAGGAGGGCGCGTGCGCCCGACGCGGCAATCTTTGACGAAACGATTTGCCATCCCGGAACGAATTATGGTTGGGCGGAACGAAACAGAACCTTAAAATGAAGAGAGAGGAAGCGGAACGAAGCAGCAAATCTCCTGTTTTTTGTGATAGGAATTTCTTCTTGTTTCGTGCTCCCGTGCTTCGCTACGGGATGCCATGCCTTCGGCTTAAAGATTGCCACGGCCGCGCTGCGGCCTCGCAATGACACGAAAATGGTAGGTTTTGCAATAAAACCTACCATTTATATTTCCAAAATGTTTGAAGTCCGTCTCGCAGGGGCACCGTGCTTCGTTCCGGGATGCCATACCTCAAACTTTAAGATTGCCACGGCCGCAACGCGGCCTCGCAATGACACAAAAAATGGTAGGTTTTGCAATAAAACCTACCATTTTTATTCCAAAATGTTTGAAATCCGTGCGACCCTGCGGCGCGCCTCGAAGGGTGCGGCTTCAGAGCACCGGTCTGCGCCTGCGCGCGTTTCACGCGGCCGCTCGGCCGGAGCTTATCGCGCAGCCCTCCTCACAGGCAGCATCTTCCGCGCGGGATATAGCGGCCGCCGTGGCTGTCGAGAATTTCGCCGTTCTCGACGGCGCATTTGCCGCGCAGCCAGACCTGCGCGATGTGCCCGGCGACCTCGAAGCCCTCATAGGGCGCGTAGTCGACGTTCGCGGCCTGATCGGCGGCGGTGATTTTCGTCGTGCCCTCGGGATCATAGACGACGATGTCGGCGTCCGCGCCCTCGGCAATGTGCCCCTTGCGCGGATAGCAGCCGTAGAGCTTGGCGGGCGCCTCGGAGAGCACCTCGGCCATGCGCTCGGCGGTGATCCGCCCGGCCTTGACGCCGTAGGTATAGAGCAGCACGCCGCGCGTCTCGACGCCGGGCATACCGCCGGGGATCTTGGTGAAGTCCTCGCGGCCGAAGGCCTTCTGCGTCAGCGTGAAGCTGCAATGATCGGTCGAGACGGTCTGAATCTCGCGGTCGGCCAGCGCCCTCCAGAGCACGTCGTTGTCGCGCGGCTTGCGCAGCGGCGGCGCGCAGACATATTTCGCGCCCTCAAAATCGGGCAGATCATAGAGGTGATCGTCCAGCAGCAGATAGTGCGGGCAGGTTTCGACATAGACCGTCTGCCCGCGCGCCCGCGCGGCCTCGACCTCGCGCAGGCTGGCCTCGCAGGTCAGGTGCACGATCACGACCGGCACGTCGGCGACCCCGGCGATCTTCAGCAGACGGCCGACGGCCTCTGCCTCGAGCAGCGCCGGACGGCAGCGCGGATGCGCTGACGGGGACAGCTCCCCGGCGGCCTTTTTCTCGGCGATGAGCGAGTCGATCACGCCGGCGTTCTCGCAGTGGACGCCCGCGATGCCGCCCAGCTCCTTGAGCTTCTGCAGCGCCTCAAAGATCGCGCCGTCGCCGATCATCATGGCCGGATAGGTCATGTACATTTTGAACGAGGAGATGCCCTGCTCGAACATCCTCGGCAGCTCGGCAATGATCCCGTCGTTCCAGTCGTCGATGGTCATGTGGAAGCCGTAGTCGCAGGCGGTGCGGCCGTCGGCCTTCCTGTGCCAGAGGTCGAGGCCGTATTGCAGCGTCTCGCCCTTGTTCGGGCAGGCGAAATCGATGACCATTGTCGTGCCGCCGCGCAGCGCCGAGCGCCCGCCGGTGTAAAAATCGTCGGCGGTGGTGGTGTTGCAGACGTCGAGGTCGAAATGGGTGTGCGCGTCGATGAAGCCGGGGAAGAGCAGCTTGCCGCTGACGTCGACGACCTTTGCCTCCGCGCAGGAAAGGTCGGCGCCGACCCGTTCAATGCGCTCGCCGTCGATCAGCACGTCGGCGCGCTGCTGTCCGTCGGCGTTGACGACGACGCCGCCCTTGAGTAGTGTTTTCAAAAAAGACCGCTCCTTTCTGTTTTACGGTTATGTTCCGGCTGCGCTCAGATAGGAGCGCACGGTGCTCAGATTGGCATAGCGCGAGACATAATAGCGGTTGACGAGGAAGGGGTCGTCCGACGTGTTATACAGGCCGCCGACCATCTTGACACCGAAGGTGTAATACTTCCGCGCCAGCGTGAGGGTGTTGTTATCGTAGCGCCCGGTCGGATAGCAGAGCACATAGGGGATCTTGCCCGTGATGCGGGTCAGAATCTTCTTGCTCTCGCTGAACTCAAGCTCCTGCTCCTCGGCGCTCAGGGCGTTCAGGTCGGTATGGGAATTGGTGTGGCTCTGGATGGACACCAGCCCGGAATCCGACATTTCGCGGATCTGGTCGGCCGTCAGCTTGTGGTTGCCGCCGATGTCGGCCGTGATGACGAACACCGTGGCCTTGATGTTGTATTTTTTCAGCAGGGGGAAGAGAATGGTGTAGTTGTCGTCATAGCCGTCGTCAAAGGTCAGCATGACCGGCTTGTCATAGTCCTGCAAATGCGCCAGATCCTCGAACCAGATCGGGTCGTAGCCGTTGTCGTTCAGGAAGCCGAACAGCTCCTCGAGCCGGTCGGGACGGGCAAACAGCTCCTCATAGCCCCAGCAGTCGTCGCCGACGGCGTGATATTCCAGAATCGGCACGTTGACATCCGGGGTGATCTCAAAGCTGCGGGTGATGTAGGTCGTGCCGTCCTCGTCGTCGACCCAAGTCGGATAACCCAGTGTCGAGACGACCTGATCGAGCGGCAGATAGACCTCGCCGTCGACCACCGTGCGGAAGGTGCGCTGGCCGACCGTGACGGAGCTGCCGTCCTCGCTGACGGCGATCGCGGGCGCTCCGCTCTCCGAGGCCGCGCCGCCGTCGTCCGCACCGGACGCCGCGAGGAAGTCCGTCGCGCGGACGACCGTCTCGCCCTCGCAGTCATAGGTCTCCAGCTCGACGCCGTCGAAGATCACGGCCTCGTCGCGCGCGGAAAGCTCCGGCTGCGGCTCGGTCGTCGTGGGCGGCTCGGTCTCCGGCTCGGTCGAGGGCGCAGTCGAGGCGGCGAGCGCCGTCTCGGGCGCGGTCGGCGCGGCGTCCTTCGGCTCGAGCACGCCGGTATAGAGCAGCACGCCGACGCCGACCAGCAGCACCAGAACCACGGATAAGATCCCGATCAGCTTCCTCATTATTTTTCCTCCAAGATCTTGTTCAGCTCGTGCATAAAGCTGTTGATGTCCTTGAATTGACGGTAGACCGACGCGAAGCGCACATAGGCGACCTCGTCGAGCGGCTTCAGCCGATCCATGACCAGCTCGCCGATCTTCCCGGTGCTGACCTCGCGCTCCAGCGAGTTCTGCACGATCTGCTCGATCTCGGTGACGGCGGCCTCGAGATCGGCCATGCTGACCGGACGCTTCTCGCACGCGCGCACCATGCCGCGCAGGATCTTGTTGCGGTCGAACGGCTCGCGGCTGTTGTCCTTTTTCACGACCACGATCGGCAGACTCTCCACCGTTTCATAGGTGGTGAAGCGCTTCTGACAGGACAGGCATTCCCGACGCCGCCGGATGCTCGTCCCGTCTTCGGAGTGCCGCGAGTCGACGACCTTGCTTTCCGAATACCCACAATAAGGACATTTCATGGTTTTCTCTCCTTTTGCCACAATATTATAGGCTTATTATACCGAATTTTGTGTCAGTTGTCTATAGGGAATCTCTGAATCAATCGACTTCTGCGACCGCCGGATATTTTTTGCCAATTCTTCCGGTCGAAAAGCTTGCAATACACAAAGTATTCCTGCGCTTTTCAACCCTTGACTTGACAAAAAATCTCTCGCCGTGCGCGCTCGTCGCTTGAATCAGAGCTTCCCGGATCATTTTCACCGCTTCGCCGTGCTTGCTGCGCGCTTCGGCGCTTCCCAATCCGCCGCGCGGCCATGTACCCTCACACGCGCTCCAGCGCGTCCTCCACGACGTCGCGCAGCGTGCAGGGCGTGACGGTGTTGCGCGCGAGCTGCTCGGCAAGGGCGCGGATGCGCGCGGCCGAGGTCGTGATGTCGTAGACGGCGGAGCGTTCGTTCACGCCGCCGCAGCGCAGGCTGATCTCCAGCCCATAGCGATTGCGGCCGTCGATGCGGTCGCAGAGGATCCAATAACGCAGCTCGGCGTAGCGCCCGCCGGCCAGCCGCACGGACCGTGTGTCGGTCAATCTCCGTTCCAGCATAAAAAATCCCTCCCAAGCTGATTGAACCACAAAAAATGCGGGATTTCCACCTTTTTCGCTCAACAGAATTCGACAATCGCCGGAAAAAAGCGGAGGAAAAAATCACCTTTTTTCCAAAAATTCCCGCCGAACGAAAAAAACAGCGTCCCGATTGTTTCGGGGCGCTGTCGAAGCCTGTCGAACGATTTATGGGATGCGGAAGAGGCGCTTGGCGTTCTCGGTCGTCGCCGTCTCGACCGTGCGCGGGTCAAGCCCCCTGATCGCGGCGATGCGGTCGGCCACGAGCGGCACAAGGCGGCTGTCGTTGCGATGCCCGCGGTGCGGCTCGGGCGCCATATAGGGGCAGTCCGTCTCGATCAGAATGCGGTCGAGCGGCAGAGCCGCGACGGCCTCGACCGCGCGGCGGGCGTTTTTGAAGGTCACGACACCCGTGAAGCCCAGATACCAGCCGCGCTCGGCAAGCCAAAGCGCCATTTCCGCCGAGCCGGAGAAGCAGTGGAACACGCCGCACGCGTCGGGGTGCCGCCGGACGATGTCCATGGCGTCGCCGTGCGCCTCGCGCTCGTGGACGATGACCGGGAGCCTCAGCGCCTCGGCCAGCTCAAGCTGCTGCTCAAAGGCAATGATCTGCCGCGCACGCGGCACGTCCTCATAGTGATAATCCAGCCCGATCTCGCCGATGGCGCGCACACGCGGATCGGCGGCCAGCGCGCGGTAGCGGTCGAGCAGACGGCCGTCGACGGACGCCGCGTCGTCCGGGTGGCTGCCCACGGCGGCGTAAACGAAATCGTAGGCGTGCGCCAGCGCGACCGACCGCTCCGACGAGGGCAGGTCGCAGCCGACGTTCATCAGCAGACCGACGCCGCGCCGGGGCAGGTCGGCGAAAATTTCGGCGCGGTCGGCGTCGAAGCGCCCGTCGTCCAGATGGGCATGGGAGTCAAAATACATGGTCAGGCGTCCCTTTCTTCAAAATTGCGGCAGGTGAAGAGGATGATCTGCCGCGTCCCGGCCTCCCGGCGCAGCAGCGCCAGCGCGGCGGCGGTGCGCGCATCGTCGAAATTCACGAGGGCGTCGTCGAGGATCAGCGGGGCATCCGGCGGCAGCAGACGGCGGCTCATTGCCAGCCGAAGCGCCAGATACATCTGGTCGGACGTGCCGCAGCTCATTGCGTTGGCGCGGTGCATGACCGTTCCACCGGCCTCGCGCACGGACAGGCTCATGTCCGGCTCGAGCAGCATGGCGGCGTATTTTCCGCCGGTCAGCTCCGCGAGGATCGTCCCGGCCTCCCGCGCGAGCTGCGGGGAGAACTGCGCGCGCAGCTCGTTGTCCGCCGTTTCGACGGCGCGCTGCGCCAGCTCGATCGCCGCAACGGCGGCGGTGTCGCGGGCGTTTTCCTCGGCAAGGCGGCCGATCTCGGCCTCCAGCTCGACGGCGTCGCCGAGCATCGAGCACGCGCCCGTGCTGTGCGACAGCTCGCGCTCCAGGCGCTCGAGCAGGGCGGCGGCATTGCGGCGCTCGTAGGCCAGCCTTGCCGTGTCGACCGGCTCGGCCGGAACCGCCGCGTCGGTCTGCGGCAGCTCGCCCAGCACCGCCCGCAGAGAGGCAAGCTGCGCCTTCAGATGCTCCAGCGCGCGCTGCTCCGTGGCCAGGCGGCGGCGCGCTTGCAGGGCGTCGCCCAGCCACGTGCGGCAGTCGGCCGCGTCGGTATGCGCCGCCGGAACACGCTCGAGCACGGCGTCCAGCGCCGCCTGCGCCTGCGCGGCGCGGTCTGCCAGACGCTTGCGCTCCCGCTGCCGTTCGGCGCAGTCGGCCTCATAGGCGCGGCGGTCGGCGGCGAAGCGCTCGGCCAGGGTCACGGCCTGCGCGAGGTCGTCGACGCCGTATTTGTTCGGCAGCGCCGCAAGCCGTTCGAGGCGGCGGCGTTCATTTTGGGCTTCCCGGCTCTTTCTGACCAGTATCGCGGTCAAAAGTCCTGCCTCCAGCAGAACGCCGGTGAGCGGCGCGAGCAGCCGCGCAGCGGGCAGCAGGACGGCAGCCGCGACGGCCAGCACCGCAACGAGCGCCATGAGCGCATAGAGCGCGGCCGGCCTTTTCGGCGCGGTCTGCGCGGCAAGCGCCTCGGCGGCTTTCTGATCGGCGCGGACGGCCTGCACGGCCTCCTCGCCGCGCATCCCGGCGAAGCAGGCGGGCGCCTGCGGCTCGGGCGGGTCGGTGGCGGCAAAGGCGGCGTCCATCCGCGCGGTGCTCAGGCTGCGCTCCGCCGCGTCCAGCTCCCGCTGGAGCGCCTGCAGCGTCTCCTCCTCCGGAAGTCCCTCGGCGTCGGCGCGCAGACGGCCGCAGAGCGCCTCCTGCGCGTCCGCCTCGGCCTCCATCCGCACCAGACCGGCGCGTTTTTTTGCGGTCTCCGCCGCCTCGGCCTGCGCGGCCAGGGCGTCCAGCCGCGCCAGCTCCGCCGCAGCCTCCGCACGGCGCGCGGTCAGGCGGAAAATGTCGTTCTGAAGCGCGCGCAGCTCCGCAAGCTGCCGCTTTTTCTGATCCAGCTCGGCCGTCCGGCGCGGGATGCGCCCGGTGGACGTGCGCGCCAGACGGTTGTGCAGATTGTTCAGCTCCGCGAGCAGCTGCGTGGCCGACAGCCCCTCCTCCCCGGTGGAGACAAGCGCGTTCAGCCGCGCCTCGAGCGCGTCGTCCTTGCCGACGCCCAGCCCGAGCTGTCGGATGAAGGCGGTGCGCTCAAAGACCGAGCGCTCCACGCCGCAGAGCAGCAGCCCGCAGTTCTCGGCCGTCAGCTCCGGGATCGGCGCGCCGCTGTCCGTGTCATAGGCGCTGAACTGATTCAGCGGGGCGCGCTTGGAGCGCCGCTCGATCGTGATGCTCCGGCCGTTCCAGACCAGATCGATCGCGCCGGACATCGCGCTGCCGTCCCATGGCTTGTAGCGCTCCTTGTCAGGCAGGACGCCGCCGCTCTTGCGGCTCTGCTCGCGGGTGTTCACGCCGTAGAGCATCGCCAGCAGAAAGGCGCTCCACGTTGATTTGCCCGTCTCGTTGGGCAGACACAGCAGATTCATGCCCGGCCGCAGATCGAGCGTCGCGCCGCGCAGCTTGCCGAAATTCGCGCGCATTTGTCGGATGATCACAGCGCCACCTCCCGTCCGTCCATCAGAGCCGTCAGCAGGCGCGCGGCCTGCACGGCCGTCTCGCGGTCGCCGCCCTCGGCGGCGTCGCAGCGGGCCTTCAGCTCGCGCAGGCAGCGCCCGCGCAGCGTGTCCTCTCCGGCCTCCGCCCAGAGCGCCTTGCGCGGAACGGTGCGGTCGCGGACGGAGAGACTGAAAAATTCGCCGCCGAGCGCGTCCTCGAGCGCCGCGACGTCGACGCGGTCGGCCTCGCCGGTCAGCTCGATGCGGTAGCAATCGCCCGCGTGCTGCGGCGGCAGCGCCGCGCGGATGGCGGCCAGCGGATCGTCCCCGGCTGCGACGGACAGAATTTCATAGGTGCGCCCCGCGACGGGGACGAATTCCGTCCGCACCTGCTTTTCCTCGATCGTGACGCGCAGCGCGCCCTTCGCGCCGCATTCGTCGAAGCCGCGCCCCATCAGGCAGCCCGGATAGGCGTAGGTCGTCGCCCCGGCGTGCCCAACCTGCATCGCGTGGACGTGGCCGAGCGCCAGATAGTCCAGCCCGCCGGCGGCGATCTCGTCGGTCGTGAGGGCGTTATAGGGCGAATTGGGCTGCAAATCGCCGTGCAGCACCATGACGTTCGTCACCGTCTCGTCCGCAACGTGAAAGTCCGTCAGCAGCGGCGGCATATCGGCGGCGGTGAAGCCCGCGCCGTAGACGTCGCAGTTCAGACGCGGCAGACGGACGCGGCGCAGCTCCGGCGTCGTGAAAATGTGCACATTTTCGCCCCAGCCTTCGGTGTCGTAGGGCGAGCCGGGGGCAAAATAGTCGTGGTTGCCGGGGGCGATGAAGATCTCGGCGTCCGTCGACGCGCAGAAGCGCCGCAGGGCGTCGAGCGTGTCGCGGTAGACGCGCGCGCCGTCGAAGAGATCGCCCGCCAGCAGCACGAGGTCGCAGTCTGCGGCAAGCTGCGCCAGCCGGTCGAGCGCGGCGCGCTGCTCGCGGCGGCGTTGGGCGGCCTGCGCGCCGGTCAGCGCCGCAAAGGCGGAGTCCAGATGCAGATCCGCCGCATGCAGGATTTTAATCATGCTCCTTCACCCTCTCTACGCCGACGCAGCGGCCGCTCCGGTCGTCAACGGTGAAAATGCAGCCCTCGAGGCGGCACGGGCCGTCGGCCGGTTCATAGCGGCCGGTCAGGTCGCCGCGCAGCTTTTTGATCGAAAGCTCGGGCTTCACGCCCAGAATGCTCCGGCACGGGCCGGTCATGCCGAGGTCGGTGATGCGCCCGGTGCCGTTGGGCAAAATTTCCTCGTCGGCGGTCTGCACATGCGTGTGCGTGCCCCAGACGGCGCTCACGCGCCCGTCGAGCATCCACGCCATCGCCTGCTTCTCCGAGGTCGCCTCGGCGTGGATCTCCACGCAGATCAGCCGCGTTTGCAGGCGCGGCAGGATGCGCTCGACGAGCAGAAACGGGTTGTCCGGCGTGAAATCCATCCCGCAGCGGCCGATCAGATTGACCACCGCGACGTCCCCGAAGGGCGTCTCGAACACGCCCCAGCCCTGACCGGGCTGCTGAGGCGGCTGATTGGCCGGACGCAGCAGCTCCGGCGTGCGGGCGATATAGGGCACGATCTCGCGGCGGTTGAAGGCGTGGTTGCCCAGCGTGATGACGTTCGCCCCGGCGGAAAAAATCGCCTCGGCCTGCTCCGGCGTGATGCCGACGAGCGAGGCGTTCTCGCCGTTGACGACGCAGAAATCGATCTCGCGCTGCCGCAGCAGCTTCGGCAGACGCCGGCGCAGAAATTGCAGCCCTCCGGCGGTCACGTCGCCGACGGCTAAGATCCTTCGTTCCATGCGCTGCACCTCCTGAAATTCGTTCGGGCGGAGGCCCGGTTGTTTTCTCCATTATACCTGAAAAATCCCGGAAGTACAACACCGGACGAAAAATTCCGCGAAATTGCAAGTTTTCCTGCATGAGCTTGCAAAAAGTGGGAAACGCTTGATTTTAAAGGGGGAAAACGCCGCCTGCCGCCCGGAATTCCGCAAAAAAATTTCGGTTTTCCGGCGGAAAATATTTGCAAAACGGCGCAAGATATGCTATACTCTACGCGCAGTGAAAATCAAAAAAGAAAAGAGCGGGGCGGATGAGCTTTTGCCGTCTCGACACATTTAAGGGGGTTAAATCTTACTATGCACAAGTATGTATACCTTTTCTCGGAAGGCAACGCGAAGATGCGCGAGCTTCTGGGCGGCAAGGGCGCCAATCTGGCCGAGATGTCCAACATCGGTATGCCCGTTCCGCAGGGCTTCACGATCACGACCGAGGCCTGCACGCAGTATTATGAGGACGGCAAGAAGATCAACGACGAGATCATGAGCCAGATCATGGAATACGTCGCGAAGATGGAAGAGATCAACGGCAAGCGGTTCGGCGATCTGACCAACCCGCTGCTCGTCTCCGTGCGCTCCGGCGCGCGCGCCTCCATGCCCGGCATGATGGACACCATTCTCAACCTCGGCCTGAACGACGAGGTCGTCAAGTCCATGATCGAGAACAATCCCGATCCCAAGTTCGAGCGCTTTGTCTATGACTCCTATCGCCGCTTCATCCAGATGTTCTCCGACGTCGTCATGGAGGTCGGCAAGAAATATTTCGAGCAGCTCATCGACAAGATGAAGGCCGAGAAGGGTGTCAAGTTCGACACCGAGCTGACCGCCGCCGACCTCATGGAGCTGGCCGAGCAGTTCAAGGCCGAATATAAGAAGCAGATCGGCGAGGACTTCCCCTCCGATCCGAAGACCCAGCTCTATGAAGCCATCCGCGCCGTGTTCCGCTCCTGGGACAACCCCCGTGCGAACGTCTATCGCCGCGACAACGACATTCCCTATTCTTGGGGCACTGCCGTCAACGTCATGCCGATGGTCTTCGGCAACCTGAACGAAAACTCCGGCACCGGCGTCGCCTTCACCCGCGACCCCGCAACCGGCGAGAAGAAGCTGATGGGCGAGTTCCTGACGAACGCGCAGGGCGAGGACGTCGTCGCCGGTGTCCGCACCCCGATGCCCATCAAGCACATGGAGGAGCTGTTCCCCGAGGCGTATGCCCAGTTCCTCGACGTCTGCAACAAGCTGGAGGATCATTACCGCGACATGCAGGACATGGAGTTCACCGTCGAGAACGGCAAGCTCTATATGCTCCAGTGCCGCAGCGGCAAGCGCACCGCGCAGGCCGCTCTGAAGATCGCCTGCGACCTTGTCGACGAGGGCATGATCTCCGAGCAGCAGGCCGTTGCCATGATCGACCCGCGCAACCTTGACACCCTGCTGCATCCGCAGTTCGATGCCAAGGAGCTGAAGAAGGCCACCCCGCTCGGCCGCGGTCTGGGCGCATCTCCCGGCGCTGCCGCCGGCAAGATCGTCTTCACCGCCGAGGACGCCGAGGCGTGGAAGGCGCGCGGCGAGAAGGTCGTTCTGGTTCGTCTGGAGACCTCTCCCGAGGACATCACCGGCATGAAGGCCGCGCAGGGCATCCTGACCGTCCGCGGCGGCATGACCTCTCACGCTGCCGTCGTCGCGCGCGGCATGGGCACCTGCTGTGTCTCCGGCTGCGGCGACATCAACATGGACGAGGAGAACAAGCGCTTCACGCTCGGCGGCAAGGAGTTCCACGAGGGCGATGCGCTGTCCATCGACGGCTCCACCGGCAACATCTATGACGGCCTGATCCCGACCGTCGACGCCGTCATCGGCGGCGACTTCAAGCGCCTCATGGACTGGGCGGACAAGTACCGCGTCCTGCGCGTGCGCACCAACGCCGACACCCCGCGCGACGCCAAGAAGGCGCGCGAGCTGGGCGCCGAGGGCATCGGCCTCTGCCGCACCGAGCATATGTTCTTCGAGGCGGACCGCATCGCCGCGTTCCGCGAAATGATCTGCTCCGACACCGTCGAGGAGCGCGAGGCCGCGCTGGAGAAGATCCTGCCCTATCAGCAGGGCGACTTCGAGGAGCTTTATGAGGCGCTCGAGGGCAACCCCGTCACGATCCGCTTCCTTGATCCCCCCCTGCACGAGTTCGTCCCGACCGAGGACAAGGACATCGAGCTGCTGGCCGCGACGCAGGGCAAGACCCCGGCTGAGATCCGCGCGATCATCGACGGCCTCAAGGAATTCAACCCGATGATGGGTCACCGCGGCTGCCGTCTGGCCGTCACCTACCCGGAGATCGCCAAGATGCAGACCAGAGCCGTCATCCGCGCCGCCATCAACGTGCAGAAGAAGCACGCCGATTGGAGAATCGTCCCCGAGATCATGATCCCGCTGGTCGGCGACGCCAAGGAGCTGAAGTTCGTCAAGAGCATCGTCGTCAAGACCGCCGACGCGGAGATCGCCGCCGCCGGCATCGAGATGAAGTATGAGGTCGGCACGATGATCGAGATCCCGCGCGCCTGCCTGACCGCCGACGAGATCGCCAAGGAGGCCGAGTTCTTCTGCTTCGGCACGAACGATCTGACCCAGATGACCTACGGCTTCAGCCGCGACGACGCCGGCAAGTTCCTCAACGCTTACTATGACGCCAAGATCTTCGAGAACGATCCGTTTGCAAAGCTCGATCAGGTCGGCGTCGGCAAGCTGATGAAGATGGCCTGCACCATGGGCAAGGAGGTCCGTCCGGAGCTGCACATCGGCATTTGCGGCGAGCACGGCGGCGACCCGTCCTCCGTCGAGTTCTGCCATAAGCTCGGCCTGACCTATGTCTCCTGCAGCCCGTTCCGCGTTCCGATCGCCCGCCTCGCCGCCGCGCAGGCTGCCATCCGCGAACAGCGCCAATAAGAATTCAACGCCCACGGCGTGAAAATCATCCAATAGCAAATACGGCCACACAGGTTTCAAAAACCTGTGTGGCCGTTCTTTTTTGCCTGTTTGATAACGAAATAAGTTGAATTTTGCCTCTGTTTCTGATAATGGAAACAGAGGCATTTTTGCTGTTCAGAGAAAATTTTTAATTTTTAAAAAAAGGGGGTCTGGAAATGGCCATTCTCGCTGCCTACCTATTGAGGGACAAAACAAACGCCCTCGTGGACCTTGAAAACCGAATACACATTCAACAGGTACATTCCTGATCGGGGGCGAAAGCTCCAGCCGGATGAAGGTGCGCCACGAACTTCCTGCCCACAAGGGTTATCACGGAAAGCAAGGTTGGTAGCGATTCCGAACCATTCTGAAATATCCGCTTGCTACGGATAAGGCGATGAAACGATTCAGGGACAATGATACTTCCCTATGGGGCTGGCGGAGTACCCGGCAGAGGTGAGATTCCTATGAGTTCGGTCAGCAGCCGAACGCCTGTTGATTTCCTTTTACGCATTTGGGGGATGAGATCGAGTTAAATGCGACCACCAAAGCACAGGACTCCGCTTCCTGTGTTTTGGTGGATCAAGCGATCCAAATCTAATAAGAAGGAGGAAAAGCGAAAATGCCAAACTGTAAAACCATTGCTATCTGCAATCAGAAAGGCGGCACAGGCAAAACGACCACAACGGTCAATTTGGGTGTCGGGCTTGCACGACTCGGCAAGAAGGTACTCCTTGTAGATGCCGACCCGCAGGGCGACCTCACAACTTGCCTTGGGTGGCGAGATAATGACAGTCTTACGACGACCATTACCGATAAGCTATCCGGGGTTATCCGTGAAGATCATACAGACCCACGAAGCGGCATTCTGCATCACGAGGAAAATGTCGATCTGCTCCCTGCCAACATCGAGCTGTCTGCTATGGAAATGATGCTTGTCACCGCAATGAGCCGTGAAACCATTCTGAGAAGCTATCTGAGCAAGGTCAAAGACAATTATGACTATGTACTGATTGACTGTATGCCTTCGCTCGGTATGGTCACTCTGAATGCTTTGGCGGCGGCAGATAGCGTAATCATTCCCGTGCAGGCGCAATATCTTCCGGCAAAGGGAATGACCCAACTGATGCAGACCATTGGAAAGGTCAGGCAGTACATCAATCCGAGCCTGCGAATCGACGGTATCCTATTGAATATCGTAGATAACCGCACCAACCTCGCAAAAAGTACTGCCGACGCACTGCGAAAGAACTTTGGAAGCGTTATTAAGATATACCGTTCCTCCATTCCTATGGCAGTGAAAGCCGCAGAGGTTGCTTCCAAAGGCGTAAGCATCTACAAGTATGAGCCGAGCAGTCCTGTTGCAAGGGCTTATGCAGAGTTCGCAAAGGAGGTGTCTGCCGATGGCAGGAAGAAAGAGCGACTTCACTCTGCCGACGCTCGATGACCTGTTTTCTACACAGGAGCTTCGGGACGATGCCAAGCTCAGTAAAATCCGAGATATTCCCCTTGAGCTAATCGACGACTTTCCCGACCACCCATTTAAGGTGCGGGACGATGAAGATATGATACAGCTTGTGGAGAGTGTCAAAGAGCGAGGGGTCATTACTCCGGCTACCGTCCGTCAGAAAGAGGACGGCAGATATGAGCTGATTTCCGGTCACAGGCGAAAACGGGCTTGCGAGCTTGCCGGGTTTGAAGCACTCCGTTGCGAGGTCGTAGACCTTGACCGTGACGCCGCCACCGTCCTTATGGTGGAGAGCAACTACCAACGGTCGCAGATACTTCCATCAGAAAAGGCGTTTGCCTATAAAATGCGGCTGGAAGCGATGAAGCGGCAAGCAGGCAGACCGGCAAAAGAAAATGCGTCGCCACTGGCGACTAATTTTCCACAAGGTCGTTCCGATACAGAACTTGGAGAGCAAGTCGGTGAAAGTAAAGACCAAGTCCGTCGCTACATCCGCTTGACAAACCTTGTGCCTGAACTACTCGAACTTGTAGACGAGGGAAAAATTAAAATGCGTCCTGCGGTGGAGCTTTCCTATTTGGACGAGGACAGTCAACGGGCGGTGGTTGATGAAATCGACCTGAACCAATGCACCCCGTCCCACGATCAGACCATTCGTATGCGGAAGTTCTTCACAGATGGAAAACTCACGCCAGAGGTGGTGTCCGCCATTATGGGCGAGGAAAAACCAAATCAGCGTGAGAAGATCGTCCTGCGTGGGGACAAGGTGCGAAGTCTGATCCCGAAAAATATCCCCGTAAGCCAAACGGAGGATTATGTGGTCAAAGCACTGGAGCATTACAGCCGCTTTCTTCGTCAGCGGGCAGAGCGTGACAGCCGATAGGAACACGGAGTATGTTTCCTACTGTCCCCTTCCTCACACTCCAACCCCTGAGAACTACCTGACTATCCGAAATAAACTATCTCCTGATTTATCTCTATCTCTCTAAGCTAAATCTATCTAAGAGCAAACGGAGTTCGCACAATTCGAAAAACTGCGTTTTGGCGGTATGATGAAAAGTTGCGCTTCAAAACGCACCTTTGTCGGAGCAGTTCTCATCGGGTAGAATGTAGTCGAAGGGAGTGAAGCGTATGAAACCAAAAATCGCAGTTCTTTTACTCGCTGTGCTTCTGTGTCTGACCACGGGATGCAACAATGCCTCGCATATGCCTATAAGATCATCGAGGAAACACTGAACCTTAAGGATGTCCGCATCTTCGACTATGTAGAGGACGCAGATGGCAAAAAGAAAGCCATTCTGAACAAGAAGGAAACGGCAATCGCACAGGCAAAGCAGGAGCTAATCAAGCAGGGCTTTCAGGATTGGGTATGGTCTGACCCTGAACGCAGAGAGCGGCTTTGCATCCTTTACAACGAGAAATTCAACAGCCTGCGTCCCCGTGAGTACGATGGAAGTCACATCGTTTTCAGTGGTATGAACCCGGAAATCGAGCTTCGGCAACACCAAAGAAATGCGGTGGCGCATAAGACCGACCTTCCTTTTGGAAGCTACTATGTTCAGGAGCTTGCTACCGACAGTCACTACAAACTCTCCGATACCAAGTATCCCGTAACCTTTGCGTATGCCGGTCAGGATACGGCAGTTGTAAAGATTGCCGCCAACGACGGCAAGACAATCGGAAATGATCTGATCTACGGTTCTGTTTCCGGTAAGAAGGTCGATGAAAACGGCAACGCTCTCGGCGGTGCGCTGATTGGACTGTTCCGCACGGATGATGGCGAGTTTACAAAGGAAAACGCTCTGATGACTACCACTTCTGCTAAAGATGGTAGTTTTTCTTTTGAGAACATCCCTTACGGCACTTGGTATGTCCGTGAGATCGAACAGCCCACCGGCTTCGTGCTGGATGACACCATCTATCCCGTGACCATCGGCGCAGACGGGCAGGTCGTGGAGATCGAAATCGTCAACAGGTATGTCCGTGGAAACATCCATCTGACCAAGGTGGATTCCGAATATCCCGACAATAAGCTGACCGGAGCGACCTTTGAGGTCTATAAGGACAGTAATGCTAACGGCAAGCTGGACGATGGCGATGAACTGCTTGGCACACTGACCGAAAAGGAAAAGGGCGAATACAGTATGAACGACTTGTTCTACGGTCGCTACTTCGTCAAGGAAACCAAAGCGCCGGAGGGGTTTGTCCTTGATACCGGCGTGTATGAAGTGATGATTGATACCAACGGCAAGACCAGCGAGGTGGAGAACAAGGCAGGCGTCGGCTTCATCAATGATGCTATGCGAGGCAACCTGAAAATCGTCAAGACCTCCTCTGACGGCAAGGTCAAAGGCTTCGCTTTCCGAATTACCGGAGCAAATGGCTATGACATTATCCTTGAAACCAACGACAAGGGTGAGATTTTCATTGATGGGCTTCGCATCGGGGACTACACCATTTCTGAGGTAAGCAACTCGGCTTCTTCGATGTATGTTCTGCCTGCCGACAAGAAGGCAACGGTCAAGCTCGGCTCCACTACCATTGTGGAGATGCACAATGTTCTGCGTGATACGCCCAAGACCGGCGATACCACCAATCTGCCGCTGCTCTATGCCCTTGCAGGACTGTCCGCAGTGGGCATTGCGGTGTGCGGCGTTATCGGATTCAAGAAAAAGAAAAAGGAGGATCGTAACTAATGGAACCTAAAACCATCGTGGCTATCGTACTGGTAGCCTTTATCATCGGCGGCTTTATCTTCTTGCAGATTAGATCGAAAAACAAGAAGTGAGCGGATTATCCAAGGGGCGGAGCAAAAACTCCGCCCCTTTTCTACTACCCGAAGGAGGGGTTCAATGAATCAACAGAAAACTGTGGAAAGCCGTGTGCTTTCTATCTTAAAGGACTGCCCGAGAGCAAGGTTAGACGATATGATCCTTGTTATGCACTACTACAATCGCTATGCGACTTATCTCAGAGCCGGTGAACTGCCTCTCAATGACCTTGCGTTCAACTACAAAAGCTACGGACTGCCGTGTTTTGAAACCATCCGCAGGGCAAGGCAGCGTGTGCAGTCACTTTTTCCGGATTACTCCCGCAACGCCGAGCAGGATGATATGGTTATCATCATCGGCATTCTCTGAGGTAACGGTTATGGAAAATGAAAAAAGAATGGTCGGTGATTACACCGTCCTCTGCGCCGTGAATATCGGCTCCCGTGAAATCATCCTTGCCGAAAACGAGCAGGATAGCAGCGGTGAACGCTTCCTCTGCTGCTACGGAGAGCGAAACGACATATTCGAGAAGATTACCGAGTGTGCCGTTGGTGACGACTATATTGATGCGGCACTATTCTTTGCAGAGCGTATCAAGAAAGATGCCGAGCAGTTTCGGGCAGAGGTTGAAAAGCTGGATATTCCCGTGACGGTTATCACCGAGGAGGACTGCATCCCCGACCACTATAAGAACGACATCAACGGCAAAATCATCGCCATCAACCCGGCAATCCTCAAGCCGGAGTATCAAAGAGCAGATCGACAGCTTTTCCTTGTGACCGGCGGCTTCGGCGCTTCGGCAAATGCCCGTGGCAGTGCGGTGTTTTGCAAAAATCTCTATGACGGCAAGAATACCCGTTATGAGCGTATGGATGTGCTGGGTGAAGTAAAGCCGGAGTGTATGCCCGATTGGGCAGAAAAGAAAGCAATTCTTTTTCGGCATACGCAAAGCAGTAAGCTGATGTTTGAGTATGGTGGCAGGATGTTCAGCCCATATCGCTTGTTCACAAAAGCTGAAAATACGCTTGATTTCATATCACTTCATACCGCAAGAGATTTTGAACTTGGCTTTATGAGCAAAGACTGCCCTGAAAGCAAAACCTCATATAGCTATGCGGAGTTCTACAAGAAGTCGAGTATCAAGAACTGTGATCTGTTTGTGTGTGCAGACAACGGCAAACTCTACTGTCCGGGAGAAAATGAACTATTCGAGTGGCAAGGTGAGGTCGGGAAAAGTGATTTCGACAGAAAGCCACATACGAAATCTCAGAAGGAGTACGAACGATAAGGAGGTAAACACCTATGGCAACAAAGAAAACCGCAGCCGAGCAGGGCTTGCAGCAGAAAATGAAGGTGCTGGTAAAGCTCTTTGACGCAGGCTGTAAAACCGAAAAAGACTTGAAGGCGCTGACCTTGCCGACGATCCTGAAAATCCCCGATGTGACCGTGCCGGATATGACGATCATCACCGAGCTTCAGGAGCAGGTCGCAAAGAATCGTCTTTTCTCATACTTGGGAGGTGGAACAGATGAGCCAAGCGACACGACCGAATGACCGCCACATCATTTGGAGCAACCAAAACCTTGATGTGGACGACTGGCGAGAGGACTACAAGGAGTTCCTTGAAGCGAATGAACTGGACGACGACCCGAATGATGAGCAAGCACTCTATGAGTGGATGGAGGAAACCAATTACGACTACCTCTCCGATGAGCGAGTCAACCTGAATGTTCAGCTTTCCCAGCCGATCATTGTCATTGGCGACATCGGCAGATGGAACGGCAGAGTGATGGGCTACAAGGATATCCCCTCCGGCAACATCCGAGATTGCCTGTATGCCGACACTGATTATACCGAATGGTATGTAGATAAATACGGCGATCTTCGTGCCGATGCAGCTCACCACGACGGCACAAATCACTATCTCTACCGAGTGTTTAAGGACGGCGTTTCCGAAACACAGATGGAGAACCTGAGAGATAAAATCTATCAGGGCAAAGCCACACGAGCCGATATTACTCGGCTGACCCGGCGACTTGGGGATGAGATCGCCGCCGTTTACGGCTTTGACATCCCGAAACAACGAACACCGCAAGAAAGGGGCGCAAGATAATGACAGATTTCACACTGCGACCGCTGACCGTTCCCGAACGCAAATACACCTACGCTCAAAGCTCGCAGCTTCAAGGGCAGACAGGCAATATCGGTTATCTGCGTGGGGACTTCGGCTCAAGCGGTGATCAGTTTTATACCACTTGGTTTGATACCCGACCGCAATGGAAAAGCGACGAGTTCAAGCGGGACTTGGACGATGTAATCAACGCCCTGCGCTCCGAGGAGTACGGACTGCTTCAAAGCCGTTCTCAGATGGTGCGTTATGGGCGTGAGAACAAGGAAAGCGAAATGCAGGGTGCTTATACCACTGAGTTCGGCTTCCGAGCAGATACCGAGAAATATGCGTTCGTGCTTCGTTGTAATCCAACGAGGGGCGACTATAACTTCTACTGCCTCTGCTATGTAAAGGAATGGCTGGACAAGCACATCGAAGAAGCCAACCGGGATATTCGCTTTATTGACAGCCACTATAAGGAGCTGTTCCGTATCCCGGACGGTGAGCGCATCGTCGTGACCGACCGTGACGGTAAGACGGAAAGCTATCCCTGCCGCTATATTGACAATTATCACACAGAGGTCGGACGCAATCTCTTTCACATTTGCGAGTTTGCCGAGCGTATGGAGCAAGGCGGCTGTACCTACGCTCCTATGGAGCCGCCCTTGCCTCCGATCTCATACTCACTGCTCTGCAAGTATTTTCGTAAAGCTGTCTTGCCGGCAGAGCCTTTGCTGGAAGCGGATATTCTTGGCACACGCTTTGAAAAGTGCGTGTCCTGCGGTGCGCCGATTATCAAGAAGGGCAACCGAAAGAAATATTGCGCGAAGTGCGCTCAAAGAGCTTACAAAGCTCAGCAGGCAGAGTACGCAAGAAGAAAACGGGCAGAGTCGAAAAATAGAAGCTGAAAAAGCCAGCAATATCAAGGCTTTTCAGCTCCCGCACTTTGAGGGGTAAGGTGTTTATACCTTTACCCCTCATTTTCAATTTAGGGGTGTTTTGGTACGCCCCGGAAAGGAGGGTTCAATGGCTGATATTAAAACGAGAGATGTCGTGAAAGGCACAATCAAGAAGATCGACAAAGCGGCAATCGCCGCAGACCGTATGCGCTCCGCCTATGTGCAGACGAAGGAAAAGGCAGAACACGCAACTCGTCCTGATGAGCATAATGCCGAGGAATACGCCTCCGACCGAGTGGAAGGCGGCGTTGACCGTATCACGCACGAAACGGCGCACCAGTTTGACAAGCAGGGGCGCAAGGGGTTGGAAGAAACCAAGCGATATGATTTACATCAATCATTCCGCTTTCCATATGAAGTTCATTACTACTCGAACGGAGAACGATATTATTCCTATCGTTGCGGCAATTATATGACGGATTCCGCAAAGCAAACGCACAACTGCACCTGCCATTATATCAGCGAAAAAACGCTGTGTGCGTTGCTGCTTAATTCCATTCAGCGTATTTCAAAGCGTGTGATAGCAGACGAGCGAGGCTTTGCAGAGGAGTTAAAAGAAATTCTTTTCCGACCACTCGACAACCAATTCGGGATGTACTGCCGATAAACTATTACTCATACCAAGACCTCCGCTTCCTCTTTGATTAGAGTATATGGGGTTTCAGCTTTTTATTGTAGTTTGTGAATATCCGTATAAATGAAAAAAGCCCTTTGAGAAAAGTTATTTTCTTCTCTCAAAGGGCTTGAATGAATTAATTTATAGGTTTCTTTGAAAAATCACCATATCCACCAACCTGACGCCACATTCAAATATCGGGTGCTCGTAATTGTCTGTAAAAAAGTTTGGTATAATATGAGAACGAACAAAACCGCACTTTTCATAGAATGGAACTGTCAGAGGACTGTCGCCGGTTCCGACCTGTAAAACGTAATATTTGTCGGCATACTCTTTAACAATAAAATCAATTAGGGCTTTGGCATATCCATTGCCTTGATATTCTGGAACGGTCGCAATATTCTTTATTTCAAGAATGCCGTCGCCCTCATCGGTGACGACACACTCAGCTTTCACGCCGTTATCGTCAAGCACATACATAGTGCCTTTTTCAAGATAGCGGTCTATCATATTCTCCTGTTCATCTGCCAAAAGCAGTAATGATAGAAACTGTTTTTTGTTTTCTTTGATTTCTCGAAATTTCATACCTGACATTCTACCTGATTTTATTTTAGACTTTTATCATACTTTTGAAAATGGGCAATCCCGATTGGGACTGCCCATTCATCTTGAAAATTATGCGATTATTTTGTCCCTGCACAAATTCACGCATCAAATGATGTAAGTTTGATGTAAATCACTTACTTTTGTGATTTTCAGCATTTGAAGTACATCTCGTTTATTTGGTTAAACGGTACATCGTTACATCAGCTTAATAGAGCTTTGCACCTGCCGGGATATGGTCATCTACCATAAGCAGATGGAGCTTTTCTTCGCCTTCTTCTTCGTGAATAGCGGAGAGCAACATACCGCAAGAGTCAATGCCCATCATAGCACGAGGAGGAAGATTTGTGATAGCGATAAGTGTCTTACCTACAAGCTCTTCCGGCTCATAATATGCGTGAATACCGCTTAAAATGGTTCTGTCTGTGCCTGTGCCGTCATCAAGAGTGAACTGCAAGAGTTTCTTTGACTTCGGTACTGCCACGCACTCTTTAACCTTAACGGCTCTGAAATCTGACTTTGAGAATGTGTCAAAATCGACCTGTTCCTCAAACAAAGGCTCAATCTTTACCTTAGAGAAATCAATCTTTTCAGGCTCTGCTTTCATTTCCTCGACAGGCTGATTTTTTACATCATTGCCCTTGTTTACATCATTCAACGGCTTCATTGTAGGGATAAGATTCCTCACATGGAATAGCTGTGTAGAAGCCCTGTTAATACTGTGCTTTGCTTACAGGTCACATTTTCCCGTGTGTGATAACTCTGTACATTTCCCTGCTGAAAGCATACACCATAGTGGTGCTCCAAGTGGTGTATGTGGTGCAACCCCAACCTTTCGCACCTCCGAAAGATTGTAGTTAATATTATAATAGTAGAATCTCAGAATTTCAATGGGTTTCAGGTCGTCCCGTAAGGAATCTAGAAAAAACTACAATACTCTGCTTACATTCACTCTTTATATTGTGCCCGTCTAAGGCGTGGTTATAAACGGATATGCAAAGTTCAATCCCGTACTACGCCACGCCGTTAATCCTCTATCACAAGACAATTTACCTTTCCACTGAACGCTGTACAGGCATCTATGGCAATAATTCCGGGACCATAATAGGGAGAGAAGTCCGCATCTTCTCCAAACTCGGTCCCCTTGTGTTCGTATTTGCTATGGCCATACGAAGTATGCCAGTGTCCGCAAACAATGGTCTTATTCTCATCTGCGGTCTGTGCTGCATCCATGCCATTGAACCATCTTGCTTGATTCCATTGCTCACGGCCTGCTTCTCTCCAAGAAGAAATATAGCTGTAGCTTTTATCCCTGTTCGGAATGCTTGGTACTCAATATGCTGCTTGCCCATGCAGTAAAAACGAATCAAAAGGACTAAGAGGAACTGCAAGTCGCAGTTCCTCTTTTTAGTTTCCATTGTTCTTTTGAGCAAAGTATCGCTTCCGAAGATGGGCAACATCCCTTTGACTATCCGAATTTATAAATAGGTTTGCCTTAGCGAAGGCTTGCTTGATTTCTGTGGCAAGCGCAATCGGGTCTTTCTGCCGTATCACAAATAACTGTATCCTTTTCGCTTTGCACAGGAAGTGAAGAACCTCCGCAACTTTGGCTTCTCTATCAGTGCCTTTTTGAGAAAAGGCAAACGCAAGCCGCAGTTCCGGGATAACCGCATCGATTCGTGCGCCAATCAGTTTTTCGTCGTCTGTGCGTGTCGCAAGCCCATATTGCTTTGCATACATCGTTACAAGCAGATATGGCAGCTCCTTAAGAAATGCTTTCTCGCAGTAGATGCAGCCAGCCCCTTCAACTGCACGGTGAAACACTTTATCCTTCCATTCATGCCCGCAAATGCCTTTCCACCAAACCGGGTACTGTGACAGTCTTGATATCTCTGTGGGCTTTCTTGTGTTTTTGGCCGCATTCCATTCCTGTGCCAGCTCCGGGTCTGTAGTTGCTAAATCGCTATAACCAGGCAACACAGCGTTCCTCGTGCATACTGGGCATTTTAACCCATGAACTTTGGATTTGATTACCGCCCTATACTCATGTCCGCAGGTACTGCACTTCCACCAGACATTTTTGGTGGAGCGCTCGTTGAAATCTTCCGGCAATAATGTGCCGTTTTTTTGTGACCATTCCAATGCGAGCTGCGGATGGAGCGAAGCTAAATCATTGAATCCCTTCAGCAATTTTATTCCGCTGCAATAAGGGCATTTGCTTCCATAAGCCCGTGTAGATATGAGCGTAAACCACTCATGGCCCTGTTCGCATTTCCACCAAACTTTCCGATTTGCATAAGGCGTTACCTGTGTTGGCTTGAGCGGTGCGTTTCGAGGCGACCACTCCTTTGCAACCTGCGGCAGTACAGTTGCAAGGTCGTTAAATCCTTGAAGGACTGCGTTGTGCGAACAGTAGGGGCAACCGGCTCCCCTGACGCGATTCCGGATTTCTGCGCTCCACTCATGTCCGCAAGCTCCTATCCAGAGCACTTTCTTATGAGAGCCAACACCGATCTCTGTTGGTCGGATGGTATTCTTCGGCGACCATTCTTTCAGTAGTTCCGGTTTCAAACTCGCAAGGTCATTGATACCCGCAACGATTCTGGCGTTACTGCAAATCGGGCAATTCTCGCCGCTTGATCTTGCCTTTGCGCTGGCCTGCCACTCATGTCCACAACTGCCATGCCACCAATATAGTTTTTTAGAACCATAGGGTACATCATCCGGTGAGATGCTGCCGTTTCTTTCTGACCATTCAGCTACAAGCCAAGGTTTCTTATTTGCCAAACTGTTTTCCATACTGTTGCCGCCCTTCCTGTGTACTGCTAACAGTATAGGAAAAACCTCAAAATAAGAGAAATGTGCAAAAAGAGAAATCCCCCTGCAATCGCAGATTTTGCGACCGCAAGGGGGAGAGAACCATATTATACATTTGCCATTTGCTTGGCCCCGGTTTTCAAATATGTTTCAAAGGCTGTGATTTCTCGTTTCTTCAGGTCGTTCGTGACCGTCACATAAATATCGAGCGTGGTCGTTACATCGGCGTGACCAAGCACAGACTGCACGACCTTGACATTCAAACCGCTCTCACACATTCTTGTAGCGAATGTATGCCGTAGCACATGGCACGAGAACTTAGGCAGAAGAACCGGATCGGAGTCTACGCCCTTTTTCTCAAGAACTTCGCTGTTACAATCGCGCATGATCCGTTGCAGAGCCTTATTCAATGTGCCTTGATGCTGCACCTCGCCGTTCCGATTAACAAACACGAAGTCTGAATACCCCTCAATGTGGCTGACACTTTTCATTCCGCACTCCTCTTGGAACTCCTTTTCCATGAGGAATGCCTGCTTCACGCCTTCGGTCATGGGAATTTCCCGAATACCGGCTTTTGTCTTAGGTGTATTGATGGAGAAGTAGCAGCCCTTCTCATCTCTGTGGTTGTAGTACACCAGCGTATGGTTCACGCTGATGATGCCGTTTTCCATATCCACATCGCACCAGCGCAGACCAGTGATTTCCCCCACACGCATTCCGGTATTCGCCATAATATAAAAGACAGGATACCAGTGCTGGTATTTTGATGTTCTGGCCAGATAGCCAAGAAACAGTTCTTCCTGCTCAAGGGTCAAAGCCTTTCTTTTCTCGATTTCCGAACCGTGTGCCATTTTGATTTCCCGAAGCATATTGGCCGCAGGGTTGCTGCGAATCATATCGTCATCGACGGCTATCTGAAATACTTGGTGGACAATATTATGGATGACATCTACCGTAGACGGCTTCAGGACCTTATCGTCGATGAGCTGGTTATAGAATCGGCGCACATCCGATTTTTTCACCTGTACCAGCTTCTTCTTTCCGAAAGTTGGCTTCACAAACAGCTCATACATATAAATGTAGTTTTTCATGGTGCTGTCCTTGATGCCTCTTTTCAGTTGGCACCAAAGCTCATATACATCATTCACCGTGACATTTTTGATATTGGCTTTGATGCCGTCATGCTGATCAACAAGAATCTGTTCCTCCTGCTCCCGGAGATCTTCCAATGTTGCAGCGTATATGGTATTACGTTTTCCGAGCTTGTCTGTCCAGCGGTACATATAGCTGCCGGTTTTTCTCTGTATCTCTCCGGTGCGTAGCCTGACATGGTGGCTATCAAAGCGAACGGTTGTCTGCCGCTTTTCCTTCTTTTGAAACTGCATAGTCTTCACTCCTTTGCTTTCGCTTTTCTCTTGGCACCATTAAGGATACATAGAGACATCTCGTTTTCCAATGTTGCGAATCAGCCCATATCAAGCAAATCGCATACTTGACTCATACAGAATAGGCCGACTCAAGGTATTCATCGAACTTTTTCCGCTTGATCATTCTTCGGTTTCCGACCCAGATAACATAGTTGCATTCGGGCTTATCGGTCATATCCCGCAGCTTCCTCACGCCGATACCGCTATATGCGGCAGCTTCTTCCAGACTAATGGTAATGCGCTCCCAAACAGGAACGAGATTTTCTTTTTCTGTTCGCGTCATTTATTCCGCCTCCTCGTGTTTCCGGAGATAGGTTACATATTCACTTCTGTTTCGGAACTTGTACCATCTCCAGTTGTATTCCTCCGATTTGAAAAACGCCTTACGGATCGCATCATAGAAATGCTGGATAGCTTTCATGTTGATACCGGGGGTCAGCACCAAGTCGCCGACTTTGATTGCAGCAAGGTCTTTGTGTTCTTTTCTCCACGGAGTATAGAGGAAGGGCTGTGACATCATACCGTTATAGATAGCCTCATCGATAGCTGTGTTGGGATTCAGCCACTTATATAAGCAGATGATCACTTCCTCGACTCGGACAGCGTTCAGGCCCTGCATATTCATCAGGTCGAAAACACGCATATCAAGGATCTGCCTCAGGGAACGGAAGCCCAAATCGCAAAAGTAATCAGCGACGACCCGATCATCTTTTTCGAGCCACTTTGTCGAGCTGGGGTTGATGCTTATTTTGTTATTCATGTGAATCACTCCTACCGGGTTTTATGAGATTGTCCTCTCACTTTCTCTTTGCCGAATTTTTTTGCGAGATTCCCACAGTTTTTTGCTCGTTTCCAAAATATTTTTCGGAAGCAGAAGAATTTGGAGGAAGGCGGCATATTCTTTGGAATGAATTCTCATGCGCTATTGACAAAACTATCATCAGGATGATATAATGTGGTTGTATCATTACAATGATAATGGAGGCTTCATATTATGAGCGTCATTCAACTGCTTCATGGAACCGACCACATCATCGAGGTTCCGGATATTCATATCGGTAATCCGCACAACGACTATGGCATGGGTTTCTACTGTACCCGCGTCGATGAAATGGCTCGTGAGTGGGCCTGCAAAAAGAACACAGACGGTTTTGTCAACAGCTATGCCTTTGACACGGACGGGCTGAAGGTGCTGAATCTGTTGGACGGAACGCATACGGTCCTGAACTGGATGGCTCTTCTGCTTCAGTTCCGCACCTTCAAGCTGGACTCCGAAGTTGCCGTTGATGCAAGGGACTATCTTATTGGTCACTATTCAATTGATTTAACCGGCTACGATGTTGTGATCGGCTATCGGGCAGACGATTCCTATTTCCAGTATGCAGAGTCCTTTGTGTCCAACACCTTACCGCTCAGAAGTCTGAACAAGGCTCTAAAGCTGGGCAAACTCGGTGAGCAGACGGTTGTCATTTCTCAAAAAGGCTTTGATCGGCTGCACTTCGTGAATGCTTATCCGGTCAGCAAGAGCGTCTATTACCCCAAGTTCTTGGATAGAGATACCAAAGCGAGGGATACTTACCGTAAAGAGATCAAGAAAAGCAAGTCTTACCGGGACGACATCTTCGTGCTGGATATCTTGAGGGAGGAGATGAGCAACGATGACCCACGCATACAGCGAATCTTATTTGAATAATGCCAAGGATCGTCTTTCCTCTTTCTTCGACTATGCGATCAACGACTGCAAGCTAAAACCGGATTGGATCACAGCACTCTTCATCAATACCGGCTACGCCGAACAGTTTGAACGAGGCAACCCCGCCTATGTTGCAGGGATGTCCGGTGTTGAGCTGGCCCGTGCGGTCATCACAAAGGCATACGGTCCAAAGGAGCTGCCAGCACCAACCAACGCAGAGGACTGCTCCCCTGAATATTGGGCCGGTTGGGCAGTTGCAGAGTACCAATGGTTTACTGGCCGTCGTTTCAAGGATATCTTTGAGCGCATTCCACTTTCCAAGATCATTGGGATGTATTCCGTTTACCACGAGATGGACATTACAAGTTTCATCGATACCATGGAGGAACTCTATAAAGCAGCGGAAGGCGATTCCAACCTGAAGCGCATTCGTGAAAACCGGGGCTTATCTCAGGCAGAGCTTGCAGAGCAATCCGGCGTGAATCTGCGCAACATTCAGATGTACGAACAGCGGGTCAATGGCATTGACAAGGCGCAGGCAAACATCCTCTACAAGTTGTCCCGTGTTCTCGGCTGCAATGTGGAAGACCTATTGGAAAACCCCATGATGTGATTTCATTCCTGCACCTGCTTCGGCAGGTGCATTTTCTATGTCAAACCACTCGTGTCATCCCAATTTGACCTACGCATTTCCTAAAATTTTCTTCAGCTTCTTCAGTGCATCATCCCTTTTTCTATAGATGCTCGTCTTGGGCATTGCGTATTTTTCCACAAGCTCCTTAACCGGTATTGGGGATTCTGTGAAGAAAAAATCCTGAATGATGGCCCGCTCTTCCGGGGCCAACATTTTCAGTGCAGTTCTGACCCGCTCAATATCCATACGCTGCATGACCGACTCCTCTACATTGCACTCTGTATCTTCGAGAACATCTTCTCCATAGATTTCAGACTCTTGAAAGGTCATGGTGCTGTAAGACATGACTTGGAACGGTGTTTCGGCGTCTCGGCTTCGGATGTACTGCTTGCGATGGCAATCCTTTTTCAACTCTTTGCTGACTTTTTCATTGCACTCCATGAAAATGATAGAGTCGTCTTCACTACAAGCCTCAAACTTTCCAAAGACGATTTCCCGATTCTTGCCTTCATCCGTTTCTCTCCATGCCGCATACTGGCGATAATCCATGATCAGCCAATTGTCCTGTGCTTCAATCGTGGGGTCCTTCTTTACCAAAAATGTTCTTTTCATTACTGTGATCTCCTTTGAATTTTTGAATTTGGGTGAAAGTCAAAAATTCGGAGATCACGGGTATTCAGCGATATAGCAGAGCCACTGATTGCACATAAAAAGTCCTTTCCGCCTGCTGCGGTCCAAAGGACACAACTACGCTGGCGAAAAGGACTCCCGATGCTGCCTGCCTGAAAAAGGGCGCAGAAATCTAAGGGTACCCATACTGCTTTTTCAAAAGAGTTTGAAATCAGCGTATTTGTATCCTTGGCCCTTGTACTTCAGGCTGCGAATATGTATTTGTGATGTCGGCGAAAAACAAAAAAAGGCCACCGACAAGGCAGACCTATAGATAGAACTATAGTGTCTTACCTTGCCGGTGGCCTCTCACGTATGTCTGGAATAACTACCGGTTCATGTTCGGGCTGCTGCCCACGATCAAGTGACCTGGAAGCGGATTTAGCGCGGCCCTGTTTCAGCCCGACCGTTCCGTCGTGATGTCGTTGATTCAGTTGTTATAGGAACTCGCTTCGATGATCTTCAGGCAGATCAAGGGGAGATAATCACCCCGCCAGATAAGGACTCATACCATGCTCATGCAGCCATTCCTTTGCCTTACTTACAATGGCTTCCGGCGCATCCTTGATGCCGCAGATGGCCTTGTACACGGACGTCCAGAAAACTGTATCGGGTGTCTGGGATATCTCCGTTTCTCCATATTTGATCATGTACGCCTCGATCTTCTTGCGGTCAAGGCTGAACAGCGCCTCGTTGCGCTCCTTTACAAAAGCCTCTAACATCGTCATATCAATACTCCCTCAATTCCAGCTCGCTATGTTCCATTCCTGACGGTGCGAACATTTGCACTTGGCGTTGGCTTCCCTGATACTGGTGCCGGTATCCGTACTGCGAATTACATGGTGAACATGGTTGAACTGAAAAACTGGATGGATCCTGACGAGGAAGAAGACGAATGAAAATTACTGCTGAATATCTTCATGAGAAGTGGAACGCCTTCAACTACTATGACGGAGGATACATACAGATTGAGGTGAAACACGCCCTTGAATGGCACGTTGGCTACAAGGAGATTGACCAGAAAGCCTTGGTGATTATTTCACAGAATGAGCCGGAACTTCTGCCGTCTTCCAAATCAATTGTTGTAACCAAGGGCCGCCGCACAGACGGACGATGGACTCTTTCCTTTGTGCTTATGCGCAATGAACAGGACAGCGTTTTTGAATTGTTGTGCGCGGATTTGATCTCTTATTCTCAAACAGCAGATAATGAGATTTCTGCTTTGAATTTAACAGTGCGGCGCTTTAAGCAATGGAACAAACTGCTTGAGCATCAAAGAAAAAGCCTGATGGATGAGAGTAACCGCAAAGGATTGCTTGGCGAGCTTATCTATCTGTGCGAAGTGATTGATGCCGGATATCCAATTCTGCCGGCGGTTCAAGGATGGGTCGGCCCGGATGGTGCTGATCAAGACTTTGTGTACGCAGACAACTGGCATGAGGTGAAATCTGTGGGTGTATCCGCAGATTCTGTGAAAATTTCTTCTTTGGAGCAGCTTGCAAATACCGATCCTGGAGAGTTGGTTGTGATGCTTATTGATAAGTGTGCACCAGAACACAGCGGCGCAGTGTCACTTGGAGAGCAGGTAGATCACACTTTCAGACGGGTGCATGAAAACGATGACGCCTATTCCCTTTTGGAAAGCAAGCTGATGCGCTATGGCTTTATCGATCTTCCTGAGTATAGGGAGCAAAAATATGTATGCTCGGGGGAAATGCATTTCCGCGTAGACGCGGATTTCCCAAGGCTGACATCAGATAATGTCGTTCCGCAGATTATCGAGGTACAATATTCAATTAGTCTGGCCAGTATTGAAGACTGGCGGGTGGAGGGTTAACATGGATGCGCAGGAATTCAGAAAGGATTTTCTCGAAAATGTAAAAGCAGAGGCTGCTGCCACTGGTGAGGGTTCCTGCGCAGCCTTTGTTGGCTCTATGGCGCAGTATCTTGTTGAAGCGGAAGTCTTGCCGGACTTCACTCCTGCTTTCTATACAAGTACAACATCCAAGAGAAATGTGGAAGCGGTCTTTGATCTGATCTTGGATGCGGCAGTGCGCAACAATGTCCCGCAAGAAGAGCTGCCCGAGACTTTGTATCTGATTTCGGATATGGAGTTCAACGCCTGCGTTCGAAATGCATCTGTGTCTAATTTTGCCAGTGCAAAGCGCAGATTTGCGGAGCATGGGTACAGATTACCTCAGATTGTCTTCTGGAATGTTGCGAGCCGGAACAGCAATCAGCCCGTGACAAAGAACGAGCAAGGCGTTGCCCTGGTTTCCGGATGTACGCCGCGTCTGTTTTCCATGGTGGCAAGCGGAGACCTTTCCCCTTACTCTGTCATGATGGATATCATAGAGTCAGAGCGGTACGCAAAAATTTCAGCATAAAGAAAAGGCGGTACCTACCGGTATCGCCTTTTCTTTCATATGAATAATCTCAGGGCAGGCCAAACGAAGAACACCCAGAATCTGGACAGGCATGAATTGATAACAAAAAAACAATTATATGAGGTGACGAACAAAATCGCCACCTCGTTTTGCTTTTCTACAAACCTATTGCATTTCTTTTTTGCCTGAGTATAATAACATTATGGGATTTCAAATCCCATATAGAAACAGAGGTGCTGATATGAGAACAAAGAATCAAGAAACTCT